>CAVCBD010000024.1:0-25975 GCA_963599935.1 Acutalibacteraceae bacterium | reverse complement strand
TTGTCACCGCTCAGCCCACGTCCGAGGATTTCCACGGCACCGCTGAGCACATCTCCCTCGACTACCTGGCTCTGCCCTCCGAGGTCGAAAAGGGCTCCCTTATCCTGATCGACGACGGCCTGGTTGCCCTCGAGGTCGAGTCCGTCAGCGGCCAGGACATGACCTGCGTCGTCAAGAACGACGGCCTGATCGGCGAGCGCAAGGGCGTCAACATGCCCAACGTCAACATCTCGCTGCCCGCCATCACCGAGCGCGATCGTCAGGACATCCTCTTTGGCCTGACCGAGAACATCGACTACATCGCCGCTTCCTTCATCCGTGACGGCGAGTCCGTCCGCGGCATCCGCGAGCTTTGCCGCGAGAACGGTGGCGAGCACGTGACGATCTTCCCGAAGATCGAGTGCGCCCTGGGCGTCGAGAACTTCGACGAGATCCTCGAGGCTTCCGACGGCATCATGGTCGCCCGTGGCGACCTGGGCATCGAGATCAAGCCCGAGCTCGTTCCGCACATCCAGAAGGAGATCATCGCCAAGTGCAACGCGGCCTACAAGCCCGTCATCACCGCTACGCAGATGCTCGACTCCATGCAGCAGAACCCGCGCCCGACGCGCGCCGAGGTTGCTGACGTTGCTAACGCCATCTACGACGGCACCGACGCCGTTATGCTCTCTGGCGAGTCCGCTGCCGGTAAGTACCCGGTCGAGGCCGTTAAGATGCAGGCCAGCATTGCTCTCGAGACCGAGAAGTACCTCCCGGCCCACGCTCCGCTCGAGGTTCCGGCTGATGCTCACGGCACCCGCGTTGTCAACAACGTTGTGGGTATGTCCGCTGTGAACATGGCTACCACCGTTGGCGCCAAGTGCATCACCGTGCCGACGACCACCGGTCGTACCGCTCGCCTGATCTCGCACTTCCGTCCCAACATGCCGATCTGCGCGTTCTCCCGCCACGAGTGGGCCGTCCAGCAGATGATCATGTACTGGGGCGTTATCCCGCACCAGGCCGAGATTACCCAGGGCACCGTCAACGGCACGATCGTCAAGGCGATCGAGACCGCTAAGGAGCTCGGTTACGTCAAGACTGGCGATTTGACCGTCGCTACCGCCGGCGATCCCCGCATGAGCGTCCAGCTCGAGGACAAGGTCTCCTCGACCAACGTCGCTTACGTCGCTCAGGTGCGCTAAGTCGTACTTGCAAGCATATTTGCATTGCAAAGGGCCCGGAAGGCAAAGCCTTCCGGGCCCTTTTTCTGTGCCAATGCCGGCGCACAGCAAAACAAGCACTCATTTCTTTACCAAAAGCGCGAAATCCGCCCTTCGAGGTCCAAAAAAATAAAGCCCCAAGCGCTAAAAGTGTTCGCCCGGTGGCAAACCCACACCTTAACCGACGCTGCTAAATCGTTTTAGCAAGAGCCAGATCGACCTGTATTTCGGAAGTATGCGGCAAATTCTAAGACCTCCGAGCACACCCCGTTTTTTCGCAACAAAATGCCTGATAAACTAGCCTCAAAAGCCAGGTCTGCTCACAGGATTCAGATTTTGCCGCATACTTCCGAATTGACGCTGGCATCGCACGGTCCAAAAGCACATTTCGACCTGGAGGACGTCATGGACCTGACGTTATGCGGTCAATCCGCTTTTTACTATCACCGTATCCCGCCGCAGGTATTAGGCCTTTACCCCGCCATTAGCCTTGGCAACATGGATCGCAGATGTTGCGGCCTCGGAAGTCATGCAGTTGTAAAAGACCTGCTTCACGCACCGCTTCACAGGCTTGTATTCACTCGGGCACAATCCGGATCGCGAAGCCTGTTTAAATCGCACCTCCTGACCCAAGAGCCGCCTCCCGGGTCGTTTAGGCAGACTGAGCATGGGTTTGATGTCACGTCCCCGGAGTTCACACTGCTCAACCTTGCTACGCAGGTCTCGCGCAACCAGTTACTCATGGCTTGCTACGAGATGTGCGGCTCCTTTGCAGTGTTCACGCCTTGTAAACGGGCGCAGCAGCAGCTCGATGATGCAATTTCGCTTAAGCTCATTCCGCCCGACTGTGGTTGGAAACGTGTTGTCGACACCAAGGGCAATGGCACCAACTTGTGGAAGCGCACGCCGCTTCTTTCCGCAGCGGATATCGCCGCGTTCGCTAAGCAGGCCGCAGGCCTGCGCGGCGTTAAGCAGCTCCGCTGGGCGGCCGAGCACATGACGGGGCAGACCGCCTCGCCTTTCGAAGTCCAAACATCCATACTCGTCTCACTCCCCCGTGACGAGGGCGGCCTGGGTATCGGCATCACCAACAACGTGCGCATCCCACTCAGCGACGCCGCGCGCTCGCTGTATGACAAAACCTGCTGCTACGCCGATATCCTCATCGAGAGCAACACCGACAGCATGGGCGTCATTTTGGAATGCCAAGGCCGCTCCGCCCATGACAGCGAAGCCGCAAGCCTCTCCGATGCCGAACGCACCACCGCGCTCACCAGCATGGGCTACGATGTCATACAAATTACCTACGACCAGATCAAGGACAAGAAGAGCTTTAACAACATCGCCGAGCTCATTCATAAAAAGGCGGGGCTCCCCTACATCCCAAAGACCGATCAGGAACGTACCGCTGAAAATGCCCTGCGACGGGAGCTATTGGTCGATTGGGATGAGCTGTTCGCCGTCAAGCCGGCCGGCTAGCAGCTAGCGATCAGAGGGACTGCGGGAACATCAGAAGCAGCAACGCGGGCCGCAAATCCCGCCTCGGTCAGCTCGATGACCTCGGTAAACGTTGCGTCGAAGAACTCATCGGTTAGCAGGCGATACGGCGGATGATCGGGCTCACCGGGGTTTTCGCGCACGATCTCGTGCATGACACCGATGGTCTTGAGCACATATTCTTTATGGATGGGATACTGCCCAAAACGTGCCGCAGCGGTATACAGGCGATCGGTCGCGCGCGGAATCGAAACAATGCCGAGCGTCTTGCCAAACCAGTCAAAGTCGCCTTGCTTTTTAATGCGGAACTCCTCACACGGCTTGCCGCCGTGTGCTTCCAGATACTGGTTCACACGCGTGTTCCATACGGTATCGGCCACCAGATGCGACCAGACACCCAGTGTCAAATCGAGCAACGACTGCGCCACATCTTCGGACGCAAGCGAGAACTCACAGGCGCCGGGACCGACAACCGGCTCGGCATCCTTGTAGCGCTGGGGATAGTGCACGCGGTTCAGTCGCTCGCGTTCCTCGATAATCGAGGTCGCCGCGGCCGGCGCACCGGTGGGCGAACTTTTAAGCAACGGTGCCACATAGGTATCCCAGAACTCATGCTCACGAGGCTTAGGGATGGGCTCAGGCTTGGCAAAGTGCGTAATGCGGTACGGAATGGGATCGGCGATGCCAGGGACCATATAGCCCACGAAGATATCCGGAACCACGCAGCCAAACAAAAAGGCATTGCGGTCGCGCACGCTATCGGCAAGCGCACCGGCGCGCTCCAGCAAACGCTCCGTTTGAGCGATATGAATGTTCCAGCTTGGCATAGCCACCCCCATAAAAACCTGGATAACTATACCATCACGGCAAAGCCGCGCGAGCGGCTACGTATGCTCTACGCAGCAACTATTCGACGGCACCGCTTTCGGTTCCATATGACGGCGTCGGCGCCTCAACCACATGGTGATATCGATCGATATAAATTGCACGGGCACCCAGACGTCGCACCAAATCCTGGTGGTGCGTGCTCATCAAGACCGTCTTGCCCGCCGCGACGTAGGCAAGCAAAAAGTTGACCACGATGTCGCATGAATCTTCATCGAGCCCGTTGGTGGGCTCGTCGAGGACCAAGATATCCGGGTTCATCGACACGACGGCCGCCAGCGCCACGCGCTTCTTTTGCCCGCCCGAGAGCTGATAAGGCGAGACATCGACCAGATCGGCAACCTGGAACAGCTCCATGGCATCACGCACGCGGCGCTCGAGCTCGTCTGCCGGCAGCCCCATCTGCGCAGGACCAAAAGCAACTTCCTCGCCTACCGTAGCGCAGAACAGCTGGGCATCGGCGTTTTGGAACACGAAGCCCACGTGCTGGTGAAAGCGCTGAGCGGCCACGGAATCCTTCAGGAACGCCGCGTCGATCACGTGCCCGTCAAACAGGTACGCACCCGCGTCCGCGAGCTCAAGGCCGTTGATTAGGCGCATGATCGTCGTCTTGCCGCAGCCGTTTGGACCGAGCAGGGCAACGAGTTCGCCGCGATCGACCTGCAGCGACACGCCGTCGACCACCGTATGGCCTGCGTAGGAAAACACCAGGTCGCGCAGCTCGATCAGCGGAGTTGCCTCGGCACCTGCGGCACCGCTCGTGCCTGTCGCGCTATTCGTATCGTTAGCCAAAACGTCGCCTCCCCTATTCACATCGAAGCCGGTCACTGCCCGCACTATAGCACGGCGCACAGCACGGCCAGCAGCACCACAACGGCCGCATAGACCGCATCGCGCCAGCTAAACCCGGCGCGCGCCGGCGCCGGATACACACCGGCAAAGCCGCGGCAGGTCATGGCCTCGTCCATCGCGCGGCTGCATTCCATCGCCTTGATAAAGGTCATGCCCATGATACCCGCGACCGAGTCGGTACGCGAAAACCCCTCAGGCGCGCGACCAACGCTGCGCAGCATGACCGATTCGGTCAGATCGTGCGCCGTACGACCCAGCACCTCGATGTGCTTGAGCGCCATGTCAAACGTAAAGATAACCTCGTCGGGCAGGTGCAGCATCTTGAGCGCCGCCGACATGCGACTCCAGGTAAGCGTCCACGAAACGCCCAGCACCAGCGACACGTTAATAAAGGTCTTGAGCGCTATCTTGAGCATGGCGCTCGCGGCCGATGCGCCCAACAACAAGGCCGGCAGCGCCAGAACCACCGCAAGTCCCGCAGCGCCAAGCGCCGGCACAAAGGTCGCCCGCAGCCCACGTACGGGACGTACTGCAACCAGCACCAACGCGATCGCCGCCATCAACATGAGGAACAGTGGGCTTTGCGTCAGGCACACGCACAAGACGCAGACGAACATCCCCACCAGACGTACCGGAGCCGAAACGCAAGAAAGGGCGCGGTCGACAACCGACCCGCCCTCGTGTGCGCCGCCGCCCAGGCGAACCCGCTCAAGCAGGCTCGCCAGGTGCAGGACGTTCTTTTGCATCACGCGATGCCGAGCACCCGTGGGCTCGTATCGCTCCTCGTCCGCAAGCCAGCTAGGCAGCTCGGCCATTGCCATGAGCACCGCTTTCCTTGACCGTCAGCGAGATCAGGCGAAACGCGATGGTGAGCACCGCCACGCCAATCACGCCCGAGAGGATGTACATGGCAGCCTGACCGGCAAAGCCAAGACCCCGCTCCTCGGAATAAGCCTGCAGATAATCGCCCGTGGGCAGAGCATCGGCGAAGGTCGGGGTATCGAGGCCAACCGAAGCCTGCAGGCTGTCGTCACCAGCCTCCTGAACGGCGGTCGCGGCACCCTCGGCGTCCCACTCGCCCCAAGCGTCGCCCGTGGCCAGCAGGCCCAGCGGTGTGGCCACGACAAGCACGGCAACCAGGATAAGCGTGGGGACCAGCGAGGTCTTCTTGGCGGCAGCACCGTCAGCGGCAAGCTGGCCGTCGGCGGCCTCGGGACCGACGATAATGCCCGGCGCCGTCTTCTTAATGAAGCCGTAAATCGCAGCCGTCGCCACGCCCTCGACCACGCCGGCGACCAGCATGTGCGGGATCATCATGGCCGGGATGGCGATGGACAGCGGGAAGGGGCAGTACAGCGGCGCGCCCGAGGCATTGGTGAAGAGCATGGGCTGGATACCAAACTCAATCGCTGCGCATAGGGCCGCCAGGCACAGGCCGACCCAGCCACTTACGATGGCCGAAACTGAGGTACCCCAGTTCTTGTCGTGCAGGCGGCTGTTGAGCGCACGGAACACGATAGCGGCGGCAAACGGCAGCACAAAGGCCATGTTAAAGCAGTTGGCGCCAAAGGACAGGATGCCGCCGTCGCCAAACAGCAGTGCCTGCAGCGCCAGCGCGACCGAGACGGCGATAGCCGCGGCCTCGGGACCCAGCAGTAGCGCGATCAGCGCACCGCCGACGGCGTGACCCGTGGTGCCACCGGGCAGCGGCACGTTAAACATCATGAGCAAAAAGGAGAACGCAGCGCAAATACCCAGGAAGGCCATGTGCTCGCGATCGAGCGTGGCGCGCACCTTTTTGATGCAATGGACCCAAACGGGCACCATCGCCACCGCCATGACGGCATCGGTCTGCGGGGACAGATAGTTATCGGGAATATGCATGAGCCCTCTCAATCAGAACGTTGCGTGTTACGTTTCCAACAATCCGTAACACCGACTCAGCATACTAACAAAAAGGCGCACCGCCCACAACGCAGCACGTCCTTGCAATACGTACGTTATTAACCCAGGTCCACGCACCGCCCAATAAAGGGCCCATGCACTCCCAACTTTCCGGTCACCCGGAAGAAGGTGCGGTCCGCTCGCAACAAGGTTAACGCAGGAACCCGCCCCCGAGAGGGGTTTTCTAAGGCAACATCCCGCAGCCGCGAAGCGGCGAGGACGTTGCCGTGAAAACCCCGCAGGGGGCGGGTTCCGAACAGCAAAGATTACGAGCGGACCTCGCCGTTCACACCCTTGCACACCTTGGTGACGATCTTCTGGTGCGCTTTCTCGACCTCTTCGCTGGTGAGCGTGTGGTCATCGGAGCGATACGTGAGCGCGAATGCCATGGACTTCTTACCCGCTCCGATGCGGACCGGATCGCGGTAGACGTCGAACAGGCGCACGCCCTCGAGCAGCTTGCCGCCAGCGCTGGTAATGCGACGCTCAAGATCCTCGCAGGTCACGGCGTTGTCGACCACGATAGCAAGGTCATGCTCGACGGCCGGGTACTGCGAGAACTCGCGGTAGTTCTCCTGGTTGCGGGCACCCTTGATCAGCTTGTCCAGGTCGAGCTCAAAGGCAACGACGACCTCATCGATGCCCATAGCCTCGCGTGCCTCGGGGTGAATCTCGCCAACCCAGCCCAGCACGGTGCCGCCGGACAGAACCTCGGCCGCACGGCCCGGCTGCAGGAAGGCGTAGCCCTCGCCCTCGACGGGACGGAAGCGGACCTTCTCGATGCGCAGCTGGGCGAGCAGCTCCTCGACAATACCCTTGCCAAAGAAGAAGCGCAGCTTGCGGTACTTCATGTTCCAGGACTGCTCGCTCCACTGACCCGAGAGCACGCCCGCCACGGACTTGGTCTCCTTGGGCAGGCTGGCGTTCTCGCGGCCGTGGAACAGGCTGCCGACCTCGTACAGGTGCACGTTGGGCGTGCCGTGGGCCTCGTTGTATGCCACGGACTGCAGCAGGCCCGGCAGCAGCGAGCGACGCATCTCGGTCTGCTCGGCCACCAGCGGGTTCATGAGCACCACGGGGCAGCCGCGGCCCTCGGTGGACATGCCGATCTTCTCCAGGTCGCCCGGGGCGGCAAAGCCAAAAGTCGTGGTCTCGTTGAGGCCGCAGGCGCGCAGGATCTCGCCGACCTTGCGGGTGAGCTTCTGCTCGCGGGTCAGGCCGCCGATGTGGTTCTTGGCAGCCGGGATGGTCGCCGTCACGCGGCCCATGCCCCACAGGCGCAGGACCTCCTCGATGAGGTCAATCTCACGCGGCAGGTCGGGGCGGAAGCTCGGCGGGGTGACGATAAAGTCCTCGCCGTCACGCTCCACGGTGCAGCCCAGGCGGGTGAGCGAGCGCTCAATGAACTCGGGCTCAATATCGGCACCGCAGATGGCGTGCACGCGGGCCAGGCGCAGCTTAATGCTGTCGATGGTCTTGGGCGCGGGGAACACGTCGATGTAGCCGGGAGCGACCTCACCGCCGGCGATCTCCTCGATGAGCGCGCACGTGACGTTGGCGACGTCCACGCAGCCGGTCTCGTCGACCTGGCGCTCAAAGCGGATGGAGGCGTCGGAGATCAGCGACAGGTCGCGGCTGGTGTGCGAGGTGCGGCCGGCGTTGAAGCAGGCGCTCTCGACCATCACGTCGACGGTATCGTCCTCGATCTCGGAATCCATGCCGCCCATAACACCGGCCAGCGCCACGGGGCGCTCGCCGTCGGTGATCAGGCCCATGCCGGCGTCGAGCACGCGCTCCTCGCCGTCGAGGGTCGCGAACTTCTCGTCCTGCTGGGCAGCGCGGACCACCACGCGGCGCCTGCCCTCGCGCTCGGCAAAGGTATCCAGGTCAAAGGCGTGCAGGGGCTGACCGGTGAGCATCATCACGTAGTTGGTGATGTCGACGATGTTGTTGTGCGGGCGCACGCCCAGGGCGTTGAGGCGCTTGACCATCCAGTCGGGCGAGGGGCCGACCTTCACGTTGCGCACGATGCGGGCGACATAGCGGTCGCACAGGCCCTCGTCGGCAATCTCGACCGAAAGCTCGTCGTCGGCCGCGCGGCCGGTCTCGGCCTTGATGGCGGGCAGCTCAACGTGGAAATCGCGGTCGAAGATGGCGCCGGTCTCGCGGGCCATGCCGATCATGGACAGGCAGTCGGGGCGGTTGGGCGTGATCTCGCAGTCGAGCACGGTGTCGCTCGAGCCCACGTACTCGGCAAACGGCATGCCGCAGGGCGTGTCCTCGGGCAGGATCATGATGCCGGAGTGGTCGCCGCCCAGGCCGAGCTCGCGCGCGGAGCAGTTCATGCCCATGGACACGACGCCGCGAAGCTTGCTCTTCTTGATCTTGACATCGCCGGGCAGGACAGCGCCGATCATGGCCGTGACGATGTGGTCGCCGGCCTCAAAGTTCTGCGCGCCGCAGACGATCTGCAGCGGCGCGGGGTTGCCGTCGGCGTCGAGGTTCTTGTCGCCCACGTCGACCGAGCACACATACATGTGGTCGCTATCGGGGTGCGGGGTCTTAGTGAGCACTTTGGCGGTCACCACGTGGTCGAAGGACTCGCCCACGGTGTCGATCGCCTCGACCTCGGTGCCGGTACGGATATATTCGTCCGAAAGGGTCTTGGGATCCTCCGGAATATCGATCATGGTCTTGAGCCAGTCGTAAGAAACTCTCACTTGATTACTCCTTATGAGAAAGAAATGCCTGCTAGAACGGGTGATTTAGAACTGATTTAAGAATCTCATATCGCCCGTCATGAGAGTTCTGAGGTCGGGCAGGTCGTAGCGCAGGGCCGCAACGCGCTCAGCGCCAATGCCAAAGGCGAAGCCGGTGTACTTCTCGGGATCAATGCCGCAGTTGATAAGGACGTTGGGGTCGACCATGCCGCAGCCCAGGATCTCGATCCAGCCGCTGTGCTTGCAGAAGTTGCAGCCCTTGCCGCCGCACACGTGGCAGCTCACGTCCACCTCGCAGCTGGGCTCGGTGAAGGGGAAGAAGTGCGGGCGGTAACGCGTCTTGCGATCCTCGCCAAACATGCACTTAACAAAGTAGTCGAGCGTGCCTTTCAGATCGCCGAAGGTGATGCCCTCGTCGACGACCAGGCCCTCGATCTGGTTGAACTGCGGCAGGTGGCAGGCGTCGGCCGTGTCGGGACGATAGACGGTGCCCGGGCAGATCATGTAGATGGGCGGCTTCTGCGACTCCATGGTGTGGATCTGCACGCCCGAGGTCTGGGTGCGCAGCAGCACGTCGGACTCGCCGTGGGCGTGCGCCTCGGGGTGCGCGACGCTGCCGGGGTTGTTGTCGACCACGTAGAACGTATCGCGGGCCGAGCGGCTCGGGTGATCCATGGGCGCGTTGAGCGCGGTGAAGTTGTAGTAGGAGGTGTCGACCATGGGGCCGGATTCGACGGTGTAGCCGATGCCGCAGAAGATGTCCTCGGCCTCCTCGATGATCTGCTTGATCAGGTGCTGGTGACCGATCTGCGGACGGATACCCGGCAGCGTGATGTCGACGGCCTCGTGCTCAAGCGCATGCTTGAGGGCGGCGGCCCTCATCTCGGTCGTGCGCTCGTCGAGCATGCCCTCGATCAGCTGGCGCATCTCGTTGGCGCGCTTGCCCATGACGGGTCGATCCTCGGGGGCGAGCTTGCCCATCATGCGCATCAGGCCGGTGATGCGGCCCTTGCGGCCGAGCAGCTCAATGCGTGCGGCCTCGAGCTTGGCGGCGTCGTCGGCGCCGGCGACGAGCTCCTTGGCCTCTTCCTCGAGTTTGACCAGATCATCAATCAGACTCATGTCTTCCCTTTCGTCTCTCGCACGTCCACTTGCCGCGGCGGCCGGAGCCACGCGACGCTGCGAATGTGCGGCCCGGTTCGGTAACAAAAAACCGTCCTCGGGCATGTGCATTGCCCAAGGACGGTTGAATTCCGCGGTACCACCTTGTTTGACCCGGCGGATGTCTGGCCCGCCGTGCCCACTCTGCGCCCCTTGTCGCGAGGCTCACGGCTTCCCTACTGGGGCTTCGCCGCCGCTGGCCGCGCGCCCGTTGAGGTCGCTGCTCGGGAGTGAACGCTTGGCCCTTGCCACCGCAGGAAGGCTTGCAGCCCATGACCTTCCCTCTCTTGCCGGCGGCGCGGCGGGCAAAGCCCTCTCCGTCAACGCATTGGGCTATAGGATAGCACATTCTGCGCGCGCATCGCCGCGTTCTGTTTTGTTCGCGCTGGGTACAAGGCAGGTAGCTGTGCAAACTGGCCGCGCCACCGCGTGCGACGGGCGGCCTGCGAGATCAAGGATATGGTATGGGAAAGAAGTTCGATAAGAAGGCCAAGGCCGCCGTGGCAAAAGCCGCCAAGGGCATGAAGGCCGAAAAGGCCGTCAAGAAGTTCCGCAAGCTCGAGGGCAAGCTGTGGACCCGCGAGTATCTGCTCAAGATCGCCGAGTTTGACGGCGCGACCATCGCCCCCGCCAACGGCGCCGCCGCCCGCGCCGACGCCATGGGCACCCTTGCCGGTGAGCATCACAAGCTCCTGACCAGCGAAAAGTCCGTTGAGCTCGTGCGTTCGCTGGCGCGCGAGACGGTTGTGGGCGGCAAGATCGACGACCCGCAGCTGCTCGATGAGATTCGCGTGCTCGGCCGTGACCAGCGCGAGGCCAGCGCCATCCCCACCGAGGAAGCCGAGGCCTGGACCAGGCTCACCTGCGAGGCCGACGCCGTGTGGCACAAGGCAAAGGCGGCCAACGACTGGGCGAGCTTTGAGCCCTATGTGGACAAGATCGTTGGGCAGCTTAAACACCAGGCCGAGCTCATGGACCCCAAGCACGACCCGTACGACGTGTGGCTCGACCAGTACGAGCGAGGTCTTTCCACCGAGAACTTCGATGCGTTTTGCGACGAGGTCAAGGCCACGGTCGTGCCGCTCGTGCACGCCATCGGCGAGCGCGGCCAGCAGCCCGCTGCCGACTTTTTGCACGCCCATGTGCCCGAGGCTGCCCAGCGCGCCATGAGCTTTGACCTCATGAAGCTTGTGGGCCTGGACCTGGACGACACCACGCTCGCCTTTACCGAGCATCCGTTTAGTGAGGGCTTCTCGGTGGGCGACGCACGCATCGCCACGCACATCTATGAGGACGATTGCATCTCCAACGTCTACAGCATCATCCACGAGGCAGGCCACGCCATGTACGAGCTGGGCGTGAACCCCGCTTACGCGCGCACGTGCCTGGAGGGCGGCACCTCCATGGGCATCCACGAGAGCCAGAGCCGCTTCTTCGAGAACACCGTGGGCCGCAGCCGCGCCTTTATGGGCCCGCTGCTCGAGATGCTGCGCCGCCACGCGCCCGAAGTCTACGGCAACGTGGACGAGGACGCGCTCTACCGCGCCGTGAACATCGCGCAGCCGTCGTTGATTCGCACCGAGGCCGACGAGCTCACCTATCCGCTGCACGTTATGGTGCGCTACGAGATCGAGCGCATGCTGTTTGCCGGCGAGGCCTCGGCTAAGGATATCCCCGCCCTCTGGAATCGCTTTATGGACGAGTATCTGGGCATTCCGGTCCCCGACGACACGCATGGCTGCTTGCAGGACACGCACTGGAGCGGCGGCTCGTTTGGCTACTTCCCAACCTATGCGTTGGGCAGCGCCTACGATGCCATGTTTGTACCGGCCATGTGCCGCGACGGCGTCGACCTTACCGGCGCCTGCGCGAGCGGCGACCTGGCACCCGTCCGCGCATGGCTGGGCGAGCACATTTGGCAGTGGGGCCGCGCCAAGGACGCGCCGGAACTCATCAAGGGCGCCTGCGGCATGGCCTTCGACGCCCGCTACTACTGCAGCTACCTCCAGGACAAGTTCACCACGCTCTACGAGCTGTAAGGTATAACCGACACACCAACGCAAAGGGGGCGCCGCGGAATCGATCCGCGACGCCCCCTTTCTCCACCTAGTCATTGGGGACGTTCTTAAACGACTAGTCGTTTGGGACACCCTTTGTCAGCCAGAAACCCGGCACTTGGGGACGTTCCTTTTGTGCCGGCAGTTAGGGACGTTCCTTTTCTGCCGGCACAAAAGGAACGTCCCCAAGTGCCGGATGGCGAAGAGTGTCCCCGATAACTAGGTTGGCAAAACCGCGTAACTACAAAGCTTCGAGGGCAACTGCGATGCGCTTCATGGCGGCGTTGGCTGCTGCTTGGTCGGGGGCTTCGGCCAGGACGCGGATGACTGACTCGGTTCCGCTCTTGCGCACGAGCACACGGCCCTCACCTGCCAGCGAAGCCTCAGCCTCGGCAATCGCGTTCTGCACGCCCATGCTGTCGAGTGCAGCGTCCTTGTCGGCCACGCGCACGGCAACCTGCGCCTGCGGCAGCAGCTTGCACGGCACCGTGAGCTGCGAGAGCGTCTCGCGCTCGGCGCGAATCACTTCCATCACGCGCAGCGAAGTCATAATGCCGTCGCCCGTGCGCTCGATATCGCCAAAGATCGTGTGGCCCGTCTGCTCGCCGCCCAGGCTGTAGCCGCCCTCGCGCATCTTGGCGTACACGTGGCGGTCGCCCACGCCGCTGGTCACGGCGCTCAGGCCGGCAAGCTCCAGCGACTTGATCAGGCCAAAGTTGCTGGCAATCGTCGGCACCACGGTACCGCCCGAAAGACGACCATGCTTGTTCAGGTACACACCGCACACGTACAGGATCTGGTCGCCGTCGACCACGCGGCCGCGCTCGTCCACGGCCAGGCAACGGTCTGCATCGCCGTCATAGGCAAAGCCCACGTCCAGGCCCTGCTCCACCACGTGGCGCTGCAGGCGCTCCATATGCGTGGAGCCGCAGTCGACGTTAATGTTAAAGCCATCGGGCGCGGCGTTGATCACGCGTACGTCGGCGCCGAGCGCGTCAAACACCGGCTTGGCAACCGAGGACGCCGAGCCGTTGGCACAGTCCAGGCCAATCTTGACGCCCTGCAGCGAAAAGTTCGCACTTGCGATGAGCGAGGCGATGTAGCGGTTACGCCCCTGCATGTAGTCCACCGTGGCGCCAATGTGGTTGCCCGTGGCCAGCGGCACCTCGCTCTTGCCATCGATATAGTCCTCGATGAGCTCCAGCACGTCCTCGTCCATCTTAAAGCCGTCGCTGTTGACGAGTTTGATGCCGTTATCGCAAAACGGGTTGTGGCTCGCGCTGATCATGATGCCGCAATCGAAGCAGCCCTCCACGGTCTGGTGCGCCACGCCCGGCGTCGGAATCACGTGCAGCATGTAGGCGTCCGCACCGCTCGCGACCAGGCCGCTCACCAGCGCCGCCTCGAACATGTAGCTCGAACGACGCGTGTCCTTACCCACGATCACGCGTGCCTTAGCACTGCGATTGGCGCCGTAATACCAGCCCACAAAGCGGCCGATCTTGTACGCATGCTCCACGGTCAGTCCAACGTTGGCCTCGCCGCGAAAGCCGTCGGTGCCAAAGTACTTCATAAGAGGTCCTCTCTATAGACAAAGGCGCGCCGCCAAAGCAACGCGCCGCCAGGCTATTATCCTTTAAAGCAACCGCAGGGGCTATACCGTCAGGAACATCATCACGATGATCATGGCAAAGCCGATCAGGTCGGTCGGCAAAAACACCGTGCCCAGCATAACCGCGCTGGTAATGGTTGCCGACACCGGCTCCACGGTTCCGATGAGGCTCGCGCGCACCGAACCGATGTCCTTAACGCCCTGCATATAGAGCATGTACGCCAAGAACGAGCCCACAATCACAAACACCGCGAGCGCCTCGATGCCGGCAGCGTCGAGCGCCGGCATATGAGCCCATGGCTGAACCACGGCGCACGAAACGATGCCCGCAGTGAGCATGGCAGAGCCCGTAACGATAGGGCTGCCGTATTCGGGCAAAATCTTGGCCGGAATCACCGCCATGCAGGTGGCGCTGACCGCGCACATAAGGCCCGCGACCAGGCCGAGCGGCGAGATGCTCAGGCTGGTGGGGTCGCCGCCAGTTGCAATCAAAAACGTACCGCCCAGAGCCAGGCCAATGCCGATAACCTCGCGCGTACGCGGCATACGGCGATCGATGACGCAGGTGTATCCCATAATGATGACCAGCTGCAGGCATTGGAGCACCGTCGCGGTTCCGGCGTTGGTCAGGCGCACGGCCGAAAGATAGCAAAACTGATTGAACAGCAAACCAAAGGCGGTAAAGAGCAGCAGCTGCCTGCGGTCGGCGGGCGTGGTCCAGAGCTTGACCAGGCGCGCGCGATCGCGCGTGACAACCACGGCCATAAAGAGCAGGCCGGCAAGAATCTGTCGCACGCTCATAAGCCACAACGTGTCGACGTGGTAGGTGTCGAACAAAAAGCTCGCGCTGGTGCCCGAGAAGCCCCAAAACGAACCGCCCACCAGCGTCGCCACGACGCCCGTGATCATCTTGCGCGTCGAGGCATCGTTGAGACGTCCACGCCACGCGCGACGAATGCTGCGACTGAACTCATCGGTACCTTCGGGCACCTCAACGTTCGAAATGTCGGTCATAGGCACCGAAGCTTTTGCGTTTTCGAGCTGCTCAGCGTGCTCTCTGCTCATTCCACTCCCCCGAAACAATCTGGAAACAATTCGGCTTACCTTACCACGGTAAGGATGCAAGCTAACAGCTTGGCCGTTTATCGGTAAGACAAATCCGTCAATGACGTTCGTCCACGACTCCATGACGTATCGACTAACGCATTATGCATCAAGCGGTCCACGGCTACGAGCTCTTAAAAAAGACAAGATCGACGCGGAACCCTACTCCACAAGCTAACGATTTTTAAAAATGCTCTTGCCACCAGGTCCTGGCTCCGCTATATTATTCCCTGCGCATTCGCGCACTCTTGATCGGGCGTTTAGCTCAGGGGGAGAGCGCTTCCCTGACACGGAAGAGGTCAGAAGTTCAAATCTTCTAACGCCCACCAAATGTTCGCAGCTCAGAGGCTATGTCTCTGGGCTGTTTTGTTTTATGTCGCCAAATCCGCTGGCAGCTCCAACCGTCATCGCAACGTAACATCAATTCACCTGACGAATGGCTGCCAAACAAATTCAATACCCCAACATCAACAATAACTTTGATATCCATCACGAATATAAATTCGCTTGATGTGCACGAGCAACAGATGGCGCTCCTTTTTGAGTTTTGGCAAATACCCGCGGTTATTTTGCCGCTTCGCATCCCCAAGTGTTCATTCACCGACGTCTAAACCGCAATCCGTCAAGCTCTTGGCAAGGTTGCCGCCAGCCGACCAAAAGCTGGCCATTTACTTGCCAATTTGCCCGACGCCACAACCAACCAGCCCGCACAGCGACTTCTCGGCCAAACGCTACGACGTCCACGCCCTGCGGTATCCTTGAGCCACCTGCACCCGCGCACTAAGGAGCCGCTATGCGCACCGAGCTCGATGTCCCCTTTTCGCACAAAGAAGAAGCCAAGGCGCTGGGCGCCAAATGGGACCGGACCAAGAAGATCTGGTATGTACCCAGCGGCGTCAACCCCGAGCCCCTTGCCGAGTGGCTGCCCGGTGTTGACCGATCCGACCCCTCAGCGCCGTATATATATCTAGTACTGGGCAAGCGCGAGTGCTGGAAGTGTCACAAAGAGACCTCGGTCGCGGCCTTCGGCATTCCCTATCGAACCGATGACGACAAGGGCATCGCCATCGCGCACGCGCCCAACGAAGCCGGGCACATTACCATCGACACGGCCAACGCCAACGCACTCGCCATCGTGCCCGCTCTTGGCTGCGTGCCGGGCGAGATCCGCGACTATCTTTCTAAGCGCTGCGGCTACAAGCCCGTAGGCGCGCGAGCCTCCAAAGCCCCGTCGCTCGGCAACACGTGCACCAGTTGCAACGCGCTGCAAGGCAGCCGCTATCTGTTCGAGGAGCCCTCGTCCCCGTTTGCCCTCACTGCCATCAACAAGCTGCCGGCACTGGAGTTTGTACGCGTCGAAGTTGCCGGCGTCTTTGGCGTCCCGGCCGCGCGCACCGACTTTGACCAGGCGCTCTTTACCTGGGCACGCGACCATCACGCCGAGTTCCACAAGCAGCTCGGTGAGGGGATTTATTTGTAGGGACGACACCGGGACATTGATAATCAGGGGTTCGATCGTTAAACAATCCCGAAACGCTACAGTCCCAGGATGTGCTCCAGATAACCCTTGTTTAACCAGAACGATTGCTTGGTCATCCAGCGTCCGTCGGGCAGCTCGTAGGCGTTCCTAGCAATATCGCCGATTTCGGTTCCGTCGGCGAATCTGTACGCAGCTTTTGAGGTATGCGGACGAACGTGAACGATCGGGTTGTCCGCCATGCCGGGCAGATTGTTAGTCACTTTAAGCTTTCCGCTCGCATCCCGATACGGATTGAGCTCAACGCCCTCACGTATTACCTTTCGTGTCTCATCCCAGCAAGCTTTCGCAGGGCCTTCGATTTCGTTTTCTCCCATCGCCCAGAACAAGCAACGGTCGAGATGCAACACGCCATCGTGGTCCGCGCGGAACACAACGAAGAAGAAGCGATTGGTCTCAAGGCACGCATGAAAAGGCGACGTCTCCCAGTCTTCTTCAATCAAACGCTTGAACTCAAACGGCGGGAACGACATAGCCTGCTCGATGTGCCCCCTGTTGTTAACTCGAACAGTTCGAACGGAAATGCCTGCCTTGACGAATTCCTCGGCAGCATTATTTTTGATTCCGAGCATGCGATAGACAAGCGTTGTCCACTGCGCCTTATTGCCCGTGTACTCCAGTCCATACTGTTCGGCAATTTGGCGATCGGTCTCACCGTAATGGCGCTCGATAAGTCCAGTTACGTAACTTTCGAAATCGATAAACTTGCCATCGTCCTGAACAATACTCTCCCCGACTCGCGGAGCACCGAGGACATAAGTATGGAGCACATAGTCCATATACGAGCGCTTGAGAGAAAAGGCGCGACGCTTTGCGCGATGGCGCTCAATCTCACCCGTATCGGTATTGAAGTATTCATAATACTGGTCCGCCCACATCGTGGCCTCAGTTGCGCCCTTCGTGCAAGCCCCCAGATAAGTCGTCATGCCCTCAGACAGCTCATCCGCGCGACCATCCTGAATGTACGAAATAATCTTCTCGTAGTCTGCGCGAATGATCTTCATGTCCTCTTCGGGCAGGCGTACCATAACCGCGCGCTCAATACGCTGGTCATATTTATCGATGGAGCGGTCACGGCCGTAGTAAATCAGCAGGATATTGCTGAGCTTGGTCTTGAGATGCGAGCTGTCGTAGTCGAGCGAAACGGGACGGTCGTAAGGAATCATGGTCAGGACAAGACGTTCGCCGGCCGATTTGCGACCGTCTTTGAGCACGTCAAAGCACGTTGCCTTGAGCTCGACGCCCGCCTCGGGAAAGTCCGGTCGATCATCGCTGTTGGCCTTGTAGCCAAAGTAGCGCTCCTCAATAAGAGTGCCCATGCCGCCCTTATACTTTTTGGACCCGAAATCCTTGGGTGCGCTCTCCCCTTCCGGCGCAATGCCGAGCTCGAGGATATCACGGAACGTCATACCATCGAGATTGGCGGCATAGCGCTCAATACTTGAGGGGTCAGAAAAATCAGTATCGTCAAGCATGCGCTTGAAATCGAGGCGCTTCTTGGACATGGGGTACCTCCGAAATTCGCAGTTAACCTCATGGTAGTTCAGGGCAGCTTTTTCCTCCATTAAATTGAGGTCTTGATCTTGTCCGCTCGATCGGTTATTGTTGTGAGCACCATAAACGGACACAGCAGCGATTGGAGAAACGTGTCTGAGATTAACGTTGCCGAGCTTTTTGCGGGCGTCGGTGGATTCCGTCTGGGTCTCGAAGGCTACGCCGACCCAAGTCATCCCGAGTTTTACATGAAGCCCGCTGGCCCCTTCCGAACCATTTGGGCCAACCAGTGGGAGCCGCCCGGAACTAAGGCTCGTCAGTTCGCGGCCCGTTGCTATATGGACCGCTTTGGCGAAGATTCCGTTGTCAACGAAGATATCAATAAGGTCCTGGAGCAGGCTGAAGCCGGCGAGATTAAAATCCCCGACGTCCAAATGGTCGTCGGCGGCTTCCCCTGCCAGGATTACTCCGTCGCTCGCCCGCTCAATCAGGCGCATGGCATTGAGGGCAAGAAGGGCGTCCTTTGGTGGGACATCTATCACTTCCTCGAGATGAAGGAGCCGCGCTTCGGCCTCTTTGAGAATGTTGACCGCCTGCTCAAGTCGCCCGCGTCTCAGCGTGGTCGCGACTTCGCCATCATCTTGAGCTGCCTCGCCGACCTCGATTACACGGTCGAATGGCGCGTGGTCAACTCTGCGGAATACGGTTTCCCCCAACGTCGCAAGCGCGTTTATATCTTCTGCGAGAAGAACGCCGGCAAGGTCGATCTTGTTGACCGCATGCACAACGGCGTCATGGCGAAGGCCTTCCCCGCCATCTATCCTGACGAAATGGCGGAACTCGATGTCCTGCCCGATCCTTACGAGAACTCGACTCGTTTTGGTGTTGGTCAAAAGACATCTCAGTTCAAGAATGCCGGCGTCATGCAGGGCTGCCACGTTTTGACCTGCGACTTCGTTGAGGACTATCACGGCGAGCGTCGCGTGCTTGGCGATGTGCTTGTCGACGAGACTGATGTCCCGGAGCAGTTCTACATCTCTGATGAGAAGCTTCCCGATTGGCGCTACCTTAAGGGCAGCAAGCGCGAAGAGCGCACCAACAAAAAGACGGGCTTTACGTACACGTATTCCGAGGGAGCCATGAGCTTCCCAGATGCCACCGACAAGCCGAGCCGCACCATCCTCACGGGAGAAGGCGGCACGGGAGCAAGCCGCTTCAAGCATGTCATCGAATGTCCCGATGGCCGTTTCCGCCGTCTTGTTCCCGACGAGCTCGACCAGCTTCAGGGATTCCCAAAAGGCTGGACCGATACGGGCATGACCGACGGCCATCGAGCCTTCTGCATGGGCAACGCACTCGTCACCGGCGTGCCCCATCGCATTGGCAAAGCTATGGTCGAAGTGTACGGACTCTAAAGTAAGCAACCCGGAGCCGGCAGTTCACGCTGTCGGCTCCGCTTTTCCGCCCCACTCCCCTGTATACTGATGTAGCACGTGTTTCATCCGGGCTTGTTGGGCCCGATCGTTCATGGGAGGGTCTTGTGGCTGCTTCGAATCCGCCTAAGGGGAGCGTTTCCTCCTCATCCATCAAACCGGTTACGCGCAAGGCCGTGCGGTGCCAGCGCGAGGTTGCCTGGCTTGTCACGCAGGCCGCAGGCAGGCTCGTGGCGACCACGGAAGACATCAATGCACCCACGCCGAGCTTTGTGTTGGCAGCGGCACTCGAGCGCGTGCGCCAGTTAGAACTTGCCACACAGGAAGCCGGCAGCGCCCTTGACTACCAGGGCACCATGGCACCCGACCTGTCCACGTTTTGCCGCATGGCCAAGCTGCCTACCGCACCCAACGCGCTTTCGGACGCAGGCTACATGTTTACGCTTTCGGGCGCGGAGCTCATCCGCGACATCTATGCATACTGCAGCGAGCTTACCGAGCGCCACGTCTTTGACGCTGCCGAGATCAAGCCGGGATACGCCATCAAGCTGGTTCTTAGGCTGTTCTTGATGGACGGTTCGGGGCCATGCCAGCGTAAGCCAAGTCTTTAGCATCGCCGTCGACTGGGCAACAACCGCCTTACCCCAGCGGGCGTCAATCGAGAGTCGATTATTGGGTCACTTCGTCCGCTAACGCATCTGCTCTGCGTGCTCCGTTAGCCGGTACTTGCGGTTGCGGCTCGTCGCTGACGCCGTGGGCTCAAGCTCGCCCTGGGCAATGAGCGCGTTGACGCGCGACCTAACCTGGGAAATGGTGAGCCCCGTGCGCTCTGCCAGCTCGCGCGTCCCCAGCTCACCGTAGCGTTTGAGCGCCGTCACGATTAAGTCCCCGCCGTGATCGACCGGCTCGGTCTTTGAGCGGTAAAGTACGACCTTGAACCGATCGAATCCCGGGCAGAACAGGGGCTCGGCCAAACCATGCGCACGCATGGTATCGATCATCATCGGAATGCCCGAGCCATTGCCCTCAGCCGGCGAACCTGCGCCATCCGGCAGTGGAACAATCGACATGAGTTTCACGAGCGTCGCGTTGCGGCATCGGGAGCTGCCGTCAAACAAGTTCTCGCGAGTCTTTCCTCCGTACAGACCGCCGGGGTTCGTCACCTCGATACGGTCATCAAAGACGTCAACGGCAATCGACTGCCCGCAGAAGCGATCCCCATATTCCCTGTGAATCACCGCGTTGGCAATCGCCTCGCGCAGGACCTCCTCGGGAATCTCCAGCGAATCGGTGCGCGAGACGCCCTTGACGGTCGAGGTACGGTGCAAATTCTTGGCGACGGCTGCGACGGCATCCGAGATCATCTCGCCCAACGTTCCCTCGCAGATTGTGCGATCCATGAACCTCAGCGATCCCGCCGTGCCTTTCTGGGTCCCGACATGAACGGCCGCATCAATAAAGAGCTTGGGATAGAACTGCTGCGGGTAGGTGCCCACAGCCAAGAGTCCAGCCTTAGTGACGCTACCTTGGGAATCAAAGATATTCAGGCGCTCCAGCTTCGTTTTCTTGTCCGACGCGCCGCGCATTGCCCGGGGCGTCAATGAGAAAGCACGCTCTATCGTGCGGTCGACCAATGGTTCGTCGAGGTCATCTGCGCCCGCACCCGGCACCGCGTCGCGATCGCTCGGGCTCGTCCGTTCGTATGACGCCAACGCGAGCACCTCGGTCGATGAAAGCGGCACGTCTTTGTCGTCGATGCGCTTGTAGCTGCCGCCCTGGGCGCCGCGCTCTATTACATAGCAGGGCTTGCTCGACGGATCGAGCTCCTCAATCGTGATGACGAGAACGATGGTACCCTGGAGCTCCACTCGCTCAATCGTGTATTTGGGCGGGTTGGCCAGCTTTCCTCGACCGCCGGCATCGCCCATGCCTGCGACAAATTGGTTGAGCACCTTCTCGGTCTCGAAGTTCTCAACCGGGACAAAACCCGCGCGCTCGCTCACGCCGAGCACGATGATTCCGCCGGCAGTGTTTGCAAAGGCGCTCACTGTTTCCCACACGTCGCGAGAAAGCGTCGTGGCGCTTTCCTTCACTTCGACGTTAAGATCATCCGAGCCCATACGCCTTAAGGACTCGAGCAAATTGGCCAGCTCGTTTTCGTTCATCTGCATGCCCTTTCGTCTCGACTCTGCGGCGAGTGTCCCAATAGGTTTCTCTCGTCTCTCAGTTATCTCTCGTAATTATCTCTCATCCATCACTTATCTCTCGTCTCGGAGATGAGTGAGAGATGAGGGATAAACTATCTACTATTTGCTTCATTAAAACATGTTTTTGCTGGTAGAACAATCAATATTCGAAATACCGCTTCGTTATCTATCTCTTTACGACACCGTTATCTCTCATATTTATCTCTCGGTTGTCTCTTTATCTCTCGTGTTAGAGACGAGTGAGAGACAGGAGATACATGGGTAATGGACGAGCGTGGATTATTGGACGGCTGGAAAATGAGAGTGGATTTTCGGACGGTTTTTGGGCTTTTGACGGCTGATTCCGTCCGATTTTCCACTCTCATTTGGCAGGCGTCCATTTATCCACGCTCGTGTGTCCGATTTTCCACTCTCATGCCGTGGGCGTCCGAAAATCCACGCTCATCCGGCGGGCGTCCGTTTTTCCACGCTCGTGCGTCCGTATTTCCACGCTCATCTGGTGGGCGCCCGAACATCCACGCTCGTCCGTCCGGAAATCCACGCTCGTGCCGCGGGCATCCAGGACGCATCGACTTCCCGCCAGCATTACCGCCAGTTCGTCGCAGGGCGGGCGCTCCATATGGGTATACTCTCGGGGATTCGACTCGATTCGCCCCCGTCGGGGCGTCAAAGGAGACTGCATATGCCCACTACCTCAACCGATTCGCGCGCCACCGCTGCCGCGCTGCTGGTACCCGGTACCACCTGCCACGGTTTTGCCGTCGAGCGCTGCGAGGCCGTACCCGAGCTCGACGCGGACGCCTACGTGCTACGCCACACCGCCTCGGGCGCGCGCCTGCTGTACCTGGCGTGCGACGACGAGAACAAGGCCTTCGCCATTGGCTTTAAGACGCCGCCGGCCGATTCCACCGGCGTGTTCCATATTCTTGAGCACTCGGTGCTGTGTGGGTCGGCCAAGTTCCCCGTCAAGGAGCCGTTCGTCGATCTGATCAAGAGCTCCATGCAGACGTTCCTCAACGCCATGACCTACCCCGATAAGACCATCTACCCCGTCGCCACCACCAATGAGCAGGACCTGTACAACCTGATGGATGTGTACCTGGACGCGGTGTTCAACCCGGCCATCTACACCAAGCCCACCATTTTTGAGCAGGAGGGTTGGCACTACGAGCTGGACCTGCCGGAGGGCGAGGGCTGCGAAGGCAACGCCGACGACGCCTGCTCCCAGGATCTGCGCGCGGACACGCTGCGCTACAACGGCGTGGTGTTCAACGAAATGAAGGGTGCGCTGTCCGACCCCATGAGCGTGCTGGACGACGCCGTCAACGCCGCGCTCTATCCCGATACCGCCTATGCGCACGAGAGCGGCGGCGACCCGCGCGCGATTCCCGCGCTCACCTACGAGCAGTTCCTGGACACGCACGCGCGCCACTACAATCCTTCCAACTCTTATATAACGCTCTACGGCGATATGGATGTGGACCGCGCGCTGGCGTTTTTGGACGAGCGCTATCTGTCGCAGTCGAGTGCCGCGAGCCGCCGCATGGACGCCGCCGTTGCCGGCGGCGAGGACCCGTCCGCGCTGGCGCCCAATCCGCTGGACGTGCAGGTGCCCGTGACCTGCGAGTATAAGCGCGTCGAGATGGCCACCACGCCCGAGAATGCCATGGTTGGCATGGGCCTGGTGCTGGGTAACGCACTCGACCGCAAGCGCACGATCGCGGCGGATATCCTGTTCGAGGCGCTGCTGGGCTCCAACGAGGCGCCGGTTAAGAAGGCCATTCTGGCGGCAGGCCTGGGCGGCAACGTGGTGAGCTATACCGCGGCCGAGTGCCTGCAGCCCTATGAGCTCATTATGCTGCAAAATGCCCAGCCCGGCGTGGCGCGCGAGCTGCGCCGCGCGTTCCAGGACGCCTGCCGCGACCTGTGCGAGCACGGCGTTCCGCGCGAGCGCCTGGAGGCCATCATCAGCAGCAACGAGTACGACCTGCGCCAGCGCGACTACGGCATCGCCGACGGCGTGGCCATTGCGTGCGACGCGCTGAGCACGTGGCTCTACGATGACGACGCCGCGACGCTGGCGCTCAAGTACGGTCCGGTGTACGAGGAGCTGCGCGGCGAGCTGGACGGCAGCTACTTTGAGGACTTGCTGCGCGAGCTGGTGCTGGAGAACGACCACATGGCGCTCGTCGAGCTGGTGCCGGTGGACGCCGCCGAGGGCGCGGAGGGTGTCGAGGCCGCCGAGCTGACAGCCAAGCGCGATGCCATGACCGACGCCGAGTTGGACGACGTGGTCGAGCGCACGGCCGCGCTGCGTGCCGCGCAGGAGGCCGAGGACACGCCCGAGGACAAGGCCACGCTGCCGCGCCTGCGCGTGTCCGACATTGGCGAGGCGCGCCCCGAGCCGCCGCTGGTCGTAGACACGACCGCGCCCATCCCCTGCCTGCGGCACGGCATCCCCACCAACCGTTTGGCCTACGCCATGCAGTATTTCGACCTGAGCTGCGTCGCGTTTGAGGACCTGCCCTATGTGACGCTGCTCTGCCGCCTGCTTAAGCAGCTGCCCACGCGCGAGCACTCGGCCGAGGAACTCGACAACTTGCTCGCTGGCAAGCTGGGCTTTTTGAGTTTTACGACCGAAGTCATGACCCAGCCCGACGTGGACGGCGTGCGCCCCTACCTGCTGGTGAGCGCCGGCGCCCTGTCCGAGAAGATTGATGCACTGGCGAGTCTGCCGCGCGAGGTATGGTCGAGCACGCTTTTGGCAGATGCCGACGCCGACCGCGTGCGCGACGTGCTCACGCAGATTCGCATTGGGCTCGAGCAGGGCTTTATCAACAACGGTCACTCGGCGGCGCTCGGTCGCGCGATGAGCTACAGCTCGCCTTCGGCCGTGGTGCGCGAGCAGCTTTCGGGCGTGGACTTCTACCTGTTCCTGCGCGATCTGCTCGACCACTTTGACGAGCGCCTGGACGACCTGCGCGCCAAGCTTACCGAACTGGCAGGCCGCATCTTTGTGGCCGATGGCTGCATGGCGAGCTTTACCGGCAGCGACGAGGACTTTGACGCGTACTGGGATGCCGCGGGCGACCTGGGGCTGGGTGCGGGCGATGGTGCCGGCCGCGACGCGCTCGTGGTGCCGGCGCCGTGCGACCGCCACGAGGCTTTCGTGATCCCCAGCGACATCTGCTTTGCGGCAAGCGCGTGCGACCCGCGTCGCCTGGGCATTGACGTGACAGGCACTTGGGCCGTGGCTGCCAACGCGCTCTCCTACGACTACCTGTGGAACGAGATCCGCGTGAAGGGCGGTGCGTACGGTTGCGGATTCCGCGCGGCCGGCGAGCGTCAGACGGCGTTCTACACCTACCGCGACCCGGCAATCGATCCCTCGATTGAGCGCATGGCGCGCGCAGGCGAATGGCTCGGCAGCTTTGAGCCCGACGAGGCCGCCTTTGAGGGCTTTATCGTGAGTTGCGTGAGCGGCATGGACGCGCCCGTGAAGCCGTACGCGCTCACCAAGCGCCGCAATACGACCTACCTGGCTGGGCTCGATCCGCATGCGCGCGAGGAGCGTCGCGCCCAGATGCTCGCGGCCACACCCGGTGAGTTTCGCTCGCTCGGCGCCGACGTGGCGCGCATTGCGGCCGAATCGCCGACCTGTGTCTTTGGCGGCCGAGACGTCATCGCCAAGAGCAACGTCGGCTTTAACGTCGTCGACCTGCTCGGCTAACGCACAAAGGTAGATTTTTGGGCATGCCTGAAAATCTACCTTTTTCTTTTGCCGCAGTCTGCCGGTTTGTCTCGATCTGTAACGCTAAGGCGGCAATATTGGCTCCAGATGTTACAAATCGAGACGTTTCCGGATGACGCCGGCCCTTTGTCTCAATCTGTAACATCTAGGTCCAATTTTGCCGAGTTACTGTTACAGATCGAGACAAACCGCCGCGAACACCTGCTCTTCGTCAAAGCCCACGAAGGTGTCCATGAACTGCCCCCTTTGCGATGGCTTGTGTGGTAGTTTGGACGTTTACCCAAATAAAACCTGCCAAAATAAACCTGTCCCTTTTTGGCAGGTTTGCTAGAGGAGGCCGGGATGGGTAAGGCTGAGGTGCGACGGGCGGTGATTGCTCGGCGCGATGCGATTGATTTGAATGTGCGGACGGCAAAGTCCGCCGCTATCTGTGCGCGGCTGATTGAGCTGTTGGATCGCTTGAGTGCCGCGGCGCCGCACACCGTTGCCGTCTATGCCGCGATGGGTTCCGAAGTCAAT
>CAVCBD010000023.1:14973-26048 GCA_963599935.1 Acutalibacteraceae bacterium | reverse complement strand
GCGAGCTTGTTTGGGGAGGAGACGGCCATGCCCTACACCATGTTTGCCTCGGCCGTGTTCTTTGCGCCCGAGCGCCACGAGGACTGCGAATACCGTCTGGACCCCATCCATATCTACCGTTGCCAAAACGGCTTTTGGGAGTGCATGCGCATCCACGGCAGCAGGCAAAAAAGTGGCAAACTCGGTGAGATGATGCGCGCCTGCGACCAGCGTCTGCGCCTGGCGCTGGATCCCGCCCATCCCCTTAAGGAAGAAAAGGTCCCCAAATATCTGGCCAAGATTATCGATGACGAGATCGTGGCATGGCTTTCGTGGGATGCCGCGCACCAACCCGTCAAGATCAATATCGACCTGAGCCAGCTGGGGCATATCCGAAGTGCCGCCGCACAGACGCGCGAGGCGCTTTTGATCGACGAGGAGCGTGAGGACGACATGCTTACGGAAGCCGCGGAAGCAGACTCTGGGCAACCGAAAGCCGAACCCGAGACCAACATGATTGCCGAACCTGTCGCGACGGCCATGCGGCAGGACGAGGCTGACGAGTCGACCGTCTCCACCGAGCAGTTTGATGTCGTGGCCCCACTCCTCGCGCCAGCACCCACGCCCGCGACGGCCATGCCCGCCGGCATCACGTCCGCACTCGCCCCCGCCGCAGAAGACTACCTTCGTGCGTTGCTCGAGCAGAACGCAGTGCAGGCAGCATCGGCTGTGGCGCGATCGGGCCAGAGTGAAGATATGCTCGTCGATACCATCAACGAGGCGCTCTTTGACCTGGTGGGCGACACCGTAATTGAATTTAGCGCGGCAGGGCCGCAGATTATCGAGGACTACGAAGCAGACGTGAGAGGATACCTAGACCATGAGTGATACCGCATCCGCAGCACCTCGCGTGCCCAAGCGCGTCGCTGCCGTCATTCTCAACTCGCTCAAGGGCGGCGTGGTCCCGCGCATCGGCCTTCCTTACATCACCGTAGGCCGCGAGGTCGAGATCCGCGCCCTGCTCACCGATCTGAGCCTCATCGCCGACGGTGGCGCGAGCTTCCGCTTTCTGGTCGGTCGTTACGGCGCCGGCAAGAGCTTTTTGCTCCAGACCATCCGCACGCACGCCATGGGCGAGGGATTCGTCGTCGCTGATGCCGACCTGTCGCCCGAGCGCCGCCTGCAGGGCGGTCAGGGACAGGGCCTTGCCACCTACCGCGAGCTCATCCGCAATATATCGACCAAGACGCGCCCCGAGGGCGGTGCGCTCAACCTTATCCTAGATCGCTGGGTCGCCTCATGTGCCGACGTCGACGAGTCGGTCGTCAATGCCCAACTGGCCCCGCTCGAGGAGATGGTCCACGGCTTCGACTTCACCCGTATGCTCCGCCGCTACCGCATGGCCGTATCCGAGGGCGACGAAGAGGCCATGAGCCGCGTGACCAAATGGATCCGCGGCGAATACCGCACCAAGAGCGAGGCGCGCGCCGAGCTGGGCTCCTCGACCATCATCAGCGACGACAATTGGTACGACTACGTCAAACTCATCGCGCGTTTTTTGGTTTGCAGCGGCTACAAGGGCATGCTGGTGCTCATCGACGAGCTCGTGAATCTGTATAAGATTCCCAATGCCATCACGCGCCAGTACAACTACGAGAAGATCCTGACCATGTACAACGACACACTTCAGGGCAAGGCGCAGTACCTGGGCATGATCATGGGCGGCACGCCAACCTCCATCGAAGACCGCCGCCGCGGCGTGTTCTCCTACGAGGCTCTGCGCAGCCGACTCGCTCAGGGTCGCTTTGCGCGCGAGGACCTTAAGGACATGCTCGCACCCATCATCCGCCTGCAGCCGCTCACCTACGAGGAGCTACTGGTGCTCATCGAAAAACTCATGCAAATTCACGCCGGCTACTTTGGCTGGACGCCCACGCTTACCGAGAACGACTTGGTGGACTTCCTCAAGATCGAGTTCGGTCGTGTGGGAGCCGACACGCATCTGACGCCGCGTGAAGTCATTCGTGACTTTATCGAGTTGCTCGACATCCTATGCCAAAACCCCGACGCCAACGTGGCCGAGCTGCTGCAAAGCGTCGGCGGCGACGCGCTGGCGCCGGCAGCCGCAACAGGCGACACCGATACCGCAGGCGGCGACCGTAACTTCGCCGAATTCACCATCTAACCTGCCAAAAAGGGACAGGTTTATTATGCCAGGTTTTATCTGGGCAAACGTCGAAGCAATAATGCAGCAAGCCACTGCCCGCAGCGTTGAGAGATTCGCTTTTGAAAGGAGGCCTCGTGAACGCCTTTGACCGCTACGCCCCGTTTATCCAAGACTTCATCTACTCCCACGATTGGGAGAGTCTGCGCTCCATCCAGGTTGCGGCAGCAGATGCCATCTTTAACACACAAGACAATGTACTCCTGACGGCATCCACAGCTTCCGGCAAAACCGAAGCGGCCTTCTTTCCCATCCTGACCGAGTTTTGGGAGAACCCGCCCGCAAGCGTTGGCGCTCTCTACATTGGCCCCCTCAAGGCACTCATCAATGATCAGTTCGTCCGTCTCAATGACCTGTGCGAAGAAGCCGACATCCCCGTCTGGCACTGGCATGGCGATGTCTCGCAGTCGCACAAGACAAAGCTCATCAAAAAGCCGAGCGGCATCTTGCAGATTACGCCCGAGTCGCTCGAGGCACTCCTGATCCATAAGCACATGGCGATCCCGCGCATGTTCTGCGACCTGCGCTATGTGGTCATCGACGAGGTCCATTCGCTCATGCGCGGCGACCGTGGCGGGCAAACGCTCTGCCTTATCGAGCGACTCTCGCGCATGGCCGGCGTGCAACCTCGCCGCATTGGCCTTTCGGCCACTATCGGCGACCCCGAGCGCACGGGCGCTTTTCTCTCACAGGGAACGGGGCGCGACTGCGTTATCCCCCGCTTTGAAGAACCGCGCCGCGTGTGGCGTATCTCCATGGAGCACTTCTACAACTCGGGCCCCCAGGCGCAGCAGCGGGGATTCGAGAGCATGGGCCCTCAAGAGGCCGAAGTGCTTGCGTGCGAGCGCATTGAGGCAGCGGCGCCCGCGGCACTGCCGGCCGACACCCAAGACATGCGCCACAGCGGACAGCTCACACAGGAGGAGCGCCGTCAACGTCGCGAGCGGGCACGGGGCAAGGCCGCACCCAAGGACCGCCGAACTTCCTCGGCCCCCGAGGGCGAAGTCGACATCCCCCGAGCACCCGAACAGGCATTACTCAGCCCCACCGACACAGCACCAGACAACGCCGACCCCGGCATGGGCTATATCTTTGAGCACACGCGCGGCCGCAAGTGCCTGGTCTTTGCCAACTCGCGCGAAGAGGCGGAGGCCGTATGCTCCATGCTGCGCAGCTACTGCGAGAGCCGACACGAGCCCGACCGTTTCCTCATCCATCACGGCAATCTTTCGGCATCGTTGCGCGAGACGGCAGAAGAGCTTATGCGCGACGAGGAACAGGCACAGACGACCGTCACCACCTCTACGCTTGAGCTTGGCATCGATATCGGCCGTCTGGAGCGCGCCTTCCAGATCGACGCGCCGTTTACCGTCAGCTCCTTTTTGCAGCGTATGGGCCGCACGGGACGCCGCGATCTTCCGCCCGAGATGTGGTTCGTCATGCGCGAGGAAGAGCCCGAGCCGCGCACGATGATGCCCGAGACCATTCCGTGGAAGCTCCTGCAAGGCATCGCGCTCGTACAACTCTATCGCGAGGAAAAGTGGGTCGAGCCGCCCGAGCTCGATCGACTCCCTTACAGCCTGCTCTATCACCAGACCATGTCGACCCTCGCCAGCACCGGAGAGCTCACGCCGGCCGAACTTGCCCAGCGCGTGCTCACACTCAGCTATTTCCATCGCATCTCGGCCGATGACTATCGCATACTGCTGCATCACCTCATCAAGATCGACCACATCCAGGTCACCGAGGGCGGTGGGCTCATCGTGGGTCTCGCGGGCGAGCGCATCATTAACAACTTTAAGTTCTACGCCGTATTCCAGGAAAACGAGGAGTTTACCGTTCGCAGCGAATCGGCCGAGCTGGGCACGATTGTCAACCCGCCACCACCTGGCGAGCGCATCGCCATCGCCGGACGCTGCTGGATTGTCGAGGAAGTGGACTGGAAGCGCCATGCCGTCTTTGCCACGCAGGTCAAGGGCCGTGTGCCGGCCTACTTTGGCGACTGCCCCGGCGACATCAATACACACGTACTCGAGCGCATGCGCAAGGCGCTCAACGAGCACGCGACATATCCGTACCTCATGGGTAACGCACGGGCCCGCTTAGCGCAGGCTCGTCATACGGCCGATATTTCGGGTGCGGGAACCAAGCCGCTCATTAACCTGGGCGGCGACACCTGGGTGCTCTTCCCCTGGTTGGGAAGTTACGCCTTTTTGGCGCTCGAGCGCATGCTCAAGATTAAATGTGCCGCGGAGCTGGGCCTTCGCGGACTTGACCCGTCACGCCCGTACTTTATGCAGTTTAAAATGAAGGCCGACGAGGAGACATTCTTTGAGGTGCTCGCCGCCGAGGCCGAGAAGGACTTCGATCCCATCGAGCTCGTCTATCCCGGCGAGGTGCCTTATTTTGATCGCTACGACGAGTACGTTCCCGAGGAGCTCGTGCGCAAGGGCTTCGCCGAAGGCGTGCTCGACATAGAGGGCATGAAGCAGCGTGTCCGCAGCTGGCGCGACCACGCCTAAGACCAGTCTTTTTTGGGACGGGGAGACTTACTTGTCGTGAAGGACGGTGCCAAGGAAGTCCGTGTCGAAGGGCACGGCTTCGGCAAAAGCGTAGTCGCCGTTGCTGGCGATGAGCAGATAATTCTCCTCGCCGCCGAACTCTGCATCGCCACATGGGACCACCCAAGCATGGTCGAACACCTCAAGCGCCGTGGCGGCACAGTCGCGCAGGAACGTCACATCGCTCCCCTCGTTTGCGCTCACGATATTGGCCACGTAGATACCCCCGAGGTTCAGGCTGCCCCGCACCAGGCGCAGCGCCTCAACGGTCGCCAGCCCGCGCACAGGCTCGGCACCGCCAAAGCAATCGCTCACGACCACGTCGTAGCGACGATGGCCCACGCTCGTCACACCCAAATACGAGCGAGCCTCAGCGGTTATCACCCGCAGGCGATCGCCCGCCGCGCGCTCCAGCTCGTCTAGGTAGAACCAGCGACGCGCCAGGCGCGTAATCTCTCCGTCATACTCGATGACGTCCATGCGCAAGCTCTCGTGCGACATCAGAGCGAACTTAGGATAGGCAAACCCGCCGCCGCCCAGCATAAGCATGCGGTCGATACCGTGACCATAAGCGTCACGCATTGCGCCCTCGGCCTCAAACACGTCGTCAAACGCACGATAGTACGCAAAGACGGGTTCCGCCCAACGCTCGCCAACGTAACTCGCGCTTTGGTAGACGCCGCCTTGCACCAGCACGCGAATCTCATCGCCGCTCTCATCGTGCACGCGTTTCACACGCGCCAACCCATTGCGAGTTCGCGCAACCTGCAGACAGGCAGCACGAACAGCGACGGCGGCCGCACCAAGCGCCGCGGCTCCCAGAGCAACGCCGGCAACGACGCCAGCAGAAACACTCGGCTTGTTCATCTAGAGCTCCTTTTGCAGATAGAGTCCGTGGTCGTAGAAACCCAAATGGCGATAGTACTCGCGTGTGCCAATCGCGCTGATCACGTTGATGCGCGCATAGCCCGCGTCCCAAGCAATCTGGCACGCACGCTCCACGAGCAGACGCCCCAGACCGTGATGCTGAGCCGCCTGGCCCTGATCACCCACACGTGCCGCCATACCATAGACGTGCACCTCGCGAATCATCGCTTCCTCCGGCCTGGTCGGCAACTCGTCCGCATGTGCGGTGACAAAGGCGCGATCGGGCAGGGACAGGCGCAAAAAACCCGCGATCTTGCCCTGCGGCGTCACCCACTGCAAAAAGCGCTCGTGCGTCACCGGCGTCTCGTACGCCACTTCCTCGTCAAGGGCCAACACGTTCAGGTCGGCACCCGCCGTGCTGATCTCGCGATAGCGGATCTCGCGCACCGTCGCGCCTTCCCCACGAGCCGCCAAGCGGTTCTCGACGAGCTGACGCAGGTTGGGCTTCTTGTTGCCCACCATAATGTCGTCGGAGCTAAAGTCGCGAATCATGCGACTGATGCGGCAGAACGCCGGCGTCACCACGATGTCATCTGCCAGCACGTCGAGCAGCTCTTCCTCGGTATAGGGGCACCACTCGCCACGCTCATAACAGCCCACCAGGCGCGAGCCCTCGATGAGCGCGCACGGGTAGACCTTGACCTCGTCGGGCATAAAGGCGCCCTCGGTCACAAAGTGCTCGTAGTCGCGCTTGTCCCCCTCGGGCGTAGCGCCAAGCAAGTTGAGCATAAAATGCGCGTGGATCTTAAAGCCAAACAGGCGCGCAAACGAAAACGCCCGCTCGACCTGAGCCACCGAAATGCGGCGCTCGTTGATATCGAGCAGGTGCTGGTCGAGGCTCTGGATGCCCATCTGGATCTTGGTGCAGCCCAGACGACGAATGAGCGTGAGCGCCTGTGGCGTCACGGCATCGGGGCGCGTCTCGATAACGAGTCCCACCACGCGATGCTTCGCCGTCTCGTTGATGCGCTGCTGGCGCTCGAGCTCCTCCATCGTTGCTGTCTGCCACTCGGCGACCTCGCCCCACGGCGTGCCCTGGCCGTACAGACGACGCACCGCGCGGTTATAGCCGCCCACGGCAGCATCCACACGCCCCTGCTCGTCGGCAACGCCGGCAGCGAGCTCGGCCTCGTCTGTCGCAATGCCGGCGGCCCGATAGCGCTCGCGACGCTCCGCTACCACCGGCGGCAGCGCATCGGCGGGAGCGTCATCGAGCAGGCGCCCTGCCTCGGCACGGCTGATGCCCGGACGCGCCAACATGGGGTTGGCCGCCACGCCGGCGACGGCATCGTCATTGAGCGCACGGAAGAGCTCCGACATAAACCATGTCTGATAGCCTTCCGGATAGTCGCTCCAGGTACCGCCAAGCACAATGAGCTCGATCTTATCGGTCGCATGTCCCATCTGCGAAAGCGCCGTCAAACGGGCGCTCACCTGCAGATACGGATCGAAGCAGCTTTGCTCCGCACGGGCGCACGCTGGCTCAGCATGTAAATAGCTTTTGGGCATGCGCAGGTCGTTGGGGCAAAACAGGCAATCGCCCGAGCACGGCCAGGGCTTGGTGATGACGGTAATGGTCGCCACGCCCGAAGCCGTGCGACGAGGCTTCATACGCAGGACCTGCAGCAGTTGACGCTCCAATTCGACATCAACATTCCACCCAGCCCAGCGAGCCGGCTCCTCACGTTTAACCCGCTGGTAGAACGGCAGCAGACGGCGCTTGGCCAAATCGCGTTTGTCGGCACCCTCACGGCGCGCCTCGGCATGTATCAGTTTGACGAGCGCTTTGTCGTCCACGGTCTCGCCGCGACGCAGAGCCTCGAGTATGTTCAAGATAATCTGTTCCATGTCCCCATTGTAAAGGCAAAGGCGCCGAAGCCCGTCACGGCTCCGGCGCCTCCATCAAAGAGCATGCCTATATGTACCGATCTCCGAAAACCGCATGTCACTCCGGATCAAACGACATGTCGCCCGAACCGACCTCAAAACGATACGTAGCAGACTTATCGCCGTTATCGAATTCAAGATTCAAAATGGTCTCGCCGTCGTAGCCAAGCGGAAGGAAATCGCTCTCGAAGTCGCCGCTTCCCAAGGTGAGGCTCGCCTTAAAGCCCGTCGAGTTCGGAACCGTCATCTCCACATCGCCCGAGCCCACGCTCACGTCCATCGACTTCGTGGGGGCCTGGTAGAGCTCGAACGTCACATCGCCCGAACCGACCTTGGCATTCAGGGTGTCGGTCACGGTGCCCGCAAACTCAACGTCTCCCGAGTCCAAAGTCAGGTTGAGGTCATGACACGCAATGTCCGTGACCGTCAGATCGCCCGATCCTACATTCGCTGTAATGCCCACCATGTTATCGGCAACTTCGCGCGGCAGTTCGACGGTAACTGTGCGGTCAATGGCGCGCTCGTCATCGCAATCGAACTGACGAATCTTGAGCGTAGAACCCTTAACCTCGGCCAGATTTTGGGTTGCCGCATCGAAGGCAACGGTCCCCGTTGCCACACGCCCGCTTTCAATTACGCGCACCGGCCCGCCGGAGACGTGTTTGATCTCGACCGTGCCCGACGTCACGTCCAAGTCAAGCGATGTGAACGCGTCGGCATCAAACGTTTCGCTCGAAAGCTGTTGAGGCCGAGCGGAATAGTTACCGCTACCCAAAAGATCGTCCTCGTCAACCGCATCGTCCATACCAGACAAGCCGGATACAACATCGTCGAGATTCCACGGACCATCAAAATGAATCAATATCCGCGAAATGCCACAGACAAGCCCGATGATGAGCACAAACGCTCCGATGCCAACGCCCAAGCGTACCTTGGACTCATGCGAAAGCTTCATCATTCATCACCTTCTTGAGCGGCCGACTCAGCGGTGGTCGAAGCAGCGGACGTGCCAGCATCGGCGACAGCGGAAACATCCTGCACCTGAGTCCTGGCCGCCACCGGCGCCGGCCCAACCTGGATATCCCCACGTGCCCAATCGCCATCGAGCGCACGCGCCACCCAGTGATAGATGGGAATCGTAAAGAAGATCAGCGCGGCAAAGGGGGCGCCACCAAACAGGAACATCAGCAAAAAGAACAGCAGCCAGCACACAGCCCAATACGGGAACGACTGGAACGGCCCCTTCACCGGAGTCGAGCCAACTGTGCCGCCACTCGTCGCCTGCGCCGTAGCAGCATTGGCGGCCTGTGCACTCCAGCTTGCCGCTTGCGCCGCCTTGGCCGCAGCATCACTCGCCTGTGTTGCCGCCTCGGTGGCACGTGCCGCCGCCTCATGGGTACGCGCGCGCTCTGCCGCCTCGGCCTCGCGCTGACGGGCGCGGTCCTCGTTCTCAAACTCGATATCGTCCTCGATCTCGTCGCTCGGATTGAGCAGCTCGTCCAGGCTCACGCCATAGAGTTTGGCGAGCGAGATCAGGTTCTCGGTATCGGGCGAGCTCTCTGCACGCTCCCATTTACTGACCGCTTGGCGCGACAGCCCCAGCTTTCGTGCCAGCCCTTCTTGGCTAAAGCCTTTGCTGCGGCGAAGGTCGGCGAGCCGCTGCGCAGTTTCTACATTCATGGTTCCTCCTATGCTATTGCCAGCCGTGCCGCCGGACCGTTTTTATTCTTAGGCGCCTTGCACAGTTAAAAATGTATCCGCCACCGCCAAAAGCATGCCACCTATTCTAGTGAGATTTTTGACAACCGGCGGTTGCGGGTGCATATGAGCTGCGGAAATGTGTCCAAACAAAGCAATGACCCGCAGCTCGGTTGTCCCCGTTGCGGCGTTAACGGTAGTATGGTCGTACTGTTTATTCCGCACCGCCAACGGAGGGAGTTCCGCGCCGTGAACCGCGATTTCGCCTCATCGCTCATCCAGCTCAACAACACGTTCTATCGCGAGCACTCCGCCTCCTTCTCCGATACGCGCCAGGCCCCATGGCCCGGCTGGGTGCGCACCATGGACATTGCGCTCGAACAGCTCGACGTCGCCACGATCGAGCATCCCGTCCGCGTCTTCGATCTCGCCTGCGGCAATATGCGATTCGAGAACTTTGCCGCCGGCGGCACGCTGGCTGCCAAAGGCGTGGACGGCACGAGTCCCTCGGCAGACGCCAGCTGCCCCTTCGAGTTCTATGGCGTCGACTCGTGCCAGGACCTGGCCATCGATGCACGCGGCCACGCCCTGCGCATTCCTAACTTGCACTTCCAAGAACTCGACGTGCTCGATGCCCTCATGAAACTCAACCCCGCCGAGACGCCCGACGTGCTTTTCGACGCCCCGCTCGCCGACATCTCGGTCTGCTTTGGCTTTATGCACCACGTGCCGTCGTGCGAGTACCGCGTACGCGTGCTCGACGCCCTGGTGCGGCAGACGCGCCCGGGCGGCATCATCGCCATCAGCTTTTGGGAGTTTATGAACGACGAGCGCATGGCGCGCAAGGCCGTTCGAGCCGAAGCCCGCGCCGAACTCACCCCGCCGTTTGAGGGTTACGATTCCGCGCAGTTTGAAGCCGGCGACCACCTCATTGGCTGGCAAAACGACCGCCACGCCTACCGCTATTGCCATCACTTTGACGATCAGCAGATCACCGACCTGGTACGCGGCGTCCGTACGTTCTACAAGAGCGGCGAGGTCCCCGTGCGCGAGCTTGAGCGCTTCCATGCCGACGGTCGCAGCGGCGATCTCAACCGCTATGTGATTCTCAAGCGCCTGTAGGCATCGACAACTCGCCGCCGAGCCGCATCGCATCTTTTGGGCAAGCTATGCCCGCCCTTTTCAACCCATTGACGGAACGCGTAGCTATGCGTTCCATACTTATGACCAAGGAGCCTCATGGGAGCCGTCCACGTTCGCACGCCTAAGAACTTTGTGCTCGAGGAGCGCCTGGAGCGCTACGCCGATGCGATTGAGACGAACCCCGAGGCCTATGCCGGAGATTGGCGCGAAGCCTGTGCGCCAGTTGGCAGCAAGCCCTTCGAACACCTTCACCTGGATCTTGGCTGTGGCAAGGGAACGTACCTTGTAGAGCGCGCTCGCCGTGAGCCCACCACGCTCTTTATCGGTATGGACCAGGAGCCCATCTGCATCGCCTATGCCGCACAGAAAATCTGCGAGCAGGAACTGACCAACGCACTCGTCCTGCCCCGAGGCGCCGCATCGCTGCCGCAGCTGTTTGCCGCAGGCGAGCTCGATGCCATCACCATCAACTTTCCCACGCCGCAGCCCAAGGCCAAGTACGCCAAAAAACGACTCGTCCATGTCGACCATCTGATGCTCTACCGTCCACTCTTTTCAGCCGGTGCCACCGTCACGCTGCGCACCGACAGCAAGCCATTGCGCGACTACGCCCTGGGGCAGTTTGCCGCGGCAGGCTACGACACGCTTTGGGTAAG
>CAVCBD010000023.1:0-14281 GCA_963599935.1 Acutalibacteraceae bacterium | reverse complement strand
CTCGGTGCGCTCTCCCCCACCTGGTGGGAGCCCGAGGACGGCAGCGAGCCCGAACCGTGGCTCACGCCCGACCAGGCCTTCGAACGCTTCTTTGAATGGACGAGCGACCGCGGCATTGAGCTGTGGGATCACCAAGAAGAGGCCCTCATGGACCTGGCTGCCGGCGATCACGTCATCTTAGGCACACCGACCGGATCGGGTAAATCGCTCGTCGCGTTGGGCATGCTCTTTATGGGCATGGCGCAGGGCAAGCGTTGCTATTACACGGCCCCTATCAAGGCCCTGGTCAGCGAAAAGTTCTTCGATCTGGTGCAGGTGCTCGGCCGCGATAACGTCGGTATGATCACCGGCGACACGCATATCAACACCAAGGCGCCCGTCATCTGCTGCACGGCAGAGATCCTTGCCAACGACGCACTGCGCGAGGGCGAAGATGCCGATGTTGGCTGCGTCGCCATGGACGAGTTCCACTACTTTGCCGACCCCGATCGCGGCTGGGCCTGGCAGGTACCGCTGCTCACCCTGCCTCACACGCAATTCATGCTCATGAGCGCCACGCTCGGCGATGTCACTGCCATCGCCGCCTCACTCGAGGAACACACCGGCGCTACCTGCGACTTGGTCGTCGATGCCCCGCGCCCCGTGCCGCTGAGCTACGACTATGTGACGACCTCCCTCGAGGGCACGGTCGAGCTCGCCATGCGCCGTGGCGAGGCCCCGCTCTACATCGTGCACTTTAGCCAGGATGCCGCACTTGCGACGGCGCAATCCCTCGCCAACTTTGGCATTGCCAGCAAGGAGCAGCGCGAGGCCATCAAGGAGGCGGCCAAGGGCACGAGCTTCTCGACGGCCTTCGGCAAGATTCTCAAACGCCTGCTTGGATGCGGCGTCGGCGTGCACCATGCTGGCATGTTGCCGCGCTATCGCCTGCTGGTCGAGCGCTTGGCGCAGCAGGGCCTGCTGCCCGTCATCTGCGGCACCGATACGCTCGGCGTCGGCATCAACGTACCCATCCATACCGTGGTGCTCACCGCGCTCACCAAGTTCGACGGCTACAAGATGCGTCGCCTGCGCGCCCGCGAGTTCCATCAGATTGCCGGTCGCGCCGGCCGTTCGGGCTTCGATACCGAGGGCATGGTAATCGCCGAGGCACCCGAGCATGAGATCGAGAATGCCAAGCTTATGGCCAAGGCGGGCGACGACCCCAAGAAGCTCCGCAAGATTAAAAAGAAGAAGGCCCCCGAGGGCTTTGTCACCTGGAACAAGCAGACCTTTGAGCGCCTGATCGAGACGCAGCCTGAAACGCTCAAGCCGCGCCTTCGCATCACACACTCCATGGTGATTAGCGTGGTCGAGCAGGGCGGCGATGCCCGAGCCCGCGTACACGACCTCATCGAGACGAGCCTGCAGACTCCCGAGGAAAAGGCAAAGCTCGAGGTTCGTGCCGACGAGATCTTCGCCACGCTCATCGACTCCGGCGTCGTCGTGCGCACTGAGGTGCCGCCCTCACCCGACGCTCCGGCTGATGCCGCGCCGGACATCGACTACGCGCTGACGGTCGACCTGCCCGAGGACTTTGCGCTCGACCAGCCGCTCTCGCCGTTTTTGCTTGCCGCGCTGGAGCTGCTCGACCCCGAGAGTGAGACCTATACCATGGACCTCATCTCGATGGTCGAGGCTACGCTCGAGGACCCTAAGCAGGTATTGCGCGCACAGGAGCGCGCCGCGCGCGACCGCGCGATGGCCGAAATGAAGGCTGACGGCGTCGAATATGAGGAACGCCTGGAGCGCATCCAGGATGTCACCTACGAAAAGCCGCTCGAGGACTTGCTCGATGCCGCCTTCGACAAGTACTGCCAGGAAGTACCTTGGGCCAACGACTACCAGCTCTCGCCCAAGAGCGTCCTGCGCGACATGCTGGAGAGCGCGAGCGACTTTAAGGGCTATATCCAAAAGCTCGGCATCGCCCGCTCCGAGGGCATTCTGCTGCGCTACCTAGCCGAGGCCTACCGTTCCCTCGATCGCACCGTGCCCATTGAGAAGCGCGACGAGCGCTTGCGTGACATCATTTCGTGGCTGGGCTTTGTGGTGCGTTCGGTCGACTCGAGCCTGGTGGACGAGTGGGAGAACGCTGGCAACCCGGCGGCCCTCGACGCTGCACCGCCGCAGGGCATCGACGAGGTCGTGGCGGACCGTCGCGGCTGCACGCTGCTGGTGCGCAACGCACTCTTCCGCCGCGTGACCCTTGCCGCCCGCGAGCACGTTCGCGACCTGGGCGAACTCGACGAGGACTGGGGCATGAGCGAGATCCGCTGGCAAAAGGCCCTCGATGCCTACCATGAGCAGCATGAGGAAATTCTCACCGACGGCGACGCCCGCAGCGCCGCGATGTTTACCATCGACGAGAGCGACGAGAAGACCGATCACGTGTGGCACGTGCACCAGATCTTTGCCGATGAGGATGCCGACCACGACTTTGGCATCATGGGCGATGTCAATCTGGACGCCACGCAAGACGGCGGCGAGGTCATCTTCAAGAACTACCGTGTCGGCTTTATCGAGGACCTGCTCGAGGACTAGCCGAACTTACCGGAACGAAACGAAGTGGGGCCGCTGGCAACATCGCCAGCGGCCCCACTTTTGCGCTATCCGCTATGCCCTACTCGGCATCCTCGACCTCATACGAATCGGCCTCGGCTGGCTCATCATTTGTCTCCGGCGCAGCCCCGCGCGCCTCGTCAAACGCCGCCTTCATGGTCTTGTTGCCCCACGTGAGCTTGCGAATGGTAAGATCGTCGGCCTTCTTGTTGGCTAGGCGCAGGTTGTTCTCGGAAGACAGCAACGCCTCCTTGGTTTTCTGCAGATGGCTAATCGTCTTGTCGATCTCATCGATCGCCGTTTGGAACTTGCGGCTCGCGATCTCGTAGTTGCGACCGAAATCATTCTTGAACTTTTCCATCTTGGCTTCGAAGTTCGTGACGTCGATATTCTGCTGTTTGTACTCCGCCAGCTCCTGCTTATAGCGCAGCGAACCCATGGCGGCGTTGCGCAGCAGCGTGATCATGGGAATGAAGAACTGCGGGCGGATCACGTACATCTTCTCATAGCGGTAACTCACGTCCACGATTCCCGCGTTATAGAGCTCGCTCTCGGGCTCCAGCAGGGTGCAGAGCACCGCATACTCGCAGCCTTTCTGACGACGATCGTGATCGAGCTTCTTAAAGAAGTCCTCGTTTTTATGCTTGGTCGCGGTCTCATCGTTCTCGTTTTTCATCTCGAACATAATCGAAATGACCTCGTTGCCGCTCGCGTCGCACTCGCGGAAGATGAAGTCGCCCTTGGTGCCCTCGGACGCATCGTTGTCTTTCTCGAAGTACGCATTAGGAAACGCGGTCATACGCAGACGGTTAAACTCGGTCTCGCAATGCTGCTCGAGCGACTCGCCCACCATCTTGGTGGACAGGCGGATCTTCATTTCCTTAAGGCGCTCAATCTCTTCGTCCTTGTAGCGGATCAACTCGTCGCTCACGCGCTTGGCCTGCGCGAGCTCGAGCTCGTGTGCCGCCTTGACCTGTTCCTCGCGAGAATCGCGCACTGCCAGCTCGCTCGTCAGCTTGGCACGTGCCTCGTCACGCTCACGCTCTGCCGCGGCGACCGCCTCCGATAGGTTCATTTTGGCCGTCAGCTCCTGTTCGCGCAGCTGCGCACGCAGGCCCTCGGCCTCCTGCTCGGACTGAGCCTTTGCGGCGGAAAACTTCTCTTGTACCTTTGCGCGATAGTCAGCAAGCGTGCGCTCAGCCTCGCCGCGAGCGGCATCGATCTCACGCTGCGACTCGGCCGCAGCGGCGGCAAGCGCCATCTCCTGGGCCTTGTCCGCCGCTGAGAGCTTTGCCTGCAATTCTGCAATCTGCGCATCGCGTGCAGCTAAATCGTTCTGAGCAGCATTGCGCGCCGAAGCCTCGGCAAGCTTGGCTTCGTCATCCTTGCGTCCCAGCTGCGCACGCAAATTGTCGATCTCGCGCTGAAGCTCAGCATTCTCCTTTTGAGCGTCGGCACGGGCCTCAACCGCTGCGCGCTGACTTGCGCTCTCGCGCTCTGCGGCAGCGCCCTCGAGCTTGGCGCGCAGCTCGGCAAGCTCAGCATCGCGCTTGGCAACCTCTTGTGCCAGCTTCTGCTCCGCAGTGTTCTTCTGCTCGGCAAGCTGAGCATTGCGCTGAGACTCTGCCTTTTGTAAGGCAGCCGTCGAACGTGAGCGCTCAAGTTCCAGCGCCTGCTCGCCCTCGCGCTGGACCGCCTTCACACGCTCATCCAGGTCGCGCGAAAACTCGGCATCGCGCACTTGTTTGACGATATCCGCATAGCCAGAAGCATCGACCTTAAAAACTTCGCCACAATGCGGGCACCTGATCTCGTTCATAGCAGCTCCTCGATGGACGCAAATTTCAACCGCCTACACTCTACCGCGCCGTACGGACAAAAAAGGCGCCGCCGCCATAATGGCAACGGCGCCAGAACCACGACAAAGGTGCCCGCCCCCTTTGTCGCGGTTTGTGCGGTGGTTCAAGAATTACAGTCCAAAGAAGCTAAGAATCTGATCGCGGCTTACGGGCTTGTAATCGTTGGCATCGAGGCCGACATCGTAGCGAAAAATGGGGCGCTCGCGATCGCGGTTGCGTGCGTTGTTGCGGTCTCCCCTGCTGTGGATATGCCCGTGCAGCATGATGGCGCCGCGCGCCTTGCCATTCCAGCTGAGCATGGGGTAATGGCTCAAAACCAGGCGATGGCCCTTGGCATAGCCGGGAGCAATCTCCAGGTAATCGCGCACGTCTTCCCAAATCTGCGGTACGTCGGGATCTTCCCAGTCACCGTCATGGTTGCCCCGTATGAGCGTCACGTTTTGGCAGGCAATACGCTCGCGCAGGCGCACCGCCTCCGCCAGGGGCAAACGATAGGTAAAGTCACCCAGAATGTAGAGACGGTCATCCACAGCCACGCACTCATTGATGGCATCGATGACCTTGCGGTTCATCTCCTCGACCGAATCAAACGGCCGATCCATATCATGCAGGATATTCGTATCGCCCAGGTGCAGATCGGCGGTAAACCACATCATCGTCTATGCCCTCACTTCGCAACGCGTCAAACTCTTGCTAAGTATACAGACACAGCGATGCGGCGGTTAGCCAAAGAGCCCGCCGAACAGTCCACGGCGGCGCTTGTCCTGCTTTTTCGAAGCGTCGCCCTGGGTTTTCTTGTCCTGCCGCTTCTTACGATCCTGCTCCAACTCATCGTCATCGAGTAGCATATCCCACTCAAACGGATCATCTGTCAGATCGAACAGGTCATCGTCATCAAACATAGCCGCCTCCATTGCCGACTATCGAGCATCCACCACATAGAGGCCAACGCGCACCTGATGCCACGGACTGCGCTCGGGGGCAACCTGTTGCACGCGGGCCTCAAATACGTCCTCATGGCCGTAATACATCATCAAGGACAGCGGGCCGACCTCGTTTTCCGGAACATAGCCAAGCTTGGTGTTGCCGTAATAGACCGCAACTGCCTCAGGATCATGGGGATTATCGCGCTCGGCACACAGCGTCAGCTTATCGCCCGCTTTTAGATCGCCCAGGACCAATGCGCCGTCGGCATACTGAAATCCTGCGATATGAAACGACAAAAGAACACGTGAAGGCTCGTACATGGCAGCTCCTCTAACGGCCGGATAAACCGGCGCTTAACCTTATTGAGAAGTTTACGGGCCCGTGCGGACAACATTTCACCCGCTCGCACCTTTCAATCGCTTGCCGCAACGCTTGCATGGCAGAGCGCTTGCAGATAAGATAGGAACACGGATGGCACCCGTTGCCGCGGGTCTTGCCAACTCCAATACACGTTTTCATCGTGAGAAGTGGCCGTCTTCGCTTACGCGGGGGCGGCTATTTCATTCGGCCGATAAACAGGCCGAGTTCGATAGCCGCGATTAACAACGCCAATAACGAAATAACATCGCTTACGTTCATACCAAATCCCTTCTAAAGGGAGTTGGCCCATCCGTGCTCCATAGCAGTAGTCTAACGCAAAATGCGGGTAATAGGAACACTTGTTCGTATTACCCGCGCTCTTTTCTAGTGTACAAACATGCGCACGAACTTGTGCTTCCAGCTTGCGTAGGGCGCATACCGAAACGGCACGTCCAGCCAGGTTACCTTGTTCACGATGCTCTTCTTGTGGCTAAACGTATCGAAACTCTCGCGGCCATGGTACTGTCCCGTACCGCTCGCGCCCATGCCACCAAAGCCCATATGGCTCGTGGCCAAATGCATGATGGTGTCGTTGACGCAGCCGCCGCCAAAGGGCACGTAGCGCACAAAGCGCTGCTGCACCGCGCGATCCTGGCTAAAGATATATAGAGCCAGCGGCGTCGGACGATCCACGATAAACGCCTCGGCCTCATCCAGGCTCTCAAACGTCAGAACCGGCAAGATGGGGCCGAAAATCTCCTCCTGCATCACGGCATCATCGGGGGTCACGCCGTCCAAAATCGTCGGCTCGATCCTGAGCGAAGCCTCGCGCGCGGCACCTCCAAGCACGACCTTATCGGGATCAATCAGCCCGCATACGCGCGCGAAATGCTTGGCGTTGACAATATGACCGTAGTCCTCGTTGTCGAGCGGGTGCTCGCCAAACATGCGACGGACCTCCTCCCTGATGAGATCCAGCAGCTCGTCGTGCACGTGCGCATCGACCAGCAGGTAGTCGGGCGCCACGCAGGTCTGCCCCACGTTGAGCCATTTACCAAAGGCGATACGCCGTGCCGCAACCTTCAAGTTTGCCGTCGCATCCACGATGCAGGGACTCTTTCCGCCCAGCTCAAGCGTCACGGGCGTGAGGTTTTTGCTCGCGCGCTCCATGACGAGCTTGCCGACCGGAACGCTACCGGTAAAGAAGATTTTGTCCCAGCATTCATCGAGCAGCGCCTCGTTCTCGGCACGCCCGCCTTCGACGACCGTTACCAGGCGCGGATCAAATGCTTCCTCGCAAATCTGCCTGAGCACCGCGCTCGAAGCCGGCGCATAGGCACTCGGCTTGATGACCACGGTGTTACCCGCAGCGAGCGCGCCGGCGAGCGGCTCGAGCGTCAGCAAAAACGGGTAGTTCCAGGGCGCCATGATCAGCGTGACGCCATAGGGCACGGCTTGCGTTTTGCACACGCTCACGGCGTTGGCGAGGTCACACGGACGCAGGCGCGGACGACTCCATCGAGCCACATGCGCAATCTGATGTCGAATCTCGGAAAGCGACGTGCCGATCTCGCACATATATGCCTCGTCATGCGACTTTCCCAAATCGGTCTTGAGCGCATGGGCAATATCGGCCTCGTGCGCCCGCACCGCATCGCGTAAACTCACGAGCGCACGACGTCGAGCATCGACATCAAACGTAGCGTGCATCTTAAAGTAGGCGCGCTGCTCGCCGACGATGCGCGCAATTTCCTCGGTGTTCATGGACCCTCCTAGTTCTCGTCCTCAAACATACCACCTGCAACAACTTCGTACATATGCTCGAGCTCCAGGCGGTCCATTAAAAGAGGAACGGGGTACAGGGGATTGGCCTCGGCATCGGCATGGGACGCCATTTGCGGAATATCGGAGCGGCGAATACCCGAGACATATTTGGGGATTCCCAGGGCCTCGTTCATGCGGTCGACCCAATCGATAAAGGCCTCGGCCGCAAGACTGTCCTGCGCGGTAGCCGGCGCAATGCCCGCCATGCGGGCGAGATCGGCGAGCTTGGGAACAGCAGCTTCGCCATAGGCGCGAAGCATATGCGGCAGGATGATGGCGTTGGCCAAGCCGTGCGGAATCCCGTAACGCCCGCCCAAGCTGTGTGCGATGGCATGAACGTATCCAACATAGGAGCGCGTAAAGGCAACACCCGCCTTATACGCCGCCGAAAGCATATTGCGACGCACACGCATGTTGTGGCCACGCTCATAGGCCTCGAGCAAATTGTCGTGGATGAGCTGGACCGCCTGACGCGCCATCTTGCGCGTGTAGGGCGTGGTGCTACGGCCGATAAAGGCCTCGACAGCATGCGTCAGGGCATCCATACCCGTCTGCCCCGCAATGGACGCCGGCAACCCGCGCGTAAACTCGGGGTCGTGGACTGCAAAACGCGGGATGAGCACAAAATCGTTAATGGGGTATTTATAGTGCGTCTCATCATCGGTGATAACCGCCGCAAGCGTGACCTCGCTTCCCGTACCGGCGGTAGTGGGAACCGCAATAAGCAGCGGCAGGAGACGGTGGACACGCAACAGGCCACGCATCTTGTTGATGGGCTTGTTTGGCTGCGCAATGCGCGCCCCCACACCCTTGGCGCAGTCCATGGCTGATCCTCCGCCAAAGCCGATAATGGCCTGGCAGGCGCCCTCTCGATACAGCGCCGCCGCTTCCTCCACGTTTGAGACCGTGGGGTTCGCACGCGTTTCGGCATAGACCGTAACGCCAATCCCCTGAGCCGTAAGCGCACACTCGAGCGATGCCGTGAGCCCCAAACGTGCAATACCAGGGTCTGTCACGATAAGGACCTTCTGGATCGAGCGCTTTTGAAGCACCGCGGGCACATCCTCGGCATGCTCCAAAATGTGCGGCTCGGTATAGGGCAGGATCGGCAATGCAATGCGAAAAACCGTCTGATATGTTCGGCACCAGGCACGACGGGCTAGATGCATAAAGGAAACTCCTTTATTTGTTGATAGGTCAACATTTGCTCGACCGATTGTACTCAGCGGCGGTCAAAGACGGCTTGCCAATCGTTAATCAATCAACATCTTCATATCTCAAAATTGTTTTATTAAAAATCATTCCTAATAGGCTTCACATTTTGTTGCATTTATGGATAATAGAACTCGTCAAGACGCACGTCCGGAGAGGGCCCTTACGGGACCGGACGAGCGCACAATCGCCATCGATCGAAAGGATCGAATCATGAAGTTTGTTTGCCCCGTTTGCGGTTATGTGGAAGAGTTCGACGGCGACCAGCTGCCCGAGGACTTCAAGTGCCCCCAGTGCGGCGTTCCCGGTTCTCGTTTCCTGAAGCAGGAGGAGGGCCAGCTCGAGTGGGCCGCCGAGCACGTCGTGGGCGTCGCCAAGATGGAAGGCGTCTCCGAGGACATCGTTGCCGACCTTCGCGCCAACTTTGAGGGCGAGTGCTCCGAGGTCGGTATGTACCTGGCCATGGCTCGCGTCGCTCATCGCGAGGGCTATCCCGAGATCGGCCTGTACTGGGAGAAGGCTGCCCACGAGGAGGCCGAGCACGCCGCCAAGTTCGCTGAGCTCCTGGGCGAGGTCGTGACCGACTCCACCAAGAAGAACCTCGAGATGCGCGTTGAGGCCGAGAACGGCGCCACCGCCGGCAAGACCGATCTTGCCAAGCGCGCCAAGGCCGCTGGCCTCGATGCCATCCACGATACCGTGCACGAGATGGCTCGCGACGAGGCCCGCCACGGCAAGGCTTTCGCCGGTCTGCTCAAGCGCTACTTTGGCTAAGCCAACCGCCTGAGACATAACCTCTAGCTTCATAAGGCCCGAACCGCATGGTTCGGGCCTTTTTCGTGGGCTTATTGCAGCTGTTCTTGAAGAACGATGAGCGAGTGAGGGCTCAGGTCGTCGTATTGAATGAGAACGCGAGACGGCGCATTCTTAGTCAACGCCCGATCGGACGCCCATAGGCAATCGTCGATATCGATATAGGAAATACGGGCGTCAGCGAGAGCCTTCGCAAAGCTCTCCCCCGCATTATCCTTGGTCAGGACGACGGTGCAGTAAAGGCCCGCGTCTGCATGCTCGATCGACACCTCCCCTGTCGGAAACGCCTTGCGCACAAGCGCCGCTAGGCCATCGCGCGCCTCACGAGCACGAACGCGCACCCGGTTCACATGACGCTCGTAATCGCCCGATTCGAGCAAGCGCGCCAACGCGACTTGATCTACGGAGCTGACCGACGAGGCATAAAAACCCAGCCCACGCCTGAATCGTTCCATGAGCTCATCGGGCAGGACCATGTATGCTAGGCGCAGGGCTGATGACAGGCTCTTAGAAAAGGTATTGGTGTAGATGACCGATTGGGCAGCATCAATCGATGCGAGCGCCGGGATCGGCTTGCCGGCCAGACGAAACTCGCAATCAAAGTCGTCCTCAATGAGATATCGACCCTGCCGCTCGGCAGCCCAGCTCAGCAGTGCGTAGCGACGCGCGATACTTGTCACCAGGCCGGTTGGATATTGATGAGACGGCATTAGGTGAAGAACATCCGCCCCGGCATCGAGCAGCTCGCCCAAGTTAACGCCCTCACCATCAAGCGGAATATGCCGCACCTTGCAGCCCATGGCCTGATAGATGCGCGTCAGACGCAAGTAGCCCGGGTCCTCAACGGCGTAAATCTTGTCCGTGCCAAGCAGCTGAACCAGCATCGTGTCAAGCAGCTGAGCGCCCGCGCCGATGACGATGTTGTCGGGATTGACATTCATACCCCTCGTCCCGCGAAGATGATGCGCAATTGCATGCCGCAGCCGAGCGGTGCCTTGCGCAGGTGCGGGCGAGAAGATTTCGCGCTCATCTTCGGATGTCAGCGTTGCCCGCAGAGCACTTTGCCAGAGGCGCGCGGCTTCCAAGGCGGAAGGAGAGAGCGGGGCGAATTGCTCGGGCTGCCCATCAGCATCATGTGCGTTAAGGCCCGCAGGAGCGGAATCTCGATCGAGCTCTGTCTCGGCCGAAACCAGAACCGGGGCTTCGGGAAGCTCGCACGCGTAGTAGCCACGACGCGGCTTTGAGCAAATATAACCCTCGGCGAGCAACTGGCTATATGCATTTTCGATCGTAATGACACTGATTCCCAGATGACTGGCAAAGGCACGCTTGGACGGCAGGTGCTCCCCCGCCGCAATGCGACCAGCAACGATATCATCTCGAATTTGCTGGTAAACATACTCATAGAGCGATGCTCCGCCACGTTGTTCCAAATTGTAGTCAAGCATGAGTTTGCCACCTGACCTTATCGTGTCATTCAATCTGGTATTAGTCTGACCTTGTTATTATCTCTAAAACTGATTATTCCGCTATACCCAGCTCCCCTATAGGATGTTCCGTCAAGCAATGCACATGCCAACCAAGGGAGCAACCATGGCAGAACAGAACAGCAAGGCCGATCGCGTCAAACTCAACCGCGAGCTCGCGCAGATGCTCAAGGGCGGCGTCATCATGGACGTCACCACGCCCGAGCAGGCACGCATCGCCGAGGAGGCGGGCGCCTGCGCCGTCATGGCCCTCGAGCGCATTCCGGCCGATATCCGTGCCGCGGGCGGCGTGTCGCGCATGAGTGACCCCAAGATGATCAAGGGCATTCAGGAGGCCGTCTCCATCCCCGTCATGGCCAAGTGCCGCATCGGTCACATCGTCGAGGCGCAGGTCCTGCAGGCCATCGAGATCGACTACATCGATGAGTCCGAGGTCCTCTCCCCCGCCGACGATGTCTACCACATCGACAAGACGCAGTTTGACGTGCCGTTTGTCTGCGGTGCCCGCGACCTGGGCGAGGCGCTGCGCCGCATTGCCGAGGGCGCTACGATGATCCGCACCAAGGGCGAGCCGGGCACGGGCGATGTCGTCCAGGCTGTGCGCCACATGCGCAAGATCCAAAAGCAGATCCGCGACGTTGTTGCCCTGCGCGACGACGAGCTCTTTGAGGCGGCCAAGCAGCTGCAGGTTCCGGTCGAGCTGGTACGCGAGGTTCACGCCACGGGCAAGCTCCCCGTCGTAAACTTTGCCGCCGGCGGCGTGGCGACTCCTGCCGACGCCGCACTGATGATGCAGCTGGGTGCCGAGGGCGTTTTTGTGGGCTCGGGCATCTTTAAGAGCGGCGACCCCGCCAAGCGCGCCGCCGCCATCGTCAAGGCCGTGGCCAACTTCACCGACGCCAAGCTCATCGCCGAGCTCTCGGAGGATCTGGGCGAGGCCATGGTGGGCATCAATGCCGACGAGATCGAGATCATCATGGAGGAGCGCGGGCGCTAGTCCGGCAGAAAGGATCGCACATGAGCGATTACTCAGACCAGACGGTCGCCGTGCTGGCGGTCCAAGGCGCTTTTGCCGAGCATGAGGCAAGGCTATCCGAGCTGGGTGCACATTGTATTGAGTTGAGGCAGGCGACCGATTTGGAGCAGAACTTTGACCGCCTGGTTCTCCCTGGCGGCGAGTCCACCGTTCAAGGGAAGTTGCTCGATGAACTAGGCATGCTCGAGGAGCTCCGCGGGCGCATTCTTGAGGGCATGCCCGTACTGGGCACCTGCGCCGGCCTGATTCTGCTGGCTCACGACCTTGCCGCCCATGACGATAAGGGCACGCCGCGTTTGGCAACCATGGATGTGCTCGTTGAGCGCAATGCCTATGGCAGACAGCTCGGCAGTTTTCGCACCAAGGGACAGGTAGCCGGCATCGACGGTGAACTGCCGCTGACGTTTATCCGCGCGCCCCGCATCGTCGAGGTCCACGGTGGCGCCAAAGCCTTAGCGGAAGTCGACGGCCGCATCGTCGCAGCCCGTCAGGGCAACCAGCTCGGCGTAACCTTCCACCCAGAACTCGACGAAGACACCCGCCTCCACGAACTATTCCTGCAAATGTAGGCAGATAAAACGAGCGTGGATTTTCGGACACATAGAAATTGAGAGTGGATAATCTCCCACTTTGAGCCAACATTCAGGCCAAAACCGGGAGATTATCCACTCTCATTCTGACTAGTCATTTAAGAACGTCCCCAATGAATACCTTGGACCGTGACAACGCCGCAGGTAGAGGACGGACAGCGAGCGCCCGCCAGAGCGAACAAATTGGTATGAAAAGAGGACGGCATAGACCTTCTGGTCATGCCGTCCTCTTTGAATGACAAGTTGTCGCTCTGGCGGGCGCGCAGCGTCAACTAGTTACGCGGTTCGTAGAACCGCGTAACCCCTAAAAGCGGTTGCCGCGGAAGCCGCCGCCGTTGCGGCCGCCACGATCGCCACCGCGACCGCCGCGGTCGTTACCACGGTTGCCGCCGAAGCCGCCACGGTTGCCACCGCGGTCGCCATAGCCACCACGGTTGCCGCCAAAGCCGCCGCGACCGCCACGGTCGCCGCCGCGGTCACCAAAGCCGCCACGGCCGCCGCGATCGCCACCGCGACCGCCACGGTCGCCACCACGGCCACCGCGATCGCCAAAGCCGCCACGAGGACCGCGATCGCCGCCACGGCCACCGCGATCGTCACGACCGCCGCGAGGACCGCGGTCCTCGTCCAGGCCCATGGCGACGAGCGGAGCGATAACCTTGTCGAGGGCAGCCATCAGCTCGGTGGCCTCCTCGTAGGAAAGCTCGGGCAGGAGCTTCTCCTTCTTGTTGGCAAGCTCGGTCAGGCCCTCGGCGGCATCCTCGGCAGCGAAGACGACGATCTTGCGCATATCGCCCTCGGCGTCGTCGATGCGACCGACCAGGTCGGCAGCCTCGGCCTCGGCCATCAGGCCATCGAGCTCACGAAGGCGCATGCCCAGCAGGTCGGACATCTCCTTCTGCTCCATCTTGGGCTTGAGGTCAAGCAGCTTAATGGCGCGCTCGATGTTCGCCATGCGCTCGGCCTTGGCCTCCTCCTCCTTGGAAATAGCAAAGCGACGGCTACGCAGCAGGCGGGCGGCCTTCTGCATCTTGTCCATCAGCTCTTCGTCATCGTAATCAACGGCGGCCTCGACAACCTCGGCCTCCTCCTCGGCGGAAACCTCGTCAGCAGCCTCGACCTCGGCAGCTTCGGTCTCCACGGTCTCGACTGCCTCTACCTCGGCAGCCATGGTCTCGTTCTCGGTCTCGTTCATGATCTCTTCGTTCTCAGACATGAGACTCCTTCTTGGCCCTCTCGGGCATCATCGCCCCATTCGCGGGGCCCGTCGCGCACTCTTTGCGCTTTAAACATTCATGCCTCTCGGCAAAACGTCCATTAGTTTATGGTGTCGCCCGCCAATCTAGCTGCAGAATCTATGTGCACACATTAATGCGACATGTCGCGGTATCATGGCCTGAACCAAACGTGTCCACCCTAAGGAGCCCGCCATGATTAAGCCCATCATGAAATCCGAGTTCTTTTTACGCCTGCCTTCCGAAGACGCGGGACCCGACGACGCCGTGATCGGGCAAGACCTCCTGGATACGCTCCACGAGCATGAGCACGAGTGCGTGGGCCTCGCCGCCAACATGA
>CAVCBD010000022.1:0-27439 GCA_963599935.1 Acutalibacteraceae bacterium | reverse complement strand
ATTGGCAAGGGTTCAGTATTTTAATCGCATGACGGGGGTCGACCCCGGCGTCAACTGCAGAGTTCATCAATATATCAACGAACGGCTCTTCGGAGCGGTCGTGGCCGAGTAGGATCACGCCCAGGCCACGCAAGGCAAGGTCCTGCGCCACGTGGTAGCCAGCTTCTCCAGTCACAATAACATCTGCGCCCGCGGCGATGGCAAGCTCACCAAAATCGCCGAGGGAGCCGCCCAGAATGGCGACGGTGCGGCACGGGTGCTCGGCTTCGCCCCATACGCGCGGGTCACTGCCAAACGCCGTGGCGGCACGGGTGGCGAGATCGCGCAGGTTGTAGGCGTCGTGGAGGGTCGCGAGTGCGCCCAGGCCGGTGAGCTCAGGCTCGTCCACATGCTCCAGCGAGCTCATGGGCTCGGCGCCCAGCAACTCGCTCAGGAGAACGCGCGCTTCGTGCGAGCGGTCTAGGTTGGTGTGAAGCGAGATGATGCTCACGCCGCAACGGGCCGCCTCGTAGAGTGCCGCGCTGCACTGGGGACGAGCGGCACTGGCCGGGCAAAATGCCTCGGGCGCCTTGATGTAGACGGGGTGATGCGTCAGCAACACGTTGGCGCCGGCCTCCAAGGCGAGGTACACGTTGTCCTTGGTGGCATCGAGTGCGCAGGCAACGCCGCGAATCTCGTCATCGGGATCGCCAACGGATAAGCCTACGTGGTCCCAGCTCTCGGCGTCTGCTTTGGGATAGCGTGCCAGCAGCGCGCGCTCAAGCTCGGCGACGATCATGCGGCGCCTACGATCGAGAGCAGCGTCTGGGCAAACTCGTCCAGATCGTCCGGATTCACGCGGTCGTCGAAGGAGATGCGCAAGGCACCCAGCGCCTGTTCGCGGCCGATGCCCATCGCGCTGAGCACGTGGCTCGGGTCCATGCTGCCACTCGAGCATGCCGAGCCTGCCGACACCTCAAAGCCGGCGGCGTCGAGCTTGATGATGAGTTCCTCGGAGTCCATGCCGTCAATGTAGATCGATACCATGCCGGGCAGACGGTCGGCTTGCGCGTAGTCACCCATGGTGGCGTGAATGCGCGGGTGGGCCGTAAGCGTGGCGTAGAGCTTGTCGGAAAGGGTTTGCAGCTTCGCGCGCTCCTGAGCCACATGGGGCGTCAGAGACGAGGCGGCAGCGGCAAAGGCGAGCTGCGTGCGCAGGTCTTGCGTGCCGGCACGACGACCGGCCTCCTGTCCGCCGCCGAAGATGCGCGGGCGCAGCGGCGTGCGGCTCTTAAGGTAGAGTGCGCCAGATGCCACGGGGCCACCGATCTTGTGCGCGGCAACGGTCATGGCGTCAACTCCCAGCTCGGTGACATCGAGCGGAATATGCAGATAGCCCTGGATGGCATCGGTGTGGAACAGGGCGCCGGCGGCGTGTGCGGCAGCGGCAAGCTCGCGGATGGGCTGCACCACGCCGGTCTCGTTGTTGGCAACCATGATGCTCACGAGCGCGACGTCGCCGCCGAGCAAGTCGCTCAGCGCGGCAGGCTCAATGTAGCCCGCGCGGCAGGGCTGCACCAGGTCGACGGAAAAGCCGGCGGCGCGCAGCAGCGGCAGGTTGTCCAGAATCGAATCGTGTTCGATGGCAGATACGATCACGCGGTTACGCTTACGGTCGCGCTGGCGGGCGCCTTCGGCAAGACCGAGGAGCGCCAGCTGGTTGGCCTCGGTTCCGCCGTTGGTCAGTACAATCTCGGACGGGCGAACGCGTGCGCCAAAGCTACGGGCGATCTCGCGACGTGCGACTTCCAGGCGTGCGGCGGCCTTGCGGCCAAGCGAGTGCAGCGAGTTGGGGTTGACGCCGGCAAGCTCGCTATCATCGTACTCATGCTGCGCAAGGCGCGCCTCGGCGCGCATAGGCGTCGAGGCGGCGTAGTCAAGATTCACGGGTATGCGGTTTTGACCTGCGGTCATAAGGGTTTATGCCTCCTGTGCAGCCTCGTTGCCCAGCTTCTGAAGCAGCGCAACCTCGGCGGCGGGATCTTCGGACTTAAATACGGCGGAGCCGGCCACGAGGACGTTTGCGCCGGCCTTGACGACCTCGACAATGTTCTTGGAAGAGATGCCGCCGTCGACCTCGATGAGGGGTGACACGCCGTGGCGCTCGCACATGGCCGTAAGCTCGTGCAGTTTGGCAATGGTACCGGGAATAAAGCTCTGGCCGCCAAAGCCGGGGTTAACGCTCATGAGCAGCACCATGTCGACGACGTCGATGATGCTCTCGAGTACGCACACGGGGGTGGCGGGGTTGAGAACCACGCCGGCCTTGACGCCGCGCTGCTGCAGATGCGTGAGCGTGCGGTGCAGGTGCGTGGAGGCCTCGTAGTGCACGGTGATCATATCGGCACCGGCATCGGCGTACCAATCGACCGTCTCGTCGGGGTTCGACACCATCAGGTGCGCGTCGACTGGCACGTCGGTGGAGCGCTTGACGGCCTTGAGGATGTCAACGCCAAAGGTGAGGTTGCCGGTAAAGTGACCGTCCATAACGTCGAAGTGCACGTAGTCGGCACCGGCGATCTTGTCGAGTTCGCCCTTGAGGTTGGCCATGTCGGCCGAAAGGACAGACGGAGCGATTTTGATGGAACCCATGGTAGAAGCCTTTCTGCGCTAGTCGGTGAGTCCGTAGAACTCTTGAGAAGGGACGCGATCGGTAAGAATCTCGAGTGCCCTATCCAAAGTAACACCGTTGTAGAGCGTTTGCTCCACGGCAAAGGTGAGCGGAATGTCTACGCCCAGTGAACGGGCAAGCTCACTGACGCTGCGGGCCGCGACGGCGCCCTCGACCACCATATGCGTACGTGCCTGGTACTCGTCGAGCGAGACGCCGTGGGCAAACTCGTAGCCAAAGGTGCGGTTGCGCGAATGCTCGGAGGTGCAGGTGGCAATGAGGTCACCCATGCCGGCAAGACCCATGCAGGTCATGGCTTGACCGCCGCGGGCGTGCACCAGACGGCTGATCTCGGCCAGGCCGCGCGTCATGATAAGGGCAAGCGTGTTGTCGCCGGCACCGGTGCCGGCGGAGATGCCGCACACGATGGCGATGACGTTTTTCATGGCGCCGCAAACCTCGACGCCGGTCATGTCCTGCGACAGGTAGATGCGGAAGGCCGTGGATAGGAGCAGGTCCTTAAAGGTCTCCCCTACCTGCGGATCTTTGCTGGCGATGACGGCGGCCGAAAGCCCGCCACGGCAGATCTCCTCGGCATGGTTGGGGCCCGAAAGCGCCGCCACACGCGTCTCGTTGCCGATCTCGCTGGCGATGACCTCGCTCATGAGCAGGCCAGACTCGGGCTCGATGCCCTTGGTGAGGCAGAGCACTGGGGCGTCGTCCGCGATGAACGGCGCCGCCTGATGGCACACGTCGCGCAAGTGCGTGGAGGGCACGGCAAAGATGATCGCATCGGCACCGTCGAGCGCCTGGACGAGCTCGGTCGTTGCCACCACGTTGTCCGGCAGCTCGTATCCCACCAGATAGCGCGGGTTGCGGTGCTCGCCGTTAATGCCGGCGGCCGTCTGCTCGCTGTGGGCCCACATGGTCACGCGCTCGGCTCGCGCGGCGGCAAGGCCGGCGACGGCGGTTCCCCAGGAGCCGGAGCCAATCAGCGCAACATTCATGACTCTCTCCTACTTATCGTCGGGCTCGGTGACGCGCTTGGTAAACGAGAGCTTGGACTCCTTACCAGTCATGAGCTTTTGGATATTCGCGCGATGGGCCCACACCACGGTGATGCCGATCATCGCCATGCAAAACTTAAGTCCCAGGCTGCTGTACGGAAAGACCGCGCAAGCAGCGATGGGAAGACCGATGGCCGCGGCAAGCGAGCCGACGGACACAAACTTGGTGATGGCGACGGCTACGATAAACATGCCGAGCAGCGACAGGCCAATAGGCCAGTACCAGGCGAGGATGACGCCCAGGCCAACCGCGATACCCTTGCCGCCGTGGAAGTTAAGGTAGGGCGAGAAGATATGGCCCCACACCGCTGCTAGGCAAATGACGCCGAGCATCCAATCGCCGGGGGCTCCGGGCGCCATGATGCTTACGGGGAAGCCATAGCCCAAGTCGGCAATGAGCGGACGCGCGATAAGGACGCAGATGGCGCCCTTAAGGCAGTCGAGCAACAACGTGAGCGCGGCCACCTTAGGGCCGGCCACGCGCAGCGCATTGGTTGTGCCGATGTTGCCGGAGCCCGCCTTGCGAATGTCCGTGTGGTTGAACATGCGGCCCAGGATCAGGCCAAACGGAATCGCTCCGATAAAGAACGAGACCACGGCGCAGATGGCGGTCAGCAGAATCGGATTATGCATCCTTTTGTTCCTTCTTCCTAAAGAAGAGTCGAATGGGCGTGCCGGCAAAATCGAAGGTCGAGCGCATGCGGTTCTCCACGTAGCGCTGGTAGGTGTCGTTGACCAGGTCGCTATGGTTGACGAAGAACGTGAACGTCGGCGGGTTGACGCCCGTCTGGGTCACGTAGTGCATGCGCAGGCGGCGCTTGCCGTCCACCACGGTATGACCGAACTCGCGCAGGTCGGTGAGGAACGTGTTGAGGCGCGAGGTGCTGATCTTCTGCGAGCGCGTCTTTTCGGCGGCGTCGACCATCGCCCAGATCTTCTCGACGCTGCGGCCAGTGAGGGCAGAGATGCGCAGGTACTGGGCCCAGGGAGCCATAACGCCCAGACGGCGGTCGACGGTCTCCATGCAGGCCTCGCGCTTGCGGTCGTCGTCGAGCAGGTCCCACTTGTTGAGCAGCACGACGATGGCGCAGCCGCGCTCGATGGCCAAGCCCATGACCTTCTGGTCCTGCTCGGTAACGCCCACGGAGGCGTCGACGACGAGCAGCGCCACGTCGGCGCGATCGATGGCGCGCAGGCCGCGGACCATGGAGTAGTACTCGATATTCTCGTACACGGTGCTCTTCTTGCGAATACCAGCGGTGTCAACCATGCGGTAGTGCTTGCCGTTGCGCTCGACGACCGTGTCGATGGCGTCGCGCGTGGTGCCGGCGATGTTCGAGACGATGGAGCGGTCGGCGCCCAGGATGCGGTTGAACAGCGACGACTTGCCGGCATTGGGGCGGCCGATGATGGCGACGTTCAGGGCGTCGGGGAACTCATCGGCGACCTCGTCCTCTTCCTCCGGAAGCAGGGCCACGATATCGTCGAGCAGGTCGCCCGTGCCGTGGCCATGCAGGGCCGAGAGGGGCGTGGGCTCACCGACGCCGAGCGAATAGAACTCCCAGATGCTGTCGTTTTCGCGATCGGGGTTGTCGAGCTTGTTCACCAGTAGAAAGACCGGCTTGTCGCAGCGCTTGAGCATGCGGGCGACCGACTCGTCCTCCTCGGTGACGCCGGTGCGGCCGTCGACCACAAACAGGATGACGGCGGCTTCCTCGGCGGCGGCGAGGGCCTGGTCGCGGATGGACGTGGCAAAGACGTCATCGCTCTTGAGCGGCTCGATGCCGCCCGTGTCGACAATGGTGAACTCGCGGCCGTTCCAATCGGCCGTGTGGTATGAGCGATCGCGCGTGACGCCGCGGGACTCATGGACGATGGCGTCCGAGGTTTGGGCCAGGCGGTTAACGAGCGTGGACTTGCCCACGTTGGGGCGTCCGACGACGGCGACGATAGGTTTCATCTGCTCTCCTTTAATGGGTAGGGTCAGCGGAATTAGTAGAGTCGGCAGGCACAATGCCAAGGATGTGCTCCAGGGTATCGAGCAGCTCATGCGGCATGGTCGACACCACATGAACCTCGGCGCCGCGACTGGTAAGGCTTGCGAGTAAATCGTCACGATGATACTCGTCAAGCGTCATGCCGTCAGCGTTGAACATGAGCTTAGGCACAAAGAGCATAACCCCCGACAGGTCTCGCGGCAGCTGCTCCAAGATATCGCTCGCGACAATGAGGCCGGTCACGTCCACGTTGCCGCCAAAGTAGCGGTTTTTGATAGCCGTGACGGTGCCGGCGAGTCCCTGGGGCGACTCCACAAAGCGGGCCACCGTGTCGCGTGCGCTGGCGCCCGAGAGGCACAGCAGATGCTGGCTGCGGGCGGCGATGGCCTCGCGGACGCGGGCCAGTCGCTCGGCATCGGCGGCAAGCACGTCGTCGGTCTCGTCCAGATACGAGCGGATCATGCCGATGCCGTCGTAGTACTGCGGGTAACCGTCGTAAAAGTCTGCCTCGGGAGGATCGATGCCGGCGTCCAGATAGAACTCGTCGCTCATCTGGAAGGTGTGGCGGCCAAAGCGCTCATAGGCGCGGTCCTGGTAGGGACGGATCATGGCAATGGTCTCGCGCGCTAGCTCGGGCTTGTCGCTGTAGGACCAGCTAAAACGGTTCTGATGCTTGGTAAAACCGAGCGGCACAATGCCCAGGCTTGTGATTTGCTCGTGCTCCTCGCAAAAGTGCAGGGTCTTTTCCAGCTCCTCGCCGTCGTTCATGCCGGGGCACAACACGATCTGCGCGTGAATCTCGATGCCGGCGGCCATGATGGTCTCGAGTACGTCCATGCCTCGCTGAGCGTTACGGCCCATCATACGACGGCGGACGTCGGGGCTCACAGCGTGGACCGACACGTTCATGGGACTCATGTTGCGCTGGATGACGTTTTGCACGTCCTCGTCGGTGAGGTTCGTAAGCGTGACAAAGTTGCCTTGCAAAAAGCTTAGGCGATAGTCGTCGTCGCGAATATAGAGCGTGGAGCGGCCGCCCTTGGGGAGCATGGTCATAAAGCAGAACACGCAGGCGTTGACGCAGGTACGCATGCCGTCGAAGATGGGGCCATCGAACTCCAAACCCCAATCCTCGCCGGGAAAGCGGTCGAGCTCGACGGGGGTGACGGTGCCGTCGCGCGGGTCGAAAACCTCGAGGTCGACGGTATCATCGTCGGCCTCCCAGAGCCACACAATCATGTCGGTAAGCTGCTCACCGTTAACCGTGAGCACGCGCATGCCCGGCTCGATACCCACATCCCACGCGGGCGATTCGGGACGCACGTTCTTTACGAGCGCGCCCTCACCCGGCTCGGGGTCGCGGCTGCGCCCGTAATCGGCCACCTCGGCGGCGTATGCGGGTACGGTCTGGTCCATGATTAGCGACAAAGCTCCTTGATGCGCGTGACGGCGCGCTCGATGTGTTCTTGCGGGGTGGAGGCTCCGGCGGTGATGCCGATGTGGTGAGCGTCGGTAAACCACGCGGCCTGGAGCTCAGAAGCTTCCTCGATGTGATGCGTGTGCTCGCAGGCGTCTGCGCAAATCTGCGCCAGGCGGCGGGTGTTGCCCGAGTTCTTGCCGCCCACGACGACCATGCAGTCGCAGCGGTTGGCAAGTGTGGCTGCTGCCTGTTGACGCTCGCTCGTGGCGGCGCAGATGGTGTTGATCACACGCAGCTCCTGCACGCGCGGGGTGATAGCGGCCACGACCTCGGCGAGGTTCTGCGCGGTCTGGGTGGTCTGCACAACCAGACCCACCTTGCCCTTGAGCGGCAGGGCATCGGCGTCGGAGGCACAGCTCACGACCTGCGCGTCATTACCGGCGTGGCCCAGGATGCCCTCGACCTCGGGGTGGCCCGGCTCGCCCACGACGATCACGCGGTAGCCTTCGCGTACCAGGCGCTCGGCGGCCACGTGGACCTTCTTGACGTAAGGGCAGGTGGCGTCGACGACGTTAAGGCCACGCTCGCGAGCGGCATCGATCACCTGCGGCACCACGCCGTGGGCGCGGATGATCACGGTGCCCGATGCGGCGTCGTCCAGGGTCTCTGCCAGACCGACGCCTGCCTCAGCAAGCTCGCGCACCACGATGGGGTTATGGATGAGCGGACCCAAGGTATGGACCTGATTGCACTCCCCTGCCTGCGGCGCAGCGGCCAGCGCCATATCGAGCGCACGCTGTACGCCGTAGCAAGTGCCGGCGTGGGCGGCGATCTCGATGGTAGGCGCGGTTGCCTGGTCGGACGCGGTCACGGCAGTGTTCGTCACGTTCTCGCTCATGGCTAGAACCTGCCCGGATGCTCGGCGCACAGCTCGTCTCGCATGGCGTAGACGCGGTTCATGGCCTCGGACTCAAACCAGGCCAGGCGCTCCGTACGCTTAAGCCCGGCCGGCGCGTCCGAAAGCGAGACGGCCTTGCCGGCACGAATCCAGCACTTCTTGGGACGCATGAGCTTTTTGCCCGCGGGCGTGATGTCGGACCAGCCGCAGATGGCGAGCGGGTTGACCGGCGCCTTGCCCATCTGGGCGATGAGCGCAAAGCCGCCGTGGACCTCTGGCTTGATCTCGCGCGAGCGGATGCGCGTGCCCTCGGGGAAGATCAGGACGTCCTCGCCGCGCTGCAGCGCATGCTGGGCGGCGCGCAGGCACTTCATATCGGCAGTACCGCGCTCCACGGGGATGCCGCCAACGCGGCTAAAAGCCCAGCGCACAATCTTGTTCTTGGCGAACTCGGACTTAAAGATGGGGCGAATGCGGCGGCCGCCAAAGAACAGCGCCGTCTCCACGGCCAGCAGCTCGGCCATCGAGGTGTGGTTGCAGATGACCACGCTGCCGCGGCCTTCCTGGCGCTCAAACAGCAGGTCAGCGTCCTCGACCTTCCAACGCCACATGAGCTTGGAGAAGGCCCAAAGGATGGCCATGGCTACGACGACGGTGCCGCGGATGAGCGCCGGAAACTCGTCATAGGGGGCGTTGTAATAGTCCTCGGGCGTCTGCTTAAACAGGCGCATGGGCTACCTCCTTTGGTTGATGAGGCCCTCGATAATGCAGACGACCTCGTCGATGGTATGGGCGGTGGAGTCGACGTGTACGGCGTCCTCGGCGGGGACGAGCGGGGCGACCTCGCGGCTGCTGTCAAGCTTGTCGCGCTGCTTAAGGGCGTCGAGAGTCTCGTCGACCTCGGCCTCGAGCTGCTCGTCGGTAAGCGGCTTGGCGTCGTTTTGGTGGCGCTGCAGCACGCGGCGGCGGGCGCGCTCACGCGGGTCGGCGGTCAGGAAGACCTTGACCTGCGCGTTGGGGAACACGACGGTGCCGATGTCGCGGCCCTCGGCCACAATGTCGCGGTCCTCGGCGGCACGGCGCTGGTGGATGAGCATGGCGGCGCGCACGCCCGGATAGGCCGAGACCTTGGAAACGTTGGCGTCCACCTGCGGGGTGCGGATGGCGGCCGAGGCGTCCTGGCCGTCGATGGTCAGGCGCGTGTCCTCGCCGGTGCCGTTGGTAAAGCGGATCTCGATCTGCTCGGCGAGGGCGTCGATGGCCGCCTCGTCGTCCAGATCGATGCCGCGGTCGAGCGCGGCGAAGGTGACGGCGCGATACATGGCGCCCGTGTCGAGCTTGTTAAAGCCCAGCTGGCGGGCGATCTCCTTGGCGATGGTAGACTTGCCGGAACCGGCGGGGCCGTCGATGGCGACGATCATGCAATGCTTCCTTTCGATGGTTGACGTGCTGGTATGGTTTGCGGGCGCTGGGGCGCGGCGGGTTGCCTAGCCCGTGTAGCGCTCGCGGTAGGTGTTGCGCTTGGGTGCGGAGCCGTGGCTGCCGTGGTGACGCGTGCGGCTGGCGGGCGTATCTTGGGGCTTGCCGCCGTTGCGCTTGGCGCTCGCCTGCTTGGGCGGGATGCCACCGGCCTTGAGGATCTGTACCTCGCGGTCGGTGAGCTCGCGCCACGACCCCTTGGCCACGTCCTTGAGTTCCAGACCGGCAAAGTTGCAGCGATGCAGGCGAATCACCGGGTGGTGGATCTTGCCCAGCATGCGCTTGACCTGGTTTTTACGGCCCTCGCGGATGATGACCTCCACGGCGGTGGTGCCGGGCTTGACGCCTTGGGGAGCTACGGCCTCGGCCTCGCGTGCGTTGATGACGCGGCAGATTGCCGGCTGACAAAGGCCGTCATCGAGCTCGATGCCGCGACGGAGTGGTTCCAAGTCGCGATCGGTCAGGTGGCCGTCCACGAGCGCCTGATAGGTCTTGTAGACGTGCTTGCTGGGGTGCAGCAGGTCCTGCGACAGGTCGCCGTCGGTGGTAAAGAGCAAAAGGCCCGTTGTGTCGCGGTCCAGGCGACCTACCGGGAAGAGCCCCGGAAAGCGGTCGCGGGGAACCAGGTCCGCCACACAGGGACGCTCCTGCGGATCGCTCATGGTGGTGAGGTAGCCGGTTGGCTTGTAGAGCATCAGGTACACGGCGCCTTGGTTGAGCTTGACGGGCATGCCGTCGACCTCGATATGGTCGCGGTCGACGTCGACCTTGGTGCCCAGCTCGGTTGCGATCTGGCCGTTGACGGTCACGCGGCCGGCGGTCATCAGGTCCTCCGACCCGCGGCGGCTCGCCACGCCCGCGCGCGCCAAAAAGCGCTGCAGGCGCATGGTGTGCGGATAGACGGGCTGGGCGTCGGTTGCGGGTACTTCGCCCGTGGCGCGCGTCTCCCCTACTTCGTTAGTCCTCGTCATGTAAATCCTCCGAGGTCTCGTCGACGACCAGGGTTTCCAGGTCCTCGACTGCCTCAACATCTTCAACATCGGTATCGAGCAGTTCGCGCTCTTCGTCCAGGTCATCGGCCTGCTCCTCGAGCGTGGACTGAATGCTGCGGCCGCTCAGGCGCTCGCGGATAAACTGACGCGACTGCTCGTCGGGGGCAAACTGCTCCAGATCGGGCAGGTCGCGGGTGGAGCGCAGACCGAACTTCTCCAAAAAGGCGTTGGTCGTGCCGTAAATGATGGCCTGACCGCGCTGGGGGTCGCGTCCGAGCTCGCGCACCAGACCTTTGTCCACGAGCGACGCGATGACGCCGTCAGAATTGACGCCGCGGATGCCTTTGACCACCTCGCGCGTCACGGGCTGGTGGTATGCGATGACGGCCAGTGTTTCGAGCGCCGCCTGCGACAGCTTTTGCGTGTCCCAGCTCAGCACATAGGCCTCGACCACGTCGTGGTAGGCGGGATGCGTAAACAGGCGCCAGCCGCCGGCGACCTCGCGCAGCTGAAAGCCACGGTTGGCCTCCTCGTACTCAACCTTGAGCTCGGCGAGCAGCGATGCGCACTCGCCGGGGGCGATATCCAGTGCGCCGGCGAGCGCGGGCGCACTCACCGGGTCGCTCGACACCAGCAGCAGCGCCTCGAGGGCGCCTTTGAGGCTGTTTGCCTCCAGCGTGGAAAGGGTTGACATGGTTGCGGCTCCTATTCGGTGAGCTCGGGGCCCTCGCCGGGCACGTATGCCTCGGCGCCCTCGACTCGGTTGATGCAGATGGTTCCAAAGATCTCGTCCTGGCTCAGCGTGAGCGAGCCGCGCTTGGCGAGCTCGAGCATGGCCAGGAAGGTGACGACGAGCTGCTCGGTGGTGGCGTCGCCGTCCAACAGCTCGCGGAAGGTGCAGGTTTGGTGCGCCATGGTAAAGCGGTCGACTGAGGCCACGGTCAGGTCGAGCGGCACGCGATGCGGCGCCACATGCTCGGCCTCCAGTAAGAAGGTCTGGCGCTTGCCGTCCAGGTCGGCGCAGATGACGGCGAGGCCGCGCAGGGTGATGCCGGCCAGGTAGTCGGGCATAAGCCCCAGGAACTCGGGATCGGGGCCGGCCACGCGCGGATGCATGCGGCTTTCGGCCTGCATGCGCGCGCCAAGGGCCGCAGCTGCTCCCTTAAACTGCTTGTAGGCAATCAGGCGCTGGATCAGGACCTCGCGCAGGGCGTCGCCGTCGAGCGCGCTTAGTTCCTCCAGGTCCTCGTCGTCCTCGTCATCGTCGTCATCATTTTTACGCGGGGCCTCTTGCGGCACCAGAGAGGCGGCCTTGATGTCCAGAAGGGTTGCCGCGACCAGCAGAAAGTCGCTCGCCACGTCCAGGTCCAGCGCCTCGATGCGCTCAGCCTCGGCAAGGTATTGCTCGGCCACCTCGCTGATGGAGATGGCGCCGATATCTACTTTTTGGCGGGTTACCAGCTGCAGCAGCAGGTCGAACGGTCCGCTGTAGACCTGCGTCGACACGCGATACGACATCTTCGACCTCCTTTGACGGCGCCTTCGCGGCGCGGTTTGGGTGCATGTTACGACCGTTTTGCACGGTCGACCTGTAAGTTTACCTTAGATGCCGGCGATTGCGAAGTTGAGCAGCCACTCGGCCAGCGGATACACGGTAACGTCGAAATAGCGGCCGATCACATCAATGCCAGTCCACATGGGAAGCAGATACAGCACGATGATGAGGATGGGCATGGCGTATTGCTGCAGGCGGTAGTAGTTGGCGAGCGCCTTGCCTTTGAGGAACGGCACGATGATCGACGAGCCGTCGAGCGGCGGGATCGGGATGAGGTTAAAAAACGCGAGTGACAGGTTGACCACGATAAACGTGGCGCCGAAGTTCATGATCTGTGACGCCATGGCAAAGGACATGCCGGTATAGAGGCTGCCATATGCCGCGTGCATGATGGCGGCAGCGAGGCACGCGAGCGCGATGTTCGATGCGGGGCCGGCTGCGCTCACCAGGACCTCGTCACGCTTGGGGTGCTTGAGGTTGTTAAGGTAGACGGGCACGGGCTTGGCGAAGGCGAACACCGGGCCGCCGGCCGCGAGCATGAGCAGCGGCAGGAGGACGGTGCCAAACGGGTCGATATGGTTAAGCGGGTTGAGCGACACGCGGCCGCGCGAACGGGCCGTCTTGTCGCCGAGCGCCCAGGCCGCGGCGGCGTGTGCGCTCTCGTGGATCACGATGCCCACGATGACGGCGACGGCGCTGGCGAGCAGGTTCATGATGTAGCTGCTGGACATGGCGCTCCTCTAGCGGACGCGACGCGAGGCGCGCGTGAGCAGGTAGTCGATCACAAACAGGATCACGGCGACGATGGCGTAATCCAAGCGGAACACACCGCCAAAGGGCGACGTGATGACGCCGTAGCCGGCGATGGCGCTCGGCAGGGCGCGCGAAAGCTCGACGACAAAGCCCACGATCTGCAGCTTGGCGGTGAGGCCGCTAAAACACAGCAGCACGGTCATCGCGCTCATAAAAATGCCGCAGATGCGACAGGCGATGGCGATGATGCTCATCGCCACGGCAGCGGCCTTACGAGAGTTCACGCGCGGTCTCCTCTTCGATCTGGGTGGAAAGCTCCAGCCATTCGTCCTCGAGCTTGGGCAGCTCTTGCTTAAGGCCGTTATATTCCCCCAGCGCGGCGTTGAACTTATCCTGATCGGCATAAAGCTCTTCGCTCGCCATCAATTCCATAAGCTCGTCATAGCGGGCGCGCTTTTTGTCGAGCTCCGTCTCGATCTTCTTGAGCTGGTTACGCACGCCCTTGAGCTTTTTGTTGAGCGCAGCGCGGGCTTGGGCCTCGGCGCGCTTTTGCTCCTTGGTCTTTTTGCCCTCGGCAGGCTTGGGGGCGGCGACGGGGGTGTCAGCCTGGGCGGCGCTGGCCTTGGTGGACTTGGCCGCCACAGGCGCGTTCTCCTTGGGCGCCTCCGCGGCGGCGCGGGCTGCGAGGTCCTCGCGCTTATAGAGGTAGTAGTCGTAGTCGCCGTCGTAGACCGTGACTTGGCCGTCGCGGATGTCGATGACGCGGTTGGCCACGGCGCGCACCAGGTGCTCGTCGTGGCTGATCAGCACGATGGTGCCGGGGAAGTTTTGCAGGGCGTTCTCGAGCATGTCCACCGAGTCGATGTCCAGGTGGTTGGTGGGCTCGTCCAGGCACAGGAGCGCCTCGGGGGCCACAAGCATCTTGGCCAGGGCCAGACGAGCCTTTTCGCCGCCGGAGAGGACGCGAACCTGCTTTTCGATGGAATCGTTGTCGCTAAATAGGAAGGCGCCCAGCAGGCTGCGCTGCTGGGGTACGGTCCACTTGGGCGTAACGGTGTCGATCTCTTGCAGGACGGTGTTGGACTCGGTCATGCCCTCGAGCGCGTGCTGGGCATAGTAGGCCACGCCCACGTTGGTACCCAGGTCGCGCGTGCCGGTGGTGGGCGGCTCCAGGCCGGCGATGATCTTCATGAGGGTGGACTTGCCGGCACCGTTGGGGCCGACGAGCGCCACGTGCTCGCCGCGGTAGAGCTTGAGGTCGATATCGCTGTAGATGTGCTTTTCGCCGTAGGACTTGGAGACGCCCTCCAGGCCCACGACCATGTCGCCCGAGCGCGGCGGGTCGGGGAACTTAAAGTCGATGTGCTTGTGGCCCTCGGGCAGGATGACGAGCTCCTTTTTGATCTGCTCGATCTTGCGGATGCGCTCCTGGGCCTGCGCGGCTTTGGTGGGCTTGTAGCGGAACTTGTCGACGAAGACCTGCATATGGGCGATGTCTCGCTCCTGGGCAGCGCGCTTGGCGCGCATCTGCTCCAGGTTGTCCTCGCGCTGCTTAAGGTAGCTGCTGTAGTTGCCGGTGTAGGTGGTCACGCGACGGTTCTCGAGCGCGGCGACGTGGTCGACGCAAGCGTCCATGAAGGCGCGGTCGTGGCTGACGATGAGGACGGCGCCGTCGTAGTTGGCGATAAAGCCGCGCAGCCACTGGACGCTCTCGAGGTCCAAGTGGTTGGTGGGCTCGTCCAGCAGCAGCAGGTCGGGGTGGCGCAGGAAGAGCTTGGCGAGCGCGATGCGCATCTGCCAGCCGCCCGAGAACTCGGAGCACGGGCGCTCAAAGTCGGTGACCTTAAAGCCCAGACCGGATAGGATCTTACGGGCGTTGCTCTCGAGCTCGTAGCCGCCCAGGTGCTCAAAGCGGTCCTGGACCTGGCCATACTCGTTAAGGAGTGCGTCGACGTCCTTCCCCTGTTCGGAGAGCTCGGTGATCTGGGCCTGCAGCTCGTTGGCGCGCTCGCCCATGCGGCGGATTTCCTTGGCAGCGGCCATGACCTCGGCAAGGATGGTGGTGTCCTTTTGCTCAAGGTTGGTTTCCTGCTCTAGGTAGCCCACCTGGCAGTCCTTGGCGTACTGGACCTGGCCGGCATCGGGGCTGTCGATGCCCATGATGATTTTGAGCATGGTGGTTTTGCCGGCGCCGTTGGGTCCCACAAGCGCGAAGCGCTCGCCGGGGTTGATCTGGAAGGACGCGCCGCTAAAGAGGACGCGCGCGCCGAAGCTTTTTTCGATCTTGTCGACCAGGAGGATCATGGTGCCGCCTTTGACCTTGTGTGCCTATATGAAAAAAGGCCCCAACTTGCGTTGGAGCCTCATTCAATGCTCGGGTGGAGACGAGGGGAATCGAACCCCTGACCTCTTGACTGCCAGTCAAGCGCTCTCCCAGCTGAGCTACGCCCCCGTGCGAAGAAGTACTATACGGGAACTCCGACCACGATGCAAGGACAATTATGGAAAAACTTTCCGGGGGCGCGGGCGCCGGAGTCCCGCGGGGCCGCGACGGCGGAGACCGGCGCCCGCGGGGCCGATGCGGGCGGGCGGCGGCAGTGCCGCCCGCCTATCAGGCTCCACTCCGGCCGCCCCCGGGATCCCCGCCACGAAACCGGCCCATCTACTACGTTTGGGCGACATCCCCCGACCATGGCGTCTCGGGCAAAAATAAAACCGCAGGTAGACGGCCTGCGGTTTTCGCGAAATACGGGGTATGGTCGAGGGGTCGGGGTTAAACGTAGTAGATGGGCCGGTTTCGTGGCGGCGGCATTGCAGGCAGCCGACCGAGGGCGCCCGGAAATGAGCAAGCAGGCTATTTGCAAGTGAAAACTTATGCCATGAAAAAACAGGCCAGACATATTACCTGACCTGTTGAAAAACCTGGTGGGCCCTCCGGGATTCGAACCCAGAACCCAGGGATTATGAGTCCCCTGCGCTAACCGTTGCGCCAAGAGCCCTTATAAAGTGGCGCTTGCAGTTGGGGTGGCAGAACAGCCTCCAACGCTTTGAACCACGATGTGAAATACTACCATGCGTGCGGCACCCGTTCAACGCACGATCTTGTCGACCAGGAGGATCATGGTGCCGCCTTTGACCTTGTGTGCCTATATGAAAAAAGGCCCCAACTTGCGTTGGAGCCTCATTCAATGCTCGGGTGGAGACGAGGGGAATCGAACCCCTGACCTCTTGACTGCCAGTCAAGCGCTCTCCCAGCTGAGCTACGCCCCCGTGCGAAGAAGTACTATACGGGAACTCCGACGGCGATGCAAGGGCAATTTTGGAAAAACTTTCCGGGGGCGCGGGCGCCGGAGCCCCGCGGCATCGCAGGCAGCCGACCGAGGACGCCCGGAAATGAGCGGGGCACCCGTCTAACGACCGATTTCCAGCCAGTTGCATAGTACGTTGGCTCGTAACTCCATTTCCGTTGTCTTTTGCGCCCTAGTTTTGCACCTATAGCGCAAACCCAAGCGCGAGCAAAGACTTCGCACGATCGCATCAAGCTGGTCAGCATCGTTAAGCATGTCGTGCGTAACCAGAAAGACGTCATACCCCATGCTTTGCAGCGCTGTCATGCGTTTGGCATCGTGGTCGAGAACGGCGCCCGTCCCATGGATGACTTCTCCCTGAAGCTCCACGATGCCCGCCTTCATTATGGTCGGATTAACGATCACGATGTCCCCGTAGCAGACTTTTTGCCCTGCAATGCTCTGCGCCGATGCGGTAAGCGGCGTAAGGTCGTTGACGTAAACGTTTCTAAAACCGGCGCCGCCACGAGAGCGAGGAAGCGATAGCAATAAAATTCCTGCAACTTCGAGCGGAGAAGCGGCTATGCCCGTCACCAGCTGCGCGGCGTTGTAAAACTTCGTACCCCACTTTCGTTTTTTCATCTTACTGGCGTACTCATGAAGCTCGTGTATTTCGATGAGCGGCTTCCTCATCCAGAGCGAAGTGCCCTTTAGCTTTGTGACCTCATTCGTTTTCTTTTGTCCGTTGGTCCCCTTCGTATTTACCTGTTCCTTGACTTTTATGCGAGCATAAACGCGTTTCCATTGTGGCTCGTCTTGACTTTCATCAAGGTCAAAGAGGGATTTAGTGGTGGTGTCCTGAGCGGCGCCTTCGGCTTTGGCTAGTTCCGCTTCGGCCTCAGCGGCGGGCTCAAAGACAGAGAACCATCCGCAGAATTCGTACATGGCAAGGACAAGATCGAATGGAGACATAAAGCGTGCCATGGTAAATAGCGTCGAAAGTGGGTTGGTTACCCTAAAGCCCAATGTGGTTTCCAACGTATTGTCCACCCCCGAAGCGTCTTCGCAGTGGATTGTCGTTCGCAAACCCGAATGGTAGTTAACGCCACCAGGCGCTGTCGTGGTAATGATCGGGGCCTTGAGGACTTCGGTTACGAAAGGGGCTTGGGATAGGGCGCCCCAGCCGTCTTCCGAGCTTGGGAGGCGCAGGTAGAGATCGCGCACCTGAGGCGGGCAGCGCCAGTAGCGGAATGCGGTGTTTGCGCAGACGATTTCGTCCATTTGCGTCTCCCCTGGTATCGGCCATTGACCGCGCGGATTGCGGACATCGCCGATTATCTACTGGGGCATCATGCGGGTAAGTACCGGAAGCTGACCAAACGCTGGCCAATAGCTTGACGAGTTCTGCCAAAAATCCCTCGTGTGATAGAAATCCGCTGGAAGGAGTTCTGGGCGTGTGGTCCCTGTCTCCATATTTGCGCATGAATCACATGGGGAATTCAATGAAAATACGCATGCGTTATATACAAAACGTGCAATGACGTCAGCAAAAAAGTTGTGATAAAAATTACGCCTTAGACGACTACGATTTATTTTTGGTGTTACCCTTGATGTCAAAAAGAAAAAGGCCAGAGACTTAACATCTCTGACCTGCGCTTTTGATGGTGGGCGATACAAGATTCGAACTTGTGACCCCATCCGTGTGAAGGATATGCTCTACCCCTGAGCCAATCGCCCGTCGCCTTTCGGCAAAAGAGATACTATCATAGCCGCGCGTAGTTTACCAAGAACTTTTTGCCCTCGATTTTAAATTCGTGGATACTAACAAAGCCAACGCGACCAAAGCAATCGGAAAAACCGCAGCTAAACCACCATTTATCGTTTGATCCACGAAGTCTCGGGGCGGCAAATGAGTCGCGCGTTGTTGTAAGCCATGTCGAGCGTGAGGCAGGTGCGCGCGGCGTAGAAGCCGTCCTCGCGCTGGATGGCCAGCGCCAGCTCGGGCTTGTCGCCGGTCAGGCACAGCGGCAGCAGCAGCTGGATCCGGCCGCCATAGAACTGCGGCACCGCGAGCGTGTAGTTGGCGGCGGCGCGGCGGGCGGCCTCGGCAACGGCACCCTCAAAGGCGCGGCGCAGCAGCAGCGAGTTGCCCTCCCCCATCAGACTGGCGGGAATGCGCGTCAGGTTCTCCTCGTCGCCCAGAATGTGGTCGATGTTGGAGCGGATGGGCAGTCGATAGTCAAAAACCAGCTCGGAGGGGTCCTCGGCAAAGCGCACGCGGCACGGCAGGTACTCAAACGAAACCAGCATGGGGTCGCTTTCCTTAAAGAACCCCTTCAAAAACCAGCGCTGGCGCGCGTCGGGCTTGGTGTTGGGCTCAAACAGGCCGTAGATGGTCTCGTAGCGGCGCGTGTACAGGCCGGTATTGAACAGGCAGCGGTCGTCGTCGAACACCAGCGGCAGGTTGGACGGCGCGGTCTGGTTCACGTCGCGCTCGGTCAGGAACACCGCGCGGCTAAACGAAAACGACAGGTAGTTTTTGAGGATGCGGTTGCCGGGACCCCAGTCCTCGGGGTCGGCAAGGTCGGCCAAGCGGTCGTAACAGGGCTCGGGACAAAACGCGAAGTCGTACACATTGCTGCACAGGGTGCTGGGGATATCCATGTGGTGTCCAATCAATTCAATTACCGGCGTGCGGATGCTTTGATTCTATACGTGCGACGGGTCGCCCATGCCCGCAATGCAACCGCGGCGCAGCTCCTCGGCGAGCCCGCTGGTCGTACGGTTTCCGGATACGAGGTCCTGGATCCAGGCGTAGTACTGGTTGTCTTTGAGCTCGGGACTGTCGGACAGCATGACCGGAGTGCCTGCGAACCTTAAGACGGACAACGCAAAGACAAGGCTGGTTCGTTTATTACCGTCTTCAAAGATGTGGTCCTTGACCATGTGCTCGGCCACGTGGGTGACCTGGTCAAAGATGTCTGCGAAGCGATCGGCCGGCGATTGACCGAATATCGTATAGAATGCACCCGCAAGCACGGACTCGATGCATCCAAGCTCAAGCGCGGCCCGGTCGCCTGTGGCGTCGGTCGTATAGCAGCGCCCGACCGTCATCAGCGTGCTGTGTAGGCGCATTACGGCCGCGGCCATAGCCTCGAGCGAACCGGCATCATCGAGCACGAGCGGCGCTAACGGATGCGCGCCTCGCTGCGTAGTCGCCATCATGAGTTCTCCAAGAGTCTGAGCGCGTTGGGTATGCCCGCAATGGTCAGCCGAATAGCTTCGTCGATTGACGTGGCGCCGTCGAGCAAAATCGGTGATGCTGAATTTGCCTCGTGCGCTACTGAGTAATCTTCTTGAGTAGCGCGACCAGTGCCGTCATCTGGCTGAACATGACTCCAAAGCATGTGCGTCTCCTTTATAGCTTCGTAGATGGAAAAGACTGCGAGTCGTACTCCAGGGCGATCGGTTGCCAGACGAGGTCTTCGATGGCGCAGCTTAGGGTGTTTGCGAGCGCCAATGCCGAGGAGACTGAGGCGCGGCGTAGGTCGAGCTGGTTCTGCTCGTAGAGTTGTATGGCGCGAAGTTTAACCCCCGATTGAGCGGCGAGCTGTTTTTGCGTTAGTCCGGCCGCCTTTCGCGCCGCTTTGAGGCCCTTTTTGTCTGCCTGGGCGTTGTTCCATTTTTCGATGACAATCTGGGCGAATTTGTCTTCGGAGGCCTCGTGAAGCGGATGGTACGAGCCGATGATCCAATCGAGCGGGGCGACTTCAAGAAGGTCGCTAAAACACAAGCTGCACATCCATTGCGCATAGGCCAAAACCCAGCCCGCCCAATACTGAGGCGAACGGTCGAACGGATAGGTCTCCCTGCATTCGACGGGGCTCAGTCCCGCACTGGCAATTATTTCACGCGCAAGTTCGTCACCCGACATACCGCAGACAACGCGCGCCACACCACGCTCGAATTGCCTAATCTCGAGAGAATTCAATAGGATTGTCGTTAGTTCGACAGGACTCAGCCCCTGGTCGCAGAGGGCGAAATCGACTGCCTCGCCCAGCGTTCTCATGGCATCCTCGAGATACATCTCACTGTAGGCGTGGGTCATTTTCTGTCATCCCCTCTCGAACGATATCGACGATACGAATTCCCTCAAACGGGTTTTCGGTAAGCAATTCCCGATACTGCGCCCTTGCCAACTCATCTCGGTCCTTGGCCAATGGGCCATATAGAGCTTGTGGCGCACGTTCAAATCCAGCAAACCGAACGCTCTTAAACGCGCGCTCGCTTTTGAGCACAATCTGTTCTCCAAGGTTGCTGAGCCTCATCGCTCGACCGAGCTGGTCAATGGTGATCGTATTGTTTACAAACGCCCTGGCATAGCTGAAGTACGAGTCATCCGCACGCCATCCTCTAATCACATCGTAAGCGTTAGCATCAGGCAAAAAATGATCGCGAAGGTATTCGCATGCCCCCACAGCGACGGCGGTGTCCTTTCGGAATGAACGATGCTCTACAAGCAACGCTATCCAATGCATAACTGAATATTGCGGCGATAGCAGGTCGAGTACCTTGAGATCGGCCATATCGAGTTCATAGCGATTCGCAAAGCCATCGGAATCACGCGAACATGCCCATTCCCTTGCAAGATCGAGACTCTCTGTGCAATAGAATCCCTGTCCATAGTCGTTATGGACTTTCCCCAGGCCAAGCTGGGGAGTCTCAATGATTTTCTGAGAACCATGCCCCAGTTCCACGCGAGCCTCCTAACATGTATCGCCCTAGCGATAGTATAGCGCACTATCGCTAGGGCGATACATGTATTCAAAGAGCAAGAGGGCGTATGGAACCGAGTTTGAGTTCAATACTGGCTTCTAAGACTCGCCCAGTCCGGAAGTATGCACAGGACATCTTTAAATGTAACTAAATCTTTTGCCTTGTAACATCATTAATGTTACATTCCAAATAGAATGTTACAAAAGGAGGCGAAACATGCGGGAATTCGTTGAGAAGATGCTACATTCGAGGGTCGAGCGTGAGCCCATTGACGTCTCGGGGCTTCCCCTGTATCTGAGGGGGTTGTACTCCCTTGAGCGGTGGACCGCCTTCGGCGTGCCGTTCGTGATGGCTTCTCCCATCGAGAGCGCGACGGTGAAGACCATGGCGAAACACCGCAACACGCTGGAGACAGCTCTGGGGATTCCCGTGGCTTTCGCTCTCGAGAGCGCCACGGGCTACAGGGTCGAGCGAATGCTTGAGGCCGGCCTCGCCTTCGTAACTACAGACAAGCAGGTGTACCTGCCGTTCCTGGGAGTCGCTCTGAATGGTGGCAAGGGCCATGCGGGCGACCGTAAGCAGGTGAGCGTCGAGACGCTCTCGCCCCAGGCGCAGCGTCTCGCCATCATGGCGCTCTACGGTGAACTCGAAGGAGCCAACGTAACTCAGGCAGCGAACGTTCTCGCCGTAGCAAAGATGACCGTCTCGCGCGCTTTCGATGAACTCGCTGCTGTCGACCCCTCGATCATCGTGTCCGAAGGGCGCCGACGGGTCCTACGCCCCGACCGGAATAAGATGGCGCTGTGGCGGCGGCTGGAACCATACATGGCAAGTCCGGTCGCAAGGGAGCATCGCCTGACCCGCGTACCCGATGTGGGCCTTCCACCAGGAGGAGTTTCGGCGCTGAGTGAGATCTCGATGCTGCAGGACGACCCCTGGCCAACTTTCACCGCGACCAAAGCGCAAGAGCGCGTCCTAGGGCTGGCGACCGGTGCACGTAACGCTGGATTCGACGAACCAGAGGAGCCCGCATGCGTAGTGCAGGTACTGCGCTACGAGCCCGAGCCAGCGCCCGGGTGTGTTGTCGACCCGCTTTCCGCCATCCTGTCCCTTCCCGACGATGTGAGGGACGACCCGCGCGTCGCGGGCGAGATCGAGTACGTCTTAAATCGAGTGCTTGGGGTTGATTATGAGGGGAATCGATAAGTTCAGAGAACGCTTCGCGGGCCGCGAGGGCGAATATGTCCTAATCGGTGGCGGAGCCTGCGACCTGCTGTTCGGCGAGGTCGGGCAAGATTTCAGGGCAACGAAAGATCTCGATCTAGTCCTACTGGTGGAGGCGCTGACGCCTGAGTTCGGCCGCGTCTTCTGGGACTTTGTCCGGGAAGGCGGGTACGAGAACAAACAAAAAAGTAGCGGGAAGCCGCAGTTCTACCGGTTCTCTAAGCCGAAGGACCCGGCCTTCCCCGCCATGCTGGAGTTATTTGCACGCACCGACATCAACCTGCGCGACGGAGATTCCGGCCTTATGCCGATACACATCGGCGAGGAGGTTTCTAGTCTTTTTGCGATTCTGCTGAACGAGGAGTACTACAAATTGCTCGTGGAGAACAGAGTATCGGCGGGCGGCGTCGCTGTCCTGTCGGTCGAGGGACTAATCCCCTTCAAAGCAAAGGCGTGGCTCGACCTGTCTGCCAAGCGTGCAGATGGAAAGGCAGTCGATGAGAAGAGCGTGAAGAAGCACCGTAACGACGTCTGCCGCCTCGCCACCTTGCTCGCGGGCAACGAGCGCCCCGCCATGAGCGAGGGTGTTCTTGCTGACATGAGGCGCTTCATTGAGGCCTACGAATCGGACCCCGTCGATCCCAAAACAATCAGGATCAAGGGTGTTGAGGCACAACAGGTCGTTGAGGTGCTGAGGGACGTTTACTTGCGATAACACGTACACATGACGCGCCTTCAACCAGAGGGATTGAAGGCGCCTTCTCCGCGAGCATTGTTTTGATTGCGTTGGTCGTGCTCTGCGACCAAGATCTTCTCGGTAGGCTTTCTTTTGATTCCGTTGGTCGCGCCTTACGACCAAATTCTAGGACAAGCATATAAATAAATGGAAAACGATGCAAGGCGGGTTAAGAAGTCCCGCAATCGCCTTCGTTAACCTAAGGCGGTGAGCCGTTCTATCTAACCCAAATATTCGCAAGCCCCTCGTCCTTTTTACAGCGCTTCATAAACAAGCACCTCATCCTGCTCGATGCTTTTGAGGAAGGCCGGGCGCATGTGCTCTGGTGGGTTGGTGACGATATCAACTTTTCGCCAAGTTCATTCTCGAGCTCAAGGGAGAGTTCGTAAAGCGTGCCGAACGTCATGGTGTTGCCGCAGACTAAACGCAAGTCGATATCGCTATCGGGCGCTTGCTCGCCTCGGGCGAACGAGCCAAACAGATATGCCTCGCGGACGTCGTAGCGAGCCAGCACGCGGGAGACCGCAGTGGATATGTCGGAAGGCGAAATCATGGGCTATTTGCCGTTCAACAATAGAACGTCAGAGGGCTAGCGCCGAAACCGCCGGTCCGGCTTTTTGGCGTTCGGCGAGCTCGAAGATAAACGGGGCGCTTGATCTAACAAATTCAGTCAAGAAATTGAGGTCATCAGCAGTAAATCCTTCGACGTTGAACCATTTGACCGCAGGCAAGAAGCATTCCGCATGGTCAAAGCCAAAGTCAACCGGGCGCTCGACGGCCACGCGAACGGTTCCGTCTTCTCTTGTCTCTGAGTAGGCAAACTGGGTGCCATCATCAAGCTGAGCGTAGCTCCAAAGCACGGCTGCCTCCTTAGTGTTGATATCCAAGTATAAAGAGCAGACTAGATGTAACGCGGCGTGAATTGAATTATTCCTATAAGACACGAACTCTGACAGCTGGCCCTGTCTTTTGTCCTATTCAAAGAAAGTGAGGGTAATGGCGTAAGCCAATACCCTCAATCATGAGCAATTGATCGTACCTCAGGTCAAGTCTCCCACGACTTAAGCCACCCTACTTACTGAAATGCAAGGATAACAGCAACGACAATGCACGCGACACCTATCCCGAGTGGAAGCCACGCCTTCTTTTCCCTGTCTTTAACAAGGAAGGTCTCGATTGCGGATGCAAGAACCAGAAAACCGCCAATAATCAGCAGGTCGAGTGCAACAAAGTTGACGGTTGTTATATTGGAGGACAGACCTCCGGCGTTGACGTTTACGAGCGTAAAGATCGCGGCGAAAATGGCGAAGAGGGCCAGGACGTTGCCATAGATACGGGACTCGATATTGGCGATTTCTTTCTTTTTGTCCTCGACCTTTTTAAGTTCCCCGGCATAGACGTCGGAATAATCTGCAAGTCCGTTAAAGTTGAGCTCATCAGAGAAAGCGCCATGGTAAGGATGGGCCACCATGCCGTCAACGTGCTGGAATGCAACCTGCGCTATACCCTTAGACTTATCGAGCGTAATAGTGTTGCCGCTTACGTTTGTAACACGGTAGAACAGCCGTGTTCCATGCCCGGGGAAATATAGCGGCGCATCCAAAGAGAGCCCCTGACGAATGCGCGAATTACGCAGAAGCACGCTCGCGGTCAAATCGTTTGGCAACGCAACACATTCAACGCAAGAGACGAATGCCGAATCTCCGGGGCCAAGCTCTACCTCGGATTGCTTGCTTTCGTTGATGTAGAACCCCTCGGTGCGCAAGTCATACGTAACCTGTCCGATGTTCGAAGCATCGGCATTGATAAGCACCTTGCTGTCGATTAGCTCCTGAATCTTAGTATCGCTCAAGTACATACGAACCACTTCCTTAGGCATCCGAGTATAGCACCAAGGCATAGCAACAGTGACTGCCCCCAAAGGGGACATAGGGGAAGGAGCTTAGTTGGATACGGGATATCGGCCTGGACTATATCTAGCCGATGATTTGTTGCTAGAGATCGGTTTGGGCTTGACGGTTCGATTCTCTCTTCGCTTCTGGAAATCGAGCGTTTTAGCAGCGAATCGCGGCGCATAGGAGCGCTATACCGAGTAAGAAAAGCGTTAGGGATGCGTCGATCCAGCAGTTATCACCGGCCTTGGGGAGCGAGGCGGTCGTCGCGGTGGCGGCCTTGGGCCTGGAGGTCTTGGCGGCCGTGTTGTTAGTCACTGTTGTCGTGGTCACCGTCTTAGTCGCGGCCGCTGGCTTCAGAGTGGGATTCGTCGACGGATCCGTAGCTGGCTCTCCGGTAGCGGGGTCAGTGCCAGGGACGGAAGGACCATCCCCCGGCACATCGCGCGCATCGCTCTCCCCCGCCGGGCCAGCAGCGCCCTCGGGCTCGATCGACACATGCGCTGCCACGGACCCGTCGGCATCAACCACGCCGCCTGCGCCAAAGGCCCCGCCCGCAGGCGCCACAAAACGCGCAGATGCAAGCGACCCGCTTAGGCAGGCGACGCCGCCGTCGGTGCCCGACGCATCCAGCCAGGACGCATCGACGGTAAGCTGCCCGCCCGTGCCGCCGCCAGCGGCCCCGCCCAGCAGGCACGCACCATAGGCGCGAACGCCCGCCCCGGAGCCCGCGCCCGCGGCGACAACGCGCCCACCGACGCGAACGGCAAGACCGTCCGCGATCACGCCGGCCGCCCGCGCATCCGCGATGCCGGCGCCGTCGGCCCGCGCGTCAACCTTGCAGCCGTCCACCGCGAGCGTCCCCGACACGTAGATCCCGCACTGCGAGCCCGTGGCCACCAGCGACCCGGTGCCGCGGAGCGTCAGATCGCCCCACACCTCCATGCCGCAACGCGAGATGTCCACGTCGGGCGCGCTCGTCTCAACAACAGTGTTCTGCCCGGTCAGCGTCACCACCAGGTCGCCGTCGGCACCGATGGCCTCGCCCGTGTAGCCGTTAAGCTCCAGATGGTCGACATCGGTCCAGGCCCATCCGGGGCCCGACGCGCCCGGCTCGTAGTACGTGGCGCCGGCGATGAACAGGCTCTCCGCGCCCGCGGCGCAAGAAGGCCCGCCCAGCAAAACGTATAGGCAGGCCATGGCTGTAAACAGGATGCAGAGACGGCTAGTGTGGAACGTGGCAGCAAACATAACCGCTCCGATCTTCGCTAGAGCCAATGGAAACTGCGCCAGAAACTACCTGGTAACAGCAGTTATTAGTGTAGCGAGATCGGGCAGTGGGCACAGCAAAAACCCGTGATTGATTCACAAAATTAGGTGTAAATCGTTTTGCCAGTCGGTGAAAGGAGATGGAGCCCGCGCGATTAAATGCGCGTGCTCCATCTCCCGTTATTTACCAGAATCAAATACGTCAGTTATAAGTTCGGGCAAGTCCGTCCACACTTGATAAGAGGAGACGTTGTCCGGATTGCTCTGTCTTATGCGACGCTTTTCATCTGTATTGTGCTTAGCAGCGTTGACTAAAGCCTGACCCTTGTTGCCGCTAATCATATCTAGATTTACAGACTTGTACTTTGACGCGGACGACCTGTTAGGGTCTGTGGATTTTAGCACGCCAAGATCGCGGGCCCGTTTCTCGCATTGAGGAGTCGATGCATGACTTTCAGAGCATGGCGAAACGTGGTCAATAAGCCATACTTCAAAACATGGATTGGAAATTGCAAGTTTGACTCCTTTGACCCTGGCTTCGCGCTCTGCAGCAGCTAGATTCCTGAACTCGTCCGAGTCAACAACAATCCATACAGAATTTAGTTCGTCTATTTCGCCTGCTTTAACGGCCTTTTTATCTGACTCGAGCTCACGGGACACCTTCTTCGCTACCTTTAGCGGATCTCCGTCGATATACCGATATCGCACACTTCCGCGAACATCCATTTCATTAATTAGGAAGTTGAAGTATTCGGTTTCGGTCACCCTGCCGTTGGACACAATCAGATGGCGCTTTCGCTTTGCTCTCGTTTGCTTTTTGCGTCCGCGAGCAAGCCCTCTCCTTTCTGCCTTAGCCATTTATGTCAGCGCCTTCTTTCATGAGTTGGGCCATAAGTTGATGAAAGCTTGGGTTGGGCAGTGGCACATAGACACCGTTCAAATAATTGCGGCCCAGATTCTCATTTGCGCGAGGAGAATACTCCATAGCGGCAATTAATTGAGAAGTTCCCTCTGAATCCTTTTCAACAAACCAGACCTGATCGCGTTCAAGCACCTCTTCCATGGGGCTCGTTCGCGTCATCAAGGTGACATCATGAGTAGAAAAGATAAGCTGCGCACCATTTGGATTTGTTTCAGGATCAGAAAACAGTGAAACAAAGTCGCGTAGGAGCGTGGGATGAAGGCTCGAATCTAGTTCATCAATGAGCGCCAGACTTCCGCTGCTTAACGAGTTTAGAGCCACGAAGAAAAACGCTAGAGCCGCTTTTGTTCCTTCGGATTCCTGGTTTGAGTTGAACCAAAGTCCATCCCCCACCCCTTTATGATGGAAGAATAGGTCATAAGAAAATGACCATTTAAAATCTTCTTCAATTATATTCCGCGCTTCTTCTGGAATGTCTTTAAGATCAACGAACGGCTCTTTTAAACCTAAGACGCTTTCTGC
>CAVCBD010000021.1:0-27739 GCA_963599935.1 Acutalibacteraceae bacterium | reverse complement strand
ATGCCCGAAAGATACGAGCTGTCCTTGATGACGGTCGTGCACTGGCTAAACAGGGCCGGAATGATCGTCTTGAACGTCTGTGGCAGGATGATATAGCGCATGGTGGCAAAGAAGCCGAAGCCCTGGCTCTGCGCCGCCTCAAACTGGCCACGCGGAATCGAGTTGAGGCCGCCGCGCACAATCTCGGCCATAACGGCGCTGGTAAACAGCGTAAAGGCGATGGTCGAGATCACAATGTCCAGACCCTGCACCGTAAAGTAGATAAACAGGATCCACAGCAGGTTCGGCGTGCAGCGGAACAACTCGATATAGGCACTCACCAAAATGCGGAACGGGCGGGGCGCATAGCTCTTGACGAGCGCCAGCACCGTGCCAAAGATGAGCGAGAAAAAGATCGACAGCGCCGAGATCTCGATCGTCTTAACAAAGCCGCCCCAGATGTAGAGCAGGTTGGTCGCGTTGAAGATTTCCATGCGCTAGGCCTCCTCTACGTTGTCGAGCCCCAGCTCGGCCAGGCTCACACCGCGCGGACGCTCCTTGGAGCGGCGCTCGAGCCACTGCACCAGCATGGCGAGCGGAAAGCAGATGATGAAATACATAAGGCAGCAAACGATGTATCCCTGCAGGTAACCGTAGAGACTCACGAAGTTGTCGGAGCGATACATAAGGTCGCCGCCGGCCACGAGCGCCAGCACCGACGTGTTCTTGACCAGGTTGAGCGCCTGGTTGCACAGCGGCGGCAGGATGATCTTGAACGTCTGGGGCAGCACGATGTACCAGTAGGCCTGCGCGCGCGTGAAGCCCTGGCTCTGAGCCGCCTCCATCTGACCGCGCGGAACGGCCTCGATGCCGGTGCGGATGACCTCCGAGATGTAGGCCGCGTGATACAGGCCCACGCCCAGAAAGCCCAGCACAAACGGCGCGATACGCACCGGCTGGTCGGCACCGGTTATGGCCTGCAAAAACTGCGGACCGGCCATGTACATAAAGAGCACCTGCACAGGCAACGGGGTGTTCTGGTAAAACTCCACGTACACGCGGCTGATCGCACGCAGCACGCGCGAACGGGTGGTAGAGAACACGCCCAGCAGCGTGCCCAGCACCAGCGACAGCAGCAGACCGGCAACGACCACCTGCAGCGTCACGCCAAAGCCCTCCCAGAAGGGCCCCATGTTTTGAAATGTCGTCGACCAACGGTCGGCGTCAAATAATCCTTCGAGCATTTGATTCCTTCCTTGGACGATGCGCCTATACAAGACCCCAGGTCTTGACCTCTTGGTCGAGCCAGCCATCGGCCAGGCGATCGCAAATCACCTGATCGACCACGGCCGAAAGGTCGCAGCCCTTCTTGGTCGCCACGCCGTAGCCCTGCTCGCCAAACTTGACTTCGGGCTGCAGCAGCTCAACGGTCTCGTTCATGTAACCGGCCAGCGTGGAGCGGTCCATGGCAAAGACGTCGATATTGCCGGCGTCGAGCGAGCTCTTGATGATGGGGTAGCCGCTAAAGGCCCTAAACTCGGGCTTGCAGCTAAAGCCGTTGTCCTTGATCATCTGCTCAATCAGGCTCTGCGTGGTGGCGCCCTGGCTCACGCCAATGACCTTGCCGTCCAGATCCTCAATCGAGGTAAAGCCCGAACGCTTCTTGACCATGAGTCCCACGTAGTCGGTGCGGTACGGCGTCGAGAAATCCCAGCTCTTCTTGCGCTCGTCGGTGATGGTGTAGGTCGCCGCGACCACGTCAAGTTGGCCGTTATCGATCAGCGGGCCGCGCGTCTTGGGCGTTACGTCGGTAAACTCGACAAGCTCCTGGGCGCGGGCCTCCTTGTAGCTCACGCCAAAGACGGCAGCGGCGATCTGGTAGCACAAATCGACTTCCATACCCTCAAAGCGGCCCTTGGCGGTGTCGTAATAGCCATAGCCGGGAACGTCCTTCTTAACGCCGGCATTTAGATGGCCACGCGACTTGATGGCCGCAAGCTTGGACCCCTTGTCGGAGCCCTCGCCGCTGGTGGAGTTGCCGCAACCGGTAAGCGCGGTCCCCGTCAGCGCAAGCATGCCGGCGCCAGCCAGCTGCAAAAAACGGCGGCGCGTCACGGCCGCCCTCGTCATATCCGTCATGTCCACCACCGCGCCTAGTGCAGAATCTTGGACAGGAACTCGCGGCAGCGCGGGTTCTCGGGGTTATCGAAGAAGTGCTCGGGCGTGCCCTCCTCCAGAATGCGGCCGTCCTCCATAAAGATGACGCGGTCGGCCACCTGGCGCGCAAAGCCCATCTCGTGCGTCACGCAGATCATGGTGATGTCCTCCTGCGCGAGCTCAATCATAACGTCCAGAACCTCCTGGACCATCTCGGGGTCGAGCGCCGAGGTCGGCTCGTCAAACAGGATGATGGGCTGCTTGGTGCACAGGGCACGGGCGATGGCGATGCGCTGCTGCTGACCACCCGAGAGATTCTGCGGATACTCGCCGGCCTTATGCGCCATGCCGACGCGCTTGAGCGCGGCGATGGCGATCTCGGTCGCCTCCTCCTTGCTCTTCTTTTGCAGCTTGATGGGCGCGAGCGTCAGATTACCCAGCACCGTCATGTTGGGATACAGGTTGAACTGCTGAAACACCATGGAGCTATACTTGCGAGCCATCTCCAGGTGATTCTTTTTGGTGAGCGGCGTACCGTCGATGACGACCTCGCCCGACGTGGGCTCCTCCAGATAATCGACGCAACGGATGAGCGTCGACTTACCCGAGCCGGAAGGCCCGATCATTACGAGCTTCTCGCCGCGTTTGACGGTGAGGTTGATATCTTTGAGCACATGCAGGTCGCCAAAGTACTTGTTGAGATGTTTGATCTCGATCATGTCTGCCATGAATGTCCCTTTCCTGCGCTTACACGAATTGCACTATTGTACGGAAAGAACCACGTTTCCGCAGCCCACACTACATTCCCGTAAAGAACCCGCAACCTTTAACCCACTCATTGGGGACAGACTTAAATGAGTGCCTGCTCATTGGGCACTCATTTAAGTCTGTCCCCAATGAGCACCCAATGACCAGCCAGGGGAGGCGCCCTTCATCGGCCAACAAAAAAGGCGCGACCGCGATGGTCACGCCCCTCAGCATCGGCTATGTGTCGGCCGGCACTTACGCCAACTTTGCGCCGACAATCTTTGCTGCTGCCGGTTTGTCGAAGTTGCCGCCGGTGGCCTTGCCGAGCGCGCCCATGACCTGGCCCATCTGCTTCTTGGACGTGGCGCCCAGCTCGGCGATAACCTGATCAATCAGGGCTTCGAGTTCCTCGCCCGAAACCTGCGCGGGCAGCAGGCTCTCCAGAATCTTGACCTGCTCGGTCAGATTGTCGGTACGCTCTTGGTCGGTGCCGGCCTTGATGGACATCTCCAGCGTCTCGCTCGTCTGCTTAATCAGACGCTTGATCATACTGTTGACGTCTTCCTCGGTCACATCGCGGCGCTCGTTGACCTCGATATTCTTCACCTCGGCCTTGACCTGGCGAATGATGGACAGGCGAACCTTGTCCTTAGCCTTCATGGCCGCAATCATTTCCTTCTGCAGCTCTTCGTTGGTCATCTGCAAATCCTCCTCAATAGTGCGGGCGGCACTCGCACGAGCGCCGCCCCATGATTACTCAGTCTTCGACGAATCGTCGGCCGAACTCTTGGTGACGCCCTTCAGGCTGACGTTGTACGGCACGTCTTTGGGCATGGGGTTCACGGTGATGTCGGCGTCCTTCTTGTACTGCTCCAGCCACTCGCTGTACGCAGCGCTCTCTGCCTGCGTCTTCACCACATTGGAGACGTACTTCTTGATGTCCTTGGGTACCTGCTTGATGTCATCGACTTGGCTATCGACATGGAAGTAGTCGGTGCACTTGATGATGTGGTAACCATAGGTCGACTCGACGACGTCGCTCACATCGCCCTTGTTGAGCCCCTCGAGCGCCTTCTGGTAGCTGTCGACGAAGGTGGTGAGCTTGTCCCAGCCCACATCGCCCTTCTTATCCTTGGAGCCGGTATCGTCGGAGTACTGCTTCACAGCGTCCTCAAAGCTCAGCTCGCCGGAGTTAATCTTGTCCAGGCACTCCTGCGCCTTGGCCTTGGCGGCGGCCTTGTCCTCGTCAGATGCGCCAGAATCGACCTTGATTAGAATATTCGACGAGCGACGGGCGTCATTGTATTTGGGCAGGTTCTCGTTGATGTAATCGACAATCTCGCTGTCCTTGGGCTTGCTTGTGGGTGCTACTGCATCCTTGAGTTTCTGCTGCGCCAGGCTCTCCTTGAGCGAGCCCTTGTAGGTGTCCTCGGTGTAGCCATAGGTCTTAAGCGTCTTCTCAAAGGCCTTGGCGCCACCGGACCTCTTGCAGGCGTCCTTCCAGGCCTTCTCGACCTCCTCGTCCGAGACGGTCACGCCGTTTTCCTTCTGCGCCTGTTGAAGCAGAATCTGCTGCGTGTAGGAGTCGATGAGCTGCTCGCGGTACTTTTTGGGCGTGAGGTCGTTGTTGACCAGATACTGTGCCCAGTCCTTGTCCTTGGTGTAGCCATGGGACGTGCGCATGCTCATGATCTGCTTGGTCACGGTGTCCTCGGTGAGGTTGGTGCCGTTGATAGTGGCAGCCACACCGCCGGTGAGCTTATAGCCCGAGCTGGCGTTTTCAGTCTGCGACATCAGGCCGGAGCACGCCATGGCCGAGACGGAAAGCAGCATTGCCAGCACGCCGATGACCACTAGGACGATCTTGACGGTCTTGGACACATAGGTCTTGCGCTGCTTCTGACGAGAGCTGGAGGCGACGCGAGCCTGTTGCTCGGGCGTCGGTGCGGCCTCGGGGTTTTTTTTCTTATTTGCCATGTTTGGCCTTTCGCATCACGAATCGAACAAACGCCATTGTGTCACAACGCAGCCCCCGCGGCACACCTGGTGCATGGGGGACAGGTTAATCTGCACCATTTTGGTGCAAAGGGGACCGCTCTGGCAGACGGCAATTAGGGACGTTCCTTTTCTGCCGGCAGTTTGGGGCAGTCCCCAAGTGCCGACCCTAAAAGTGGCGGCGGATGGCATCGACCATGCCTTGGCACGTGGTCTGGCCGAGCACATCGGCTGCGGCGTCGACATCCATAAAGATATTCATAAGCGCTTGCAGGGCCTCAACCTGGCCGCCCGGCTCGGCAATGCCCAGATTGATGATGACCTGCGCCGGCACGGGGGAGCCCATGCCTGCCATAGCACTGAACGTCACGGTCGATGCGGGCTTCACCACCGCGATATAGGGCTTAGCCACAAACCCCGGATCGGTGTGCGGGATGGCGATGTTGGCCGCCGGCATGGCAAGGCCCGTGGGATAGGCATCCTCGCGCGCGCGGACGGCATCGAGCCAACCGGATGCAATGTAGCCGCGCGGGGCAAGCTCGTCCTCGAGGCGCGCAAACACCTCACCCGGCGTCGCGCACTCCCAATCAAAAAACACCAGCTCAGGCGAGAATAGCATCTCGGCGTTATCCGCCATACCGTCCTCCAAAGTTGTATGAGGTTCACAATGCCCCATATGATAGCGAAACGAGACCGGCACGGTTAGTTTAGGATCCCGATCATATCGAGTGCGCGGGCAGGCGTCAGGCAAACTTCGGGCATCTCCTCCAGCATGCGCCGGTCGCTCGTGACCACATAGTCGACATCTGCCGTCTCGCCCGAAGCGATGATGAGGTTGTCTTCAAGATCTGGCATGCGCTTGCCAAGCATGCGCGCCATTTCGCACTCTGCCAACGAAAGCGGAGAGGCCGTCGCCACCTGCATCATATGCTCGATGCAGGCCCATGACGCCGAGGCAAACGACACGTTAATCCCATTCGCATTCCGCCGGGCTAGACGCCGAGGCAAAATATAGAATACATCCTTTGCCGTCGTTGGCGCATACAGAAGGTCGATCTTGCCTGCCTCGGCCAGTTCAACCAATCTTCTCGCTTCGTCGAACGCCCCCTCTTGCAGGTAATAATCGAGCCAAACGTTCGTATCTACCAAGAGATGCTTTGCCTCAATCATCGGCAATTCGCCTCGATGTCGGCAATCATCGCATCATACATATCATCCCGTACGGCATCCCAGTCTTCTGCCGAAGATTCAGCCGGTGCAAAATCCGACGCGCTTAACCCCAACGAGGAAAAAGCCAGGCCACACCCCTGCTCGGCCAGGCTCTCTGCACGGGGTGCCTCGCACTTATCCGCCGCCATAAATCCCGGCAACGTTTGATGCTCGACGAGATAGGCCCAAAGCGCACGAATGGCATCGCTCGGCCCCAATCCATTGCGAGTCAGGACCGCATCGCCACCGGCCTTGAGCATAGGATCGATTCGCGTGTTGAGCTGCACCGTTGCTGTACCCATAGCGGCTCCTCTCTACTTGCTAGCAGTATAGCAAACATGAAAGGCCACGCAAAAGGGCCCCACCCGCGCACGGACGAGGCCCTATCAGATTGGTAGTGTCGAGAAAGGTGGTGTAGCGCCCGATCCGAAGTGAGTCGGCCTGGCGTCCAAGAACCTAGAATACGGTTGATGCCCTATGCCGCCGACCGGCATATGAAAGCCAGCGGGCCAAAAGCCCCATGGCTTCTAGCCCGCAGAAACATCGATGTTTCCAAATGATCGCAGCTTGTGCTTCAAGCGCTTTTCTACGCTACCGGCGGATGCAAATCCCAATCGGGAAAGCAGTTTGCAAAGCCCGTGAGATTTTGGGTCAAAACATTGTTCTCAGCTTGCTTCAGTCGCTCGTCCTCTTCAAACAGACTATCGAGCTCGCTCAATGCATCGAGGTCCTGCATTGCAGCATCGTTATGGTCGAAATCAGTCACTTCATCAGCCATCTTTTTCACTCCATTCATGGATTATCGAGACAAATCCTACCGGCTAGGCAACCTTCTCAAGCTTAAGCAGGTCGCTGCGCTCGGCCGCAGTTTCCTTCGCGCTCTTCCACTGATTAAGTGCCAGATCGATCTCGGAACAGCCTTCCTGGATGCGTTTGGAGTATTTGGCCTCAATCTCTTCTGCCTCCGCAGCGCGCTGCTTGCCCGAGAGGCTCGTCTTTACTAGACAATAGCCAGCCCCCGCAAGAAGCAGAATGCCAATAACCTGGTTTACAAACGCAAAGAAAGCTACTCCCAAAACAGCGAGGACAACGGCCGCTATCTTGTGGCTCTTGTTGCCCTTCGCAACCTTGACATCAAGCTCAGCGAGCTCCTTTTTCTTCTCTTCACCGACATAGCGAACATAATCGCCGCGCAGCGCATTACCCTCATCGCCGGTAACCGCCCTGCTTGTCCATCCGTCAAAGTCAAGGGTGATCGCCTGCGGAAATTCGGGGATGTCGCTCTTGCGATACCGGTTGAAACCACCGTTGATATAGGAACCCAAAAACTGAATCGCGGTCTTCTTCTTATGCACATCCACAGACGCACTCTGGTCGCGCATCGAGCGTGTCATCTGGTCGATGATGTTCATCGTCTGCTGACGCTTCTCATCGCGGCGACGATTGACGAGCTCTCGGGCGCGATCCACGTCTCCGCCAAATGCCTTGACCGCAAGAAGATACTCCTCCTGGCGGCGCAAATTTCGCTCCTTGGAGTCATCGGAGTTAACGAGCTCCATCAAATGCCTGTCAACCTGCTCGGCAAGCGTCCTCTCGTCAACATCAGAAGCCTTGAGGTCGGCGAAGTCATTGGAGATGCTCTCGATTGCCTCGACTTTTCCGAGATACTTATTGATGTAGTCAAACTCCTTGACCACCACCTTGAGCGCCGGATATCTCGAGCTCATATCCTCCTCGTAGCCGGTAAAGTACTCCGCCCATGACTCTGACTGCTCATTCTCGAACTCAGGGCTCTGATTTCTGATCTGCTCGATCCAGCCCGCCATATAGTCGTCGCACAGGTGCTTTTCGTCGGTTCCGAAGATGCCGTTGATATAGGCATCGATGTAGACCATCGCATCGGCATCGATGCGAGCGGCGTTTTGCGTCGAGAAGTAGCGCGCTAGCCATTCGTAGCACGTAGCCGTGCGGTTATTACGTCTGCAGATCAGAGCCATCGCAAGCGACGTGTGCTCGTTGTCACGTTTGACAGCCTCGCGTATTGCGCGCTCTGCAAGATCTCGGTTGTTGTTGATCCATGCCGCAAGGGCAACCAGGACAGGTGCCAGCCAGTAGTCCGGGGTAGAGATCATTAACTCCTCGGAGACCGTCGAAATCGTCGCCTTGCGCACGAGCGCCGCATCGGTTGCCTGGAGAATACCGACCATGGTGTTTCGAACCACTGAGTAGTTGCCGAACTTTTTGTCCATCTCCTGCCGGACGCTCACGAGCTCCGTAGTCGCCTGCTCAAGTGCGGCGGTACGACGCTGCTCGAGCATCATCTCGAGAAAGTCCTTTCGGAGCTTTTTAAGGTCCTTCCGCACTTCCTCCATTTGCGATTCGACCTTATCGACCTTCGTGGTCATCTGGTCAACTTTTGTTCCAATAGCGGCGATCCTGCGCTCGATAAGGACAGTATCTACTCCCGAATCACTCATCTGTACCACCTTTCAGTTTGCACTGTTTAGATCATCCAATAGCTTTAAGCGAGTAAGCGCCCGCCATCTGCTTTATTGAGAGGCCATGCTTCGGTATTGCTCGGACACCTGCTGATAGGCCACAAGAAACTTCTGTTTGTATTGGCTTGCCTTCATCGAATTGACGATGCGCCCGACGGGCTCCACATAGTGTTCGAGAAAGTACGAGGTCCTTCTTCGTAACGCAAACGAACCAGTTTTATAGGGGGACCCGGGGTTCTCTCTAATGCCCTTGAGTAGTGCGAGACACGTTTTGGGTATGTTGCAGTTGGCGGCGATATCTTGATAGAAACTCTCCCGCTCTGCAGTCATAAAGTCTTCCGAAGCATACCGCGCTATGCAGAACGGGCACACAGCATCGATAAAGCTCTCAAGCCGAGGCCGATCCTCCATGCTCTGCATATTGGCGACCACGAGCGATACCATCTGAACCTCAAAGTCACGCATGTTGTAGAGCGTCGACTCAAACAAGTCGATCAAGTCACGCACTTCGTCATATTCGAGAGGGATATCTTCGGCCCTTTTAAAGAAAACCACCATCGAACCCGAAAGACCTTCACAAAACTCATCGCAGTACGCAACCATAAACTGTGCCGCCGCGTTGTCTTGCATCATATTGAGCACGTCCGCGGCAAATTTGCGGGCCTCCGGAAAGTTACCACCCTTAAAAAACTTGATGGCATTGTCCTTGGCAAACGCGACTTTGCCCGTGGCCCCCAGACGCGCCCGCGAATAATACATCTCGCGGCCGCACTGGTTGCAATGAACCTTTCGCGTTGCGGGGTCAAACTCGACATCGGTGCTGCCGCAGCCCTCGCAAGTTATTCCGTTGATTTCCAATAGCTTCCCCCACTTCAACCATCAAAGTGCCCTGGCAAAAAGCAACACGAGTTCTTATTTGACAGCGGTCAGCGCCGCATTGCGCTTTTTCCAGATACGGCGCGCATCATGGACAAGGCCAACCGTAACATCTGCTGGCTCATCGGCACTCATGGAATTCGAGACGGCCTCGAGCGCAGCGGAGAACTGTCGCTCAATCTCTTGAGCATGGGGCTGCGACATGTTGGAACTAAAGGAGATGTCGTCTTTGAGCACTTTGAGTTCGGCTTTGACCTGAGCGTCTTGCGCTACGGCAAGGAGCTGTCCCACATACGATGCAAATTGCGCCGTTTGAACCGTCTTTGCCGCCACGGCGGCAACCTTTTGGTCCACCTGGCGGGCATTGAAGGCTAGACCCATCTGCACAAGGACAAGCACAGCAAGAAGGACAACGTTTACGACAACTGGAATCGTGCTGCCGCCCCACCCATATGCCGCAAACACAAAGTACGTGTTGGCCAGAAGGGCAACGACAAAGTAGGCACAGCTGGATGCGACCGGCAAATAATGGATTTCGGTCGTGCTTTTGACCGTGGACTGCCTATCGGACATGGTAGCCGAAATCGAAGCCACCGCAAAAGCCAAAACCCCAAAGCCAAGCGACATAGCAAAGACGATAGGATTCATCAGCGCGTTTTTGCAGACAAACATGATTACAAGCCACGCCACCAAGACGATTGCCTCGCCCAAAATGACACGTTTAACAGAACCGTTCATCTTTGTTTCTCCTTATTGGATCTTAGTTCCACAATCGGGGCAGAATTTGGTCCCTTCGGGCAACTCGGCTCCGCAGCTCGGGCACCTTGGCGAGATCAACCGGTTCCCGCATTCCAGGCAGAACTTGGCACCGACCGGGTTAAGATGCCCACACGCCAAACACGCAACACCCTGCTCGAGCTTTTGTCCGCATTCCAGGCAGAACTTAGCACCCATCGGATTAACGTTTCCGCAACTGGGACACACGGGACCGTTTTGCATACCTGCGGACGCGGAAGCCGTTCCAACCATGGGAGCAACAGCGCCCATGGCCTGGTTGGCCAAGTTGGAGAAGCCAGCTCCAAATGCACCGCCCATGCCAACGCCCATGCCGAGTCCCATGCCGGCTCCCATGAGGCCCGATGCGGCACTCCCCTCATTGCCCGCAGCACTCTCCATTACGTCCATGCCGCGCTCCTGCTGATAGTTGTAGCCTTCGCGCGCACGCTTCCTGGCAAGTGCCTCGGACTCGATGTCCATCTGGGCAGCGTTACCCTGCGCCTCGAGAATGCTCCGCTTACGCTGGATCTTCATCTCGTTGATGGCAGCAAGATCCTCTTCGAAGGGCTTGATGCTGTTGAACGAGAAGTTATCGAGCGTGAGACCAAACTCATCGAAATAGTTAACGAGCTTGCCCTGCATCTGAGACGAGAAGTCGCTCAGATGCGTCGCAATTTTAAGAACGGAAACCTCCTGGTCAACAATCGCCTTGGCAAGCAGGTCAGGAACATACTCAAGGATTTTTGCCCGCATAAAGGAAGTAAGTTCTTCTCGCGTATAGCGATCTCGCGTGCCCACGACCTTAACGAGGAACTTCCTCACCTGAATGGGAACCAGGCTCGAGTCATTCTGCTCGATATGCGCGCCAAACAAACCGAAGGCGCGAACATGAACGTTGACGTCTTCCTCAGGGTCTTGGACGATGATGGGCTCGGTCGTGCCCCAGCGCAGCTCGTTCATGTAGTTAGTATTGATAAAGTACACAACGGAATGAAACGCCGAGCTACCGCCGGTAAGCGAATGGGCGGCATTGCGGAACGGGGCGAATCGGCTGTCTCCCGTGTCGAGCTTGATCTTGCACGGACCGACAAACACGCTTACCTGAGAATCGCCGGCACCCGTAGCGTCAGTAGAACTGCCCGCCCCCATATTGTTGGTAAAAACGGCAATCTGCGATTGCGCAACCTGAAGATAGGACCCGTTGGGAAAATCCTCGTAGGGATAGCGGAATGAGACAAGCGAGGCATCTTCGTCGTTGCCAGGCTCCCATTTGATATTGTCGACAGAAAAGGCACCGAGAATTCCGCTGTGCTTTTCTTCCTTTTCGTTATCGCTATGGAACAGTGACATGCTGATTCCTTTCATTAATCCCAAACCACGCGTTCCGCGTGTCTAATAAATTGTGAACTGCCGAGTCGGCAGGCGCATCGAAAGCCTGTGCGCCTCAATCTGTCCCCAACTTAGCTTGGCTAATTATAGCCCTCAAGTCATCTCATTTAGCCACCCCCGATGAGCGGCAATAATGTCGCACCTTTGGTCAACTGACGAAGAACCGGGAGGGTTCGAACCCAGATGCCCTTTTGGGGCATACCCGCTGAGCGGGCGAGCGCGTTCGGCCTCTCGGTCAACTCTTCGTAACGTCCGTTTTAGCCGCAACTAAACTCGTCGGATGGAACAAGGGGAAAGGCATAAGAGCTGCGCGCGCTGTAATGCCAAAACGGCTCGGTTAAAGTTACTAGCTCTCGTGATAGGCCATAATCGACCGACATGGGTACCCTTCGGAGCCGCATTCCGCAGACGCTACGACCTTTCCGTCTTTATAAAACTCGACGTACCAAACGTACGTTGCCGCCCCCTCCCAATAGTTTGGCTTATCAGCGACCTTGAACGTAATAGAGGCGTCATCTGGCACAATCAACTCGCGCTTGGCGTTTGCAATGAACGCATCCATGTCGGCGATCACGCCATCGCCGCGCGCAGCGGCCTCCCCATCGTCACTGCTATCGGATGCCGCTTCAGATGGTGCTTGAGATGCGCCAGATCGATCGTCCGCAGTGCCAGAGCCGTCCTTCAAAGAGCCCTCCGAAGGCTCCACCCCTTTGAATGCCTTCCACATATCGCTGCTTGCGGACGGCATTTCAATGTCGGCCTCCGGATACTTCCCGGCAACCTCGTCAAGAATTCTGCACGCTTCCTCACGCCCCTGGACCATCGCCTCCTGCGGTTTGCCACCATCCTCAACGGTCCTCACCAAGTAGGCGCCATTCTGCCTATCGAATTCCTTTTTTTGAATTTGCACCGCGTCTACGACCTCAGGACCCTTTGCAGTAAGCGAAATATAGAAATCTACCTGGTTACAATCCTGACTACAAGTAAATTTAACGATGCCGTCCTTACAGACAGTAATGACTTGGCTCTCCCCCTGAGCAATAAAACCGTCATACTGATTCGTCATATTGCTGGAGCCTTCTACCATCTCTGACGAAGGCATAACCGAAACGGCCTCTCCATCAACAAAGCAGTAGGCACCCACAATCGCCGAAATATCGTTCTGCGCATCGACAAACCCAACAAGCAGCTCGTCAATTCCGTCGCCATTCAAATCATCGAAAGCATAGTAGTAGCTTAAAAAGCCGGGGGCAGTCTGGTTGTTATAAACGAATATCTGCCCCAGTCCAGAATCATCACCGCGTCCCTGGGCCCAGTCGTCGTAGCTGGCAGCACCAGCCCCCTTCCGCTCGCAATAGCTCGCAAAGTCCTCGTAACGCGCAACCACGCCCTCGTAAGCCCTGCGTGCTTTCTTGTTTGTTGCCGCGACCTTCTTTTTAGACGACTTCTCCTCGACTGCAGCCGGCTGCTCCTGCTGCTGCGCTTGAGGCAGCACAAAGGCTTCGTAAGCTTTGACCAGGGCGTAAGCGACACCAGCGGTAAAGATGATTGCTGCAAGAATGGTGACAAACGTAGGCACAGCAAAACGGCCGATCTGCCGACGCTGCATCATAAAGGCCGCAAAGGACATATGATCAGAGGGCGCCGGAGAAGGGCCCTCTGCGCGAGATACAGCAGGATCGCTTGTCGCTTTTCTATCAGCAGACGCCTTTGGTGTACCTGAAGGAAGCGGCTGCTGAGCATTCGCCGGCGTATCATCCACATCCAACGGTTTTCCGCATGCAGAACAGAATCGCGCCCCGTCTTTGATCTTTGCCCCGCAGCTTGCACAGTACATAAATCCCCCTAGAACTTCAGCATATCGAAACGATAGCCCACAGCCTGCAAACAGAAAAGGCCCAGGAGCAATTTGCTCGACTGTAAACCTTTTCTTTCACCTTTCAAATTCGCCTGACCCCACGCGGAAGGCATGCGACGGGCTACCTGCTAGGCGCGAGCCATGTGCAGCTTGATTGCCTTGAAGATGATGTTGGCAACCGAGACGATAGGCCAAAGTGCCACCATCGTCATCGGTGCTAATTCGGGAACAACCGGAACCGCCCCGTGAATCACGCTGCCCAACCAGTAAAAAAGCATCAGAACCACGACAGGAAGGCCCACGAGAACCACAAGCTCGATTAGCATAATCGTGATACCGATAATGCCGCTACCATAGACAAAGGGAAGCCTTACACCGCTGCGGTACAGCGAGATAATCACCTTCCAGGGACCAATCAGAAGCAGCGCCAGCGGAATCATATTGTTAAGTCCCAGCGAGCCACCTCCCAGCACGTAATTGAAAAAGAGCACATAGAGCAATGAAATCACCGCTGCTCGCCCAAGCGACCCGATGGACTCGTGAAGCGAATCCTGCAGGCAAGCAGCGGCCTCTGCATCCTCCGCCGCTTGAAACTGAGCCTCGACAGACTGGCTCTCAATCGGCTGGGCCTCGACGTAAATCGCATCCCCCACCGCGCTGGCCGCAGCCGCGACCGTAGGCGTTCCGCACACGCCGCAGAACTTGGCGCCGTCGTTAATCTCTGCTCCACACTGTTTGCAATGCATAATCGGGTCCTTTCTCGTTACCCCTTTTCTTGACGATCACAAGATACGATTTGTCGTTTATCCGATATAGAGATTTTGACCGGGTAATTTTCCTAAACGTGCTACGCTATTAAAACTGCAGCTAGAGACAGGGGTAACAATGTTTGAGTTCTCCCAAACACGCACCGTTGAAGGTTCGATTCCGTTTAAGAAAGTCAACCTCATAGAGAACGAACCCAATAGGCCCGTTGGCGAGGCCCAGCTTGTCTTTGAACTCTACATGCCCACCGAGCTGGCCGGCAGCAAAAGCAACGAAGGACCCGCACACAGCGAGCGCCATGCCGATCTGATCAGGCTGGCATCATGCATCGAACCCACCGCCGTTAAAGAGCAGCCCTTCCGCGCAAGCCTCTTTAACGTACTTGATTACGCCGAACAGACCGGGCCGCTTTTTGGCAAGCACGCAATAGAATCCGTACGCGATTGGGCCAATGCCGCGATGGCAGCACTTATTGCCATGCGCATCCAGGAATACCTCAACGGGAGCTGCGCCATCGCAAAGGTCTCCGCATTGGAAAGAATCGAGAAATCAGTGGTGACCTGCGCGGCAAACGGGTCATCCTTCAAGATCTACACCACTATCCTGAGGGCAGGCGGTGATTATACCGACTCATTCAAAAGCCTGCCCATCGTGCGCAAAATCGAATCCGATGCGGGATATTTCTACGCCTTTATGTTTATGATCGACGAGGAAGAATCTCTCGTTGCACTCAACGTGCTCTCTTTTGAACACGAGCTCACCGCCAATGACTTCAGTGTTTTGCAGGCGATGTTCTACATGGACGAAGACTCCAGCTCGGAGATTTCAGCGCGACTCAAGGTTAACAATAGCGAGGAGAGCTTCTATGTAATCGACCCTCAAGCAGATATCCAGGAGCGCCGAGAAGAACTTGAAAACGATGACCGCGATGCACTCACCGCTTTGGTGCAGGCGCTCGTGATCTCGCATCTCTCGGGCGCGCACGTGGATGTGTTCCAGGGTAACGAGTCCACAGGGTTCCTCTCCTTTGACAGCTATCTCTCGTGGCTCTGGTTTGATTTTTCACGCAAGCTGAGCACCGTCAAAATTGGCTATTGCGAGCAGTGCGGACGCGCCTATTCACTTGCCGGGCATCGTGGCGTCAAACGGCACTACTGCAGCGATCGATGCAAGACCGATGCCAAAAATGAGCGCACGCGCAAGGAGACGGCAAAGATACGCGAGTTGTTTGGAACGGGCACCAGCGTACGCGATATCGCCAACGAGATAGAACGTCCCGCGGCCTACGTGCGCTCGCAGCTCAATAAATGGACCAAGCTCAAGCACGATCTGGATGAAGACATTGAGTCAAACGGCTTTGACAGCTCCGAGCTACTCAAACGCTGCACCGCCGAGAGGCTCGATCTCAACAACCTCCTCAACGCCAAGCGCAAAAAGCAGATTCAGGACTATGCCAAACTCAAGCGCCTCGTTAAGTAGAAACGCTGTCATTTCCTTGCCGTCCGATTGACGGATGGAAAGTTACTCATATACGTGTTAGTAATATATATATTAGTAATACGTATATGAGCGAGGCACATCATGTTTGTTGGACGTCGGAAAGAGCTTGAATCCCTGGAAACCGCCTATCAAAAGGGCTCCTTTCAGTTTGCCGTAGTCTATGGAAGGCGTCGCGTGGGTAAAACCAGCCTGCTTCGCGTCTTTACACAGGGCAAACCTCATGTGATCTTCTTTACCGGGCAGCAAACCGTTGCAAGCGAAAACCTCGCGCTGCTCAGCCGCGAGATACTTGGCGATAGCGCCGCAGGAGCAGCGTTCCCCTCTATCCAGGTTGCACTCGAATCCGTCTTCGAACACGCCAAGACAGAGCGAATCGTTCTGGTTATTGACGAGTATCCCTACCTCGCCGAGAGCGATCCGGGCATCTCTTCGTGCCTGCAAACGCTTATCGATCGACATAAAGACACGAGCAAGCTGTTCCTCGTACTCTGCGGGTCGTCCATGAGCTTTATGGAACACCAGGTACTAGGACACCAAAGCCCTCTTTATGGACGCCGCACCATGCAGCTGCGCATTGACCCGTTCACCATCTTCGACGTGGCGATCATGCTTCCCGATGCACCCATCGAAAGAGTCATCGAGCTGTATTCCGTTGTTGGCGGGATGCCGCTCTATCTATCACAGCTCGATGGCGCGCGTTCCACCCAATGGAACCTTGAGCATGCGCTGCTGCGTCAAGATGCGTTTTTGTATGCCGAACCCCAGAACTATCTGCTGCAAGAGGTCCGCAGCCCGGCTATCTACAATGCCGTCATAACCGCCATTGCCAACGGCTATGTACGCTCCAAAGAGATTGCCGATGTTACCCACCTCGCAACACCACAGGTCGCGCGACTGCTCGACGCATTGATCGAGCTGCGAATCGTTGAGCGCGTCACGCCTGTTGTAAAGGCAACAAAACGTCAAGTAATCTATCGGATCTGCGACAACTTGTTTAGGTTTTGGTATCGTTTTGTTCCACAGTACGCGGGAACAATTGAGGAGGGGCTCGGAGCCGCTGTGGCCGCGCGTATCGCCAAGCATGATTTGTCCACCTTTGTGGGTCCTGCATTTGAAGAAGTGTGCCGCCAGTGGTTGATGCGTCAGGTTGTTGAGAGCGAGCTGGATGTGCTGCCCAAGGCAATCGGCTCTTGGTGGGGCACGAACCCGAACACGCGCCGGCAAGAAGAGATTGACGTTGTGCTTGAGGACGCCGATGGGGAGCTCATCGTTGGCGAGTGCAAATGGAGAAACGAGCCCGCTGACGTCGATGTGCTTGAGACGCTCATGCGTCGCGGAACATTGTTGGGCAGGCCGATCCAACGATATTACCTGTTTAGCAAGGGTGGATTTACGGAGGCATGTCGAGAGAAAGCCGCCCAAGTGAACGACACAAGGCTTATTGACCTTGAGCAGCTGCTCTAAGAAAAGGGGCCTGGACGCAATTTCCAGGCCCCTTTTTCAACTTTTATTCAATCCCCAACTTTTTTAGTGTGCTATTGGTGCGGTCGGACATTTGGCTGCAACCAACAACGGGCACATCTGAAAATGATCCCTGACTTGAGCTTGAGAAGTCAACAAAATAATACGTGCAGTATTGATGATTGAAATCTGTGTAGGAATTTAACGCGTTGAAATCCTTCTCGGATATCTCCTTGCCGTTAGATGCGTAATAGTCTCCAAGATTACCGCCAGAAACAGAGACGGACCAAGCTTCGCGATTTAACACCAACGAAAGCGAATCATCCTTTTTGCCGAATAAAGACCAGTTATCGCCATAGGTTATCTGTTTACCTGAGAGCTTTGCTTTGAGCGCATCGCACATTTCGTACGTACGCTTGCCAAGTAAGACGTTTTGCTCATCATCCTTAACAAGAGGCAGGTACATCGATCCTCCGTTAGAGTTGTCGAGCCATTTTTGGCTATATATCCTTTTGATACCGCCGTCTTCCGCCGACCAAACCTCTACGGTGTAGGACTTCTGAAGCTCTTCAATATTTCCGTCCCAGGCGCTTTTCATATCGTCCGCGCTCATATCGTTAACAACCGTCACGAGCTCAGAAACGCCGTCGTTGTCGAAATCAACCAAATCAGCCAAGCAAAAACCTCTAAGGGCTGACATATAGTCCTCAATCTCAACCATTTGAGGTTCACCATAACGCGCAAGATATTCCTGGCATTTTTGCTTATAGGCAGCGGATGCAGCAGCATTGTCCGCAGCGGCGTTTCCGTCCTTTTTGTCGCCCTCGTCCGCCTTTGCGTCTGCGCTGTCAGCCTTAGGCACCTCGAGCGAAACATCCTTCACGGCCTCATCGGACTTGGAATTGTCGACCACCTCGACAGGAACGCTCCACTCAACCTTGGTCTTGGAGTCCTTAACGGTAAGAGTATATTTTCCCGGTTTGATATCGGGAAGCTGGCTTACCGTGAAGCCCTCGTCACCCTTAACCTCAGCATTGGTGCTGTAGCCGTTGTCGCCGTTCAGGGTCACCGAGTACTTCTTGATCTTCTCGCCCTTTGCGTCGGTCGGGGTAATCTTGGATTCTTGGGCTACCACGATGGCCTTGTCCTGGCCGTAATGGGCAACGTCGTCGCTGGACTTGCTAAAGAACAGCAGGTAGCTAAAGATGGCAATGGCTGCCAGGCCAACGATGATACCGACGATATAGAGCGCCTTGGGGTCCTTTTTCTGTGCGGATACATTCGCCGCAGGCGCAGGGGCTGGCGCCGCGACGGGCTTGGCGACCGGATTGCTCGGCTTTGGCCGGTCGGCGCGCACGGCTGGAATCGAAGGCGTTGCATCGGACGACACGTCGTCCTTGGGCCGGTCGTCTTCTTCGTCCGCTACGGGCTCGCTCTCCACGGGCGACTTTTCCTCCCCCGCCTCGGCACCGGCGGAAGGCTCCTCCTCCGTTTCGTCACTAGCGAAAATCTCTTCCGCAGCCTCATTGATAACGGAAGGCTCTTCTGCCACTTCGTTGCTGGCAGAGTTCAGCACCGCCTTTGCATCTTCGAGTGCATAGCCACACTCGGTGCAGTATCGCAAATCTCCATCAAGCTCAAATCCACAGTTGGGACAGAACATGTTAGTCCTCCTTATCGACTTTCACCGTTGTACCGTCCTTGACCTCATCAGGGGTTACTTCGGACCCAACTTGAGACTCATCATCCCAGGACGCAACCAAAATCTCGCAATTGCCGTCCGCAAAAGTACCGAGCTCATAGTCTTCGGTGCGATACACCAGCCCCTTGGATGTCACATACAAGCATGTTGAACCCTTGATTGAATAGTCTGAAGAATTGCTCCGCATGAGCATAGAGTTGTAGTCAGACGGATACTCTCTGTCTCTGCCTATTTCCGTAAGATACGGCCAAACTGCCGAACTCATAGAACTGGCAAGATCCTCGGTATCAATGCCAAACATATCCTGAGGACTAACAGTATCACCCGTATGCAAATCAAAAATAACACCAGTCACAACCGTGCCGCCATGCGGGCCCCATCCCGTCGAATAGCGCTCGTCACGGATACAGAAATAGTTCTCATCCATGTACGTAACCGTCACGTTTCTCGATATGCAGGGAAATTCGCCGTCGGGGTACAACTCAGCATCTGATTGCTCATTATCTGATGCTCGATTCGTTCGCTCCGCATCAATTTGAAGGGGCTCGAGAATCGCCTTGTTAATTTTGTCTGCAACGTCGTCTTTGGTGGAGCTCTTAAGTTGCGGATAGGACCATTCCATGTCCCTCCGCTCGCCCTGTTCGAGCATAGGGTCGACCGGAGCAGACGCCGTCAATGACTTTGCCTCCAACGTATAGACAACTTCTTCGACCGCTCTCTCGTCCTTCTTGGGCCTTTCGGTCGCTTGCTCCTGTTGCACGGATTGCTGCTGGAGATTGGGCTCGATGACGTTCTTGTAGAGCATGAAAGCAGCGTAAGCGATGCCTGCAGCGGCGATAAATGCGGCGATCATGATAGCAAACTGCGGCACTAGGCGGTTGCCGACCTGACAGCGTTGCATAAAGAAGTTGTACATCTGGGAGTGACCGCTATTCGCGGTCTTCGAGACCGGCTCGGGGCTCGGTTCTGCTGTGGACTCGGCATTCGCGGATCCTATCGCAGAGTCCGTTTCGGTATCTGTGGGTTCCATTATGACTTCAGCGGACGATGATTCTCGCTCCGACGGCTCGGCCTTGGGCCCCTCCTCGGCCGCAGTCTTGCCCGAGAGCCCGCCCAAGGGCAGACCGCATTCGGTACAGAACCGCGCATCATCACCAATCTTGCTGCCACATTTGGGGCAAAACATGAACCTTCTTCTCCTATTCCTTTTACTCTCGCTGAGTCGTGAGTTACCCACGTGCCGTTTGTTTCGTAGTTTAACTATTTCTTAAACAAATCGACGGGTCACTTGAACAGACACATACCCGCTCAAGCGACTCTATACCGGCTAGTTATCCTTGGTCATGACATGGGTGTCAGTGCAAGAAAATCGTTGAACAGGGTTGCTACCTCGAAGTTCGAACCGATACTGAACTTGAAGCCATCTTTATTTACCGAGATGGAGAAATCGCCGCTGATATCCATATCATGCGCGCAGCCAACCACCCCCCCCCATTTTTCGGTCCCACCTGTCACGTTATCAGGAGCCCGAAATCGAAGAGATGGTAAAAGCCGCTTGGGGCACATGTGGTTCCATATGCCCCAAGCGGCTATTTCGATTGCTTATGTCACAAAGAAACCTAGGTGACCTGTTTACACGCGCTAGCGCGCCGGGTCGATAGCCACCTTGCCGCTCTCCAGCACGTGGACGCGACCGTCGGCGAGCATTTGTACGACCTCGGGATACAGCACATGCTCGATCGCATGGATGTGCTCCTCGAGCGTGTCGACGTCCCAGCCCTCCTCAACAGCCAGCGCACGCTGGGCGATGATGGGGCCGTTGTCGTAGATCTCGTTGGCAAAGTGCACGGTCACGCCGGTCACCTTGACACCGCGAGCAAACGCATCGTCAATCGCATGGGCACCGGTAAAGCTCGGCAGCAGCGCCGGATGCAGGTTGACCACGCGATTGGGGAACGCCGCCAGCAGCGGCGTGTGCACCATGCGCATATAGCCGGCCATCACCACGTACTCGCAGCCGCGCTCGAGCAGCTCATGCGCGATGATCTCGTCAGCCGCGATGGGGTCGGCATAGATATCCTTGGACAGCGTGAGCGTCTGGATGCCCGCACGCTCGGCGCGCTGCAAGCCCTTGGCCGAAGGACGGCTCGACACTACAAGCTCAATCGAGGCGTTGAGCCTGCCGGCGGCGATAAGGTCGATCAGCGCCTGCAGGTTGGTGCCCGAACCGCTGATAAGCACGCCGATCTTGAGCGGCTCGGCCGTATCAGTGCCGGTCGGACGGGTGTAGGGCACAAAGCCCAGGCCCTCGGCAGCAGCCATCTGCTCGCTAGCGCTCATCGGAGTACACGACCTTACCGGAGCCCTCGACGCACTCGCCCACGCGGAACGGCTTCTCGCCCAGCGCGACCAGAGCCTCGGTCACGGCAGCCTCGTCCTCGGGGGCGACGATCAGGCACAGGCCGACACCCATGTTGAAGGTCTTGCATGCCTCGTTGGGCGCAAGCTCGGCCTGGCGCGACACATAAGTGATGACGGGCGGAACGTCCCAGCCCATCTCGGCGCCATTGCGGGTGACCACGGCGTCAACGTCGTCTGCCAGCGCGCGGTTGAGGTTCTCGGTGATGCCACCACCGGTAATGTGGGCAATCGCGTGCACCGGAGCGCCGCCACGCAGCAGCTCAAGAATCGGCTTGACGTAGATGCGCGTGGGAGCGAGCAGGGCGTCAGCGAGCGATGCGCCGCCGAGTTCCTCGAGCGGACGGCTCAGCTCCTCGGCCTTAGCGGCAGCCTCGGGCGTGCCCGGCTTAATGCCGTCGACGCCGATAACCTTGCGCACGAGCGAATAGCCGTTGGAGTGCACGCCGGTGGAGGGCAGGCCCAGGATCACATCGCCGGGGCGAACGTTCGCGGGGTCGAGCATCTTGGGACGATCGACAACACCCACGGTAAAGCCGGCAAGGTCGTAGTCGGCCGGAGCCATGACGCCCGGGTGCTCGGCCATCTCGCCGCCCACGAGCGCGCAGCCCGCGAGCTTGCAACCGTCGGCCACACCCTTGATGATCTTTGCCATGTGCTCGGCCTCGATGTGGCCAATGGCAACGTAGTCCAAGAAGAACAGCGGCTCGGCGCCCGAAGCCAAAATGTCGTTGACGCACATGGCGACCAGGTCCTGGCCCACCGTCTCGTGACGGTCCATGATCTGGGCGAGCACGAGCTTGGTGCCCACGCCGTCGGTACCGCTGATCAGGATCGGGTCTTCCATATCCTTGAGCGCGGCGGCCGAGAACAGGCCGCCAAAGCCACCGATGCCGCCGATGACCTCGGGGCGGTTAGTGTCCTTGACCATCTGCTTAATAGCGTCGACGGCGCGGCCGCCCTCGGCGGTATCGACGCCGGCGTCCTCGTACGTCACATGCTTGCTGTCGCTCATCTGAGCCTTCCTCTCCCACTACCGTGGCGCCGCGCGGGCGCCAAACGGTGCTCATAGTTGCGTTCATTTCGGCGCGCGCCATAACAGCGCGCGCCGTCATATCAACAAAACAGCAGATAAAACCTGCCAAAATTAACCTGTCCCTAAATGGCAGGTTTTAGGCCTCGCCGTGCTTCTCTTCCCAGCTGCGGTCGTCGTATTTCTCGACCACGGCGTCGTCGTCAAAGTACAGCGGCTTGTCCAGGTTGCGGGGCTTAAAGCCCTCCATAAACTTGTCGCGGCCAAAGCTCTCGGGAATCGCCACGGGATAGCGGCCGGTAAAGCACGCGTCGCAGTAGCCGCCCTTGGGCATGACCTTAAGCAGGCCCTCGACCGAAAGGAAGGCCAACGAATCGGCGCCAATGTACTCGCAGATCTCATCGACCGTCTTGTTGGCGCTGATGAGCTGCGACTGCACGTCGGTATCGATACCGTAGAAGCACGGCCAGATGACCTCGGGCGAGTTGATGCGGATATGAATCTCCTTGGCACCGGCGTTGCGCAGCATCTTGACGAGCTGCACCATGGTGGTGCCGCGCACAATGGAGTCGTCGATGACGACCAGGCGCTTGCCCTCGATGTTGTCGCGCAGCGGGTTGAGTTTCATACGCACGCCCATGGCACGCAGCTCCTGCGTAGGCTCGATGAACGTACGGCCCACGTAGCGGTTCTTGATAAGGCCCTCGCCAAAGGGAATGCCACTCTCGTGCGAATAGCCCTCCGCGGGCGGCAGGCCGGAGTCGGGCACGCCGATGACCAGGTCGGCCTCGACGGGCTCCTCATGTGCCAGCTGACGACCCATGTCATAACGGCAGGCGTAGACGCTCTTGCCGTTCATTATGGAATCGGGGCGAGCGAAGTAGACCTGTTCAAAGATGCAGTTAGCAGGCTCTTCGGCAGCAGGCACACCCTGCTCGGACACCAGCCCCTCAGCGCTGATGCGCAAAATCTCACCGGGACGGACGTCGCGGACGTACTCGGCGCCCACAATGTCGAGCGCACAAGTCTCGGAGGCGACGACCCAGCCGCCGGCGCGGGTGACATGGGTGGTGGCGCCAACCATCGCGGCGCCGTCCTGCGACGGCAGCTGCGAAACGGATGCGGCGTCGGCTTGGTCCAGTCCCTCATCCACCAGCTTGCCCAACACGAGCGGGCGAATGCCGTGCGGATCGCGGAAGGCGTAGAGTGCCTGCTCATTGATGAGCGTCATGGCGTAGCCGCCGCGCACGAGCTCCATGGTCTTGCGAATGCCCTCGCGCAGATGGCCCGTACGCTGGGTAAAGTAGCCGATGAGCTTGGTCGCGACCTCGGAATCCGAGTTGGAGAGGAACGGCACGCCCAGCTCGATCAGCTGGCGGCGCAGCTCGTCGGTGTTGACGAGGGTGCCGTTGTGCGCGAGCGCAATAATGACGCTATTGATGGTAGAGAGGTGCGGCTGAGAGGCTTCCCAGCTCTTGGCGCCGGCGGTGCCGTAGCGCACATGACCCACGGCCAGCTGACCGGAGAGCGTCGACAAGTCGGCGTTGGAGAACACGCGGTCGAGCAGGCCCAGATCCTTGCGGACCATAACCGTACCGCCGTCACCCACGGCGATTCCCGCCGATTCTTGGCCACGGTGCTGCAGTGCACGCAGGCCAAAGTACGTCAGTCGAGCCACGTCGCGTTCGGGCGCCCAGACACCAAAAACGCCGCATTCCTCATGCAGCTGGTCGGAGTCCGGATCATACGTCGACATGGCGTTCACCTGTCCCGCGGCACGCTCGGCCGCGCGGATGGTTTCTTGAGACATGGCATCCCCTCAGAGCCTCGTATTTTGGCGTTACCCGCCTTATTATACGCACGGCGCGACGCGCTCCCCAGCGCATGAGCAGCGCTTTTTAAAAGCCCACTGAGCTAATAATCCGTTTTGCGGCCAAACATTTTATCGGTCCGTCCAGTGCAAGCGCCCGCGCCCCAGATGGCCGCCGCGTCCACCGTTGGGGATTACAAAGTTGCAATTGGGACGTTCGTCCTGTCTTTTGGCAGGTCGGCGGCGTATCCTTATAACCTACAACAAAGCGAGAAAGGTTCTGTATGGATCGAAACGAACTCGACCCCAGCGTCCCCAGCGCCACGGAGGTCAAGAAGATCCCGCTCATCATTAAGGTGTACGCCGTCCTGTGCATCCTGTCCGGCGTGGGAACGCTCCCGTCAGTCGGCGCCTTTATGTGGCAGGTCATCACCGCGCTCATCAACGGCAACGCCGCCGCCAAGCTCGGCGACAACACACTCGTCGCGGTCGGCCTTATCGTCGCCGGCATCATGCTCTCTGCGGCAAGTGCCGTCATCCTAATCATCTTTGGCCTGGACCTTATCAAGAACCAGCGTCGTAACGCCGCGCGCCTGTCCTATATCCTTATCGCGTTTACCGTCGTCGAGCTTTTGGTCGACGTGATGCTCCAGGGCATCGGGCCCTTCTTGCTTCGTCCCGCTATTCAGCTCGGTATCCTCATCGCGCTTTCGGCCACCGTCGACCCCACGCTGCGCCAGGAGCGCGAACTGCAGCGCCGCCTGCAGGAGATGCTCGACCGCGACGCCGCCGCCGAGGGCATGCTCGGCCGCGATGAAACCGGCGAGGGCTACATCAAGCTCAACTACTTCAACCTGTTCTGGGTATTCTTCGTCTGCTGCGTGCTCGGCCTGATCGCCGAGGACATCTGGCACATGACGGTCGACGACCCGGGCGTCTACCAGAACCGCGCCGGCATGCTGTTTGGTCCCTTCAGCCCCATCTATGGCTTTGGCGCCGTACTCATGACCATGGTGCTCAACCGCTTCTATAAAAAGAACCCCATCATCATTTTCCTGGTAAGCGCTGTGCTCGGCGCGAGCTTTGAGGTGTTCGTGGGCTGGTTTATGCAGACCTCATTTGGCGTGGTCTCATGGAGCTACTCGCACATGAAGCTGTTTGGCATGCCCGACCCACTCGCCGTCCTTACGGGCGGACGCACCTGCACGGGCTTTGCCTGCCTGTGGGGCCTGGGCGGCCTTATCTGGATCAAGCTACTGCTGCCGAGGCTGCTCAAGCTCATCAACATGATTCCGTGGAAGAGTCGCTACTCGGCTACCGTCATCTTTACCGTCATTATGCTGGTCGACGGCGTCATGACGCTGCAGTCGCTCGACTACTGGTACCAGCGCGTCAACGGCACGGAGCCGGATATTCCCGTCGCGCAGTTCTACGGCAAGTATTTCGATAACGACTACATGGAGAACCGCTTCCAGAGCATGACCATGAGTCCCAAGGATGCGACGCGCGTGTAGCGCCAAGCAATGCCGAGATTTTCCAACGCACAGAAAAGCCCGCTGGCAGACTGATTTGAACTGCCAGCGGGCTTTTTGTTGGCGAGTGCTGCTGCCGGCATTACGCCTCGCGCTCGACCTCGCTCACACACTCATTTTTGATGGTACCGACGAGCGCCTGCAGCGCATCGACCACATGCGGGCGAATGTCCCCGCCAATGAGCACGAGCATGATGTCGTCGCCCACGGTAAGCTCGCCGCTCGCCAGCCACACGCGCACATAGCCGATACCCGGCATCGAGCGCGTTGCCTCGATAGCGGCCTGCACCTTATCGGCATCGAAGCCAAACACCATGCCGCCCACCTTATGTCCAGGCGCCACACCATCTGTCTCGACCCCACGCGCCTCGGACTTAGGCGTTGCACGCACCACGCCGTTGTGTGTCAGGTACATACCGCACGCAGGCGCCGACGAATCGGCCTTGGCCTCGCGCAGCCAAGCATCAACCGAAGGCATCGATTTGCCACTTTCAAGCATCATTTCTCCTTTTTACCGTCGTCGAGCAGCTCATTTGGGACGGGGCTTTTTAGCTACTCTCGAACAACTTATTCCTCGACCGGCGTGAGCACCATGACGGCGCGCGTATTGCTAAATGACAGCGAGCGGCAGGTCACAAGCGTTACGACCTTGGTTGCCGAAGCGGCACGATCGGTGGCATCGCTCGCCACGGCCGAAGCGCCGTCGAGCATCTCGGACAGGTAATTCTTCAGTCCGTCATCACCCTCAAAGTTGGGCGTGCGCGCCTTGGCATACGTGTCCTCGACCACCTTGGTCGCCAGCGGGCGCAACTTATACGTCGCATCGCGCGTGATGTAGTACACGTATTCCATGCTGTCGAATGTCGCCTGATCGGTCGTATCCGAAATCACGTTGAACATCGAACCGTCGTTCATGTGATGACCGTAAATCGTGGTCTGCTGATCCACCATGCCCGGCGCGGTGTCATCGCTATCCAAGAAGATGGCTCCCGAGGCATTTGCGGTGCCGTCGAACAGCGTGTTGAGGTACTTGGAGTTGTTGTTGGTCTGCACCACGGGGTAGTTGATGTTGGTGCCGGGCGCGTAAATCCAACCCACAACCTCGGGATTTGTCTGAGCAAGCGCGTTGAAGTCGATAATCGGCACGCCGCTGGCGTCCTTGTCGCTCACATATTGTTTTTCGATCTTTTGATACGACTCGCTCGCCTGCTTGTAGCCAATCTGCGCGTTGATAAAGATGGCGGCCGCAGCAACGATTAGGCCAATGCCGATGATGATGAGCAAGATGGGGATAACGGAGCGGCGCTTTTTGCGCGGCGGCTCGGTATAGCTCGATGGCGCGGTATGCGTCGAAGAGCGAGGTGACTTCTTGGCGGTACTGTATGACGAAGGGCGATATGCAGCAGGTGTATCCTGACGGCGATGCTTCGCCGGCGTCACGGGGCGTGGCGCGCGCGGCTGCTGAGGAGAGGATGTCCAACCCTGCTGCGGCGCGCGGGCTGCTCCCGACTTGGCTGGATCGGGAATCCGAGAAGCCGAAAAACGCTTTCCCTGATAGTCGGACATGGCTCTCCTTATGCTGCAAATGGACTGGCAGAGCGCTTAGGCGTCAGCCATCTCCTGCTTCATCTTTTCGATAACCTTGCGGTACTCGGGGTCGCAGGCGCCCAGAATCTGCGTGGCGTAGATGGCAGCGTTCTTGGCACCGTTAATGGCAACGCAGGCCACGGGCACGCCCGAAGGCATCTGCACCATCGACAGCAGCGAGTCCATACCACCCAGATCGCTCGTCTTCATAGGCACGCCGATGACCGGCAGCGGCGTAAACGCAGCCACGACACCGCCCAGGTGAGCAGCCTTGCCGGCAGCAGCGATAATCACCTTGATGCCGCGATCGGCAGCGGTCGAGGCCCACTCATGGACCTTCGCCGGCGTGCGGTGCGCGCTTGCAATCACGAGCTCATAGGGCACGCCCAGCGCCTCGAGCTCGGCGGTGCAACCTTCCATAACGCCCAGATCGGACTTGGAGCCCA
>CAVCBD010000020.1:0-28991 GCA_963599935.1 Acutalibacteraceae bacterium | reverse complement strand
TGGCCGGCATCATGTTGACGCCGAGCGAGAGACCAAGGCGACGGCTGCGAACGGGTCCAAAGATGGGGCTGGCATTCAAAAATGTAGACATAGGCATATGCTCCTCAAGACTATTGCGCCTAAGCATAGCATCGGCTCCAAAGCGAGGTGCGGGCTCTTGCTTTACAAGTTTCGTTTTTTCACGTCGCTCATGATGCCGTGCCATGAAAAGCCTCGGGTCGGGTACAGTTAATCTGTTAACAAGGCGTAAAGCAATGCGGGTCCATCCAACCGTGCTGACGTGCAACTGGATGAGCATTGATGATGGGGGCACAACATGGATTTTACGGTCGAGAATGCGGGCACCACGATTGCCTGTCGCGAATATGCCGGCCCGGATGTGTCGCCTGATGCTCCTGCCTTGGTGTGCGTGCACGGCGCTTGTGTCGACGGCACATTTTTCGACGGCATCGCTTGTGAGCTCAGTCGCAACTACCGCGTAATTGCCTACGACCGCCGCGGCTGTGGTGGCAGCAGCGAAGCGGCAGACGGCAGCTATGATCTTGCCGCTCAGGCCGCCGACCTGCAAGCCGTGATCGAACACGTTGGCGCTTCGGCAAATGTGCTTGCGCACAGCGCCGGTACGTTGGTGGCGCTGGAGCTTCTTCGCACCGAGCCCCATCTCGTCGCCCGTGCGATTCTGCATGAGCCGGCTGTGTCGGCCGAAGGCGTCGGCATGGGCGCAGCTCCGGTTTTGCTCGATATGATTGCGGCTGGAAAGGTTTCAAGGGCGCTCCGGCTTTTCTTGGGAGCCCTCGGCGACTTGGACCCCGAGGCTCCTGGAACGACCGAGGCAGAAGCCAAGCATGCCCTGCGCAACGGCCGCAGTTTCATGGCAAACGAATACGGGATTACTATGACCTGCGTTCCCGATTGGGATAGCGTTCGCGCGTCGAAAACGGTGGCCGCCGTGCTCCTAGGCGAGCTCTCGATTGGCACGCCCCGCGAGGCTGGCACGCGAGCGGCTGCCGAATATCTCGATTGCCCTCTCGTGACGATCCCGGGCGCGCATAACGGTCTGCGCGATCGCCCGGCAGCGGCTGCCCGGGCTGTCCGTGGCATCCTGGGGCTCTAGCATCCGCAATAGCCAAAGCAGGCTTCATCCGCAAACGTTTCGGCCGTATTAACAAACGTGCTCAAAACCTCGCGTCTGCGGCTTCAATCGCGCCGTCTGCCAACTCATAAGAATGTGGCAGCATTCACGTACTTACCTGCATCGACAAGGTGTTACCCTTGTAACATTTGGAACCCACCGCTCCATGCGAAACTATCGAAAGGGCCCCATATGCTCAATAATCACGAGGTCAATCTAACCGACGAGGAGGCTGCCGTCGAGGTCGCCCGCGTCGCGAAGACCTACCCCGTGGTGCGTTTACTGTCGGCCGATCAGATTAAGAGTGAGCCTAACTGCTTGCTCGCCGGCGATCGCTGCCCTTGTCTGCGTCAGTCGAGTCTTGAGGCTTTGGCAGACTCCGATGAGGTGTCGGAGCAACTGCTCAATGATGGCACTGAGTACCGCGCCCGTCTACGCCCTCTGAAGGTCGAGGGCGAGCCTCACGTCTTGCTGATGGTGCGTCCGATTGATGAGCAAGAGGCCGCGGAAGAGGACCTTGTCTACACCGACGTGCTGACGAGCGTGCACAATCGCCGATATTACGAGGAAAAGCTCCGAAGCGCCCGCATGAATGCCGGCGTTGCGATGATCGACCTTGATGATTTTAGGGCCTTCAACGATACGTGTGGCCGTCATGCCGGCGACCTTGCGCTCGGCGCTGTGGCGGCAGCCATACGCAGCGGAATTCGTTCGACTGACGAGCTTGTGCGCTATGGCTGCGACAAGTTTGTGGTTGTCATGCCCAATATTCCCTCCGATGACTTCACCCGTCGCCTGCATCAGGTATCCGATGCCGTTCATTCCACGATTATTCCGGGCCATGAGTACGTGAGCTTGACGGCATGTGTTGGTGGCGTTCGCATTCATGGCGAGACGGTCGATGAGGGCGTTGGCCGCGCTGTCCAGTTATTGAGTCGCGCTAAGGCAAAAGCCGGTACGGTCGTGACCGATGCCGATTCCATCGAGGCCTTCCAAAGCGAAAAGCCTTTGGTGCTTATCGCCGATGACTCCGAGATGAACCGAGTCATTCTCAACGAGATGCTCAAGGACGAGTATTGCATCCTCGAGGCCGATAACGGTCGCGCGGCGCTCGACATTGTCGACCGCTATGGCGATGAGTTGTCGCTCGTGCTGCTGGATATTGTCATGCCGGGCATAAGCGGCTTTGAGGTGCTGGCCGATCTGTCGCGCCGATCGGGTATCGACAATCTGCCTGTCATCATGATTTCGAGCGAAGATTCCGACGATATGGTTCTGCGCGCGTACGAGCTGGGCGCCTCGGACTATATCAACCGCCCGTTTGACTCCCGTGTCGTGCGCCGCCGTGTAAGCAACACCATCCGCCTATATGCCAAACAGCGCCGCCTGACGAACCTGCTGTCCCAGCAGTACAACGAGCGCGTCAAGAACAGTCGCATGCTCATCGACATCATGGCCGGCGTCATGGAGCTTCGCAACGGCGAGAGCGGCAGGCACGTTACGAACATCGAAAAGCTGACCGAGCTGCTGCTTGGCTGTCTGGTTCAGCGTAGCGGCACGATCTCCCTCGACAATGAGGAACGCTCCACGATCGCCCTGGCTTCGGCGCTGCACGATATCGGCAAGATGTCGATTGACGATGCGATTCTCAACAAGCCCGGACGCCTTACGCCCGAGGAGTTCGAGATTATGAAGACGCATACCACGATCGGCGCCGACATGCTGCTTGAGCTGGGTAGCCATCACGCCGGCAATGCGCTTATGGAATATGCGTACCAGATTGCGCGTTGGCATCACGAGCGCTGGGACGGCAAGGGTTATCCCGATGGCCTTAAGGGCGACGAAATTCCCATCGCCGCGCAGGTGGTTTCGGTGGCTGACGTGTACGATGCCCTGACGAGCGTGCGCGTGTACAAAGACGCTATCCCGCACAATGAGGCGATCCAGATGATTCTGGACGGTAAGTGCGGTACCTTTAACCCGCTGCTGCTCGATTGCCTGCTCGAGGTGCAAGACCAAATTGCCGAGACGTTGGCACGCCCTGCTAACGTCGTTGCGTTTCCCACGATTTAGTTTGACCAAAGGAGTTTTAATCCATGATTTCCATGCGTGAGGCGTATGAGAAGATCGGCGCCAATTATGATGATGCGTGCGCTCGGCTGATGGGCGAGGAAATGCTTGCCCGCTTTGCCCTCAAGTTTTTGGATGACGAGAGCATGGACAAGTTGGAGGCCGCCATGGCGGCAGGAGACGCCGAAGGTGCGTTTATGGCAGCGCACACGCTCAAGGGCGTGAGTCAGAACCTGGGATTCGATAATCTGTACGAGCCAGCGGTCGTGGTGACCGAGGCGCTGCGCGGCGCCGATGCCGTTGACGGCGCTCGCGAGGGAATGCATGCGCTACAGCAGCAATATGCAGCTACGATGTCGGCCCTGCGCGAGGCGGCTGAATAAGAGGCTGTGAGCCTTGATGACTATGAGAGTGGATAATCTCCCGTTTTAGGCCCGGTGGCGGCCTCAAAGTGGGAGATTATCCACTCTCGTTCGATACGTGTCCAAAAATCCACTCTCACCCCTTCTGATTAGTGAATGGGCTATGCGCACTGGCGGGGCTTTCCGCATGCAATCCATATCGTTGTTCGATAAACTGTTCGGATAACGATAGATTCGATGAGGGTGAGTGTATGTCCAACAGCGTTCAGCGTATGGCCAAGGCGGGCGAGACTGTAAGGAAGCTTGGCTTTTGCATGGCGGTCGTTTTTGCGGGAATGCTCGTCGCTTTTGCCGCGTTGGTTGTTTACGTGATCTGGTATGCGGTTGCAAATGTTGTTTCTGTCGATTCTTTCGGTGTCGTGACGCTTCTCGATGGCGGGAGCATCGTTATCCCAAGCGGGCTGTGCCTGGCACTCGTCGTGGGTATTTCGCTTGTCGTTCTGTGCGGGATCAGCCAAAACATCTCGCGAGGCGTCTCGCCCTTTACCAAGACGCATGCGCGGCTTATCCGTGTTCTCGCGCTTGCCTTTGCTGTTAACGCCGCGGTTTCGCTTGTTGGTGCCTATGGATCGGTCAATCTCACCATTGGCGGTCTGGAGCTTTACATCGTGCCTCATTCCTTCGTTATTGAGATTTGCCAAGGCGCTACCTTTGATGCGGGGTCGTTTATCGGCGCAGTTGTCTGTCTGTTTATCTCGGCGATCTGGAGTTATGCCTCGCTGCTCCAAGAGCAGTCTGACGAGCTTGTGTAGGAGGAAACATGAGCTATCTCATCATCGAGCTTGAGACGCAGCTGCTTAAGACCGGAAAGACCAGTGCTGATCTGATTCGGGCGACGGGGCATACTCCGGCTAATATTTCAAAGCTTAGAAACGGAAAGATAAAAGCTATTCGCCTAAAGACGCTTCTCGATATCTGTGATGAGCTTGATTGTCAACCGGGAGACATTATTCAGCGCGTGAGCGAGAAAGAGCTTGAGGAGCTTATTGTCGAGCGCGCGAAAAATGTCGTGAGACAGATGCGGGATGGCGGAGGCAACGAGGCGTCGCTTCCGACATCAGTCTTCGCTGTCGATTTGAGTGACGAGTAGCTTAAGGCGAACAACTAAAACGAAATATCAGCGTGAAGGGACCCGTGTCTAACACGGGTTCTTTCTTTTGGATTATCTTGACAAATACGAGTTATCGAAAAACAATAACAACCATGGAAAACGATAAAGGAAAGAAGGAGCGATATGAGCGGTTTTGCTATCAAGCAGAACGGGAGGCCAATGAACGCACCAGCGGTAAAGCTATCAAAGGTGTCGAAGCGCTATGGGAGACGGCGCGTTTTGCATGACGTTTCCTTCGAGGTGGATCAGTCTGAGCTTTGCGCCCTTGTTGGTGCAAACGGGGCGGGCAAAAGCACGCTCATTAAAATCGTATTGGGCCTATGCGAGCCATCGTCGGGGAGCGCGGAGCTCTTTGGAGGCAAGTCAAAAAGGGAGCTCAGCCTGATGCGGGCGCGTGTCGGCTACGTGCCAGATTCCAGCGGAGCATGCCAATCCCTCAGTGCGGCTGAGAATCTTCAAATCCGATGTGCGGAATGGGGGCTCGATGAGAGCCGTGAGGTTCCTCGCGTTTTGAGCCTGGTTGGACTGGACATCGAAGAGAAAAAGAGCGTGAGCAGATTTTCTCTGGGAATGAAACGGCGGCTGGATATAGCTACGGCTTTGTTGGGTGACACTGACTTGCTTATTTTTGATGAGCCGGCAAATGGGCTGGACCCGCTGGGCATCGAGAGCATATGGGCCCTTATCGGTCGATTGAATCGAGAACAGGGTAAGACCATGCTCATCTCTAGCCATGATTTGGATGAGTTGGCATCGGTTGCAACAAGCTGCCTGTTTATCCATGACGGTGAACTACTGAAAAGGGAATCGATGGACGTCATAAGGGATGAGGCGGCGTCCCTAAAAGAGTATTACAGGCGCTTGATGGAGGCGGTCTCGCTATGAAGCGGGCGATCCATCCCATAAAGGCAGATATGATGCGTTTGCACAGGATGTTTCCGGCGAAGTTCGGTCTTGCGCTTATGCTGGCGTTCGGCCTTCTCTTCGGTGTCTTCCTAAAAAAGGGAGCAACGTTGTTAGTCTTTGGCAATGGCGTTTATGGGGAGGATATTGGTTTCTTCTGGAATGTAATCGATCCTTCTGCGCCTGATGAGACCCTTGCACGCAGTGCTTTCGCCGGTACCTCCCTGCTCGTCCCACTTATCGTTTGCCTGGTGCTTTTACAGGAGCATGGCTATGAAGAGGGATGCCGAATTTCTTCAGCAAGAGGTCTCGCCCGCTTTAATGGGGCTCTGGCACACGTGCTTTCGTCTGCTTTAATGATTGTCGCAGCATATAGCGTGCTTTGCCTTCTTCTGCTTGCAATAGCCATAATACGTGGGGGACAAAACTGCACGCACGGAATGCTGGCTGCATTTTTGCCTGCGATGTTAATCAACGCCGTATTGGTGATATCGGTTGCGTTGGAGACGGTGACCATCTATCGGATCACAAGCAGCGCTGTATTTAGCGGGGCTGCGGTGATAATTGGATTTGTCATGAGCTTGACGCTCTACGGAGCCTTCCTTCAGGCGCCTATACCATCTTTGCGATGGATCTTCCTCCTTCCGGGGCCGTACCTTGGAGTCGGATGTGCCCTTGGGTATAGCGATATGGGCCAGCTCACGCTTCTGGGGTATGGCGCGGCAGCCGGCTGTCTATCGATATTGATTTACACTCTCGTGACCTGTCATGTCGGAGGTGTGCTCAATGGCTCGTCAGATTAAAAGGTTCCTCCATTCAGAATTGAAGCATGTGAGCAAATGGGCATACGCCTTAATCCTGGCAATTTATGCGTGCATGGTGGTATTGCAGCTTAATTCTTTCCCGATGTGGTTCTGTAGCCTCCGTGAGAACAGTTTCTTGGGCTTTTTCCCAGACCCGACGCTTCCGCTATCGGCGGAGGATGTCCTTCTATTTGGTAATGCAGAGGTTTTTCGCGGTCTGCTGTTCAACGTGGCCCCGTTGGCTCACGCATTGTTCTTTCCGTTCATCGCGGCTTGCATTGTTCCGTGCTTTGTCAGTTCGGGCTTTGTTGAGGAACCGTGGGGGTTGTCGGAGGCTCGGGGAGGGAAGCGTGTGTGCGCTATCGTTGCGCGAGCGATGCTGTCTTCTTTCGCCCTTTTGGGCACCTTTGTCCTGTCGAGCGTCGTTTTGTACCGTCTTAACTGCGCGATCGTTTCGGATGCTCAGCAGTATTTCAACCTGAATATTTTTTGCTATCGACTTCTTCTGGCGAGTGCCGTCTGCCTTGCATACGTGGTCTCTTGCGTAATCGTTGTTTCCTATTTTGGATCCAGCTTCGGTCCGATTGGCATGTTGTTGCTTGTCAACGTCGTAGCGATCTACATACAGCTCGGAGCCTATTCCATGCTTCCGCTTACGTCCTCGATGCTCATGTGGATTTGCGGCGTGACCCCGTTGGGGAATGGTCAATGCATCTCGATTTTTATTAACTGCCTAATAAACGTAGCAAGCGTTTTTACCATTTGCTTTACTGTCGACTGGTTGCGGTCGAGATTTCTTTGATTGTTTGCGAGGGATGATCATACCGAGCATACCAAATACAGCGGGGGCGGGCACCGTGGCTGGTGTCCGCCCCCGCTGGCTTAGGAGGCTTTAACCTGAGTGGTTCGCGAGCTAGCGGGCTCGCTTAACCTGGGCCGCTGCCTCGACAAACGACTTCCACAGGTTAAAGTCGGTCTCGAGCGTCTGCCAGGTGTACTCGGGGTGCCATTGCACGCCCAGGCAGAAGGGCTGGCCCTCGACCTCGATACACTCGGGCACGCCGTCGGTCGCTTGGGCGACCAGGCGCGTATGCTTGCCCAGACGATCGACGCAGCAATGGTGCGCCGAGTTGGTCTGGATGAGCTTGTGACCTCCGAGCGCGCGCTCCAGCAGCGAGCCGGGCACGACCTCGACGGGATGCACGGGGTCGTTGAGCACGTGGGTATGGCGCCATTGTGTGCGACCCTCGCGCGCGCCCAAGCTCGGCACGTCCATGCACAGGGTGCCGCCGGTCGCGACGTTTAACAGCTGCGTGCCGCGGCAGGTGGTAAAGAGCGGTTTTTTGGCGCGGAGCACCTCGTTGACCAGCTTGAACTCAAAACGATCGCGAATCTCGCAGCACAGCGTGGGGTCGTAAGGGCGCTCGTCGCCCCAGCGCTTGGGGTTGACGTCCGGGCCGCCAGGGATGGCGACACCGTCGGCGATGTCCACGTAATGGCGGATGACCTCGATATCCTCGGTGATGGACATCTGCAGCGGCAGTCCGCCGGCGGCAAGGATGGCGTCGACAAAGACGCTGGCGATCTCCTCATTGGGGGAAAGCGTCTCGCTCAAAAACGGCTTCGCTTCTTCCCAGCGCGGCGCGACGAGGATAAGCGGGCGGTCGGCAGGGACGACGTCGACATGCGGGGTATAGGACGATGAAGTGCGAGTTCCGATCATAGGTGTAACTTTCGAATCCGGATGGTCATGGCAAGCGGGCGAGCGCGCAGCTGGTTAGTGGCCCTTGATGGAGTTGAGGAAGTCCTGGGCGCGCTTGGTCTTGGGGTGGTCAAAGAACTCGTCGGGCGTGCCGGTCTCCACGATCTGGCCGTCGGCCATAAAGACGACGCGGTCGGCCACGCGGCGGGCAAAGTTCATCTCGTGCGTGATGACGATCATCGTCATGCCCTGCTGGGCCAGACGAACCATGACCTCGAGCACCTCATTGATCATCTCGGGATCGAGCGCGCTCGTGGGCTCGTCAAAGAGCATGGCCTTGGGCTGCATGGCGAGCGAGCGGGCGATGGCCACGCGCTGCTGCTGACCACCCGAGAGCTGTGCGGGTACCTTGTCGGCCTGCTCGGCCACGCCTACGCGGCTCAACAGGTCCATGGCGCGCTCGCGAGCCTCTTCTTTGGACACGCCCAGCACGTCGACCGGCCCCAGCATGACGTTCTGCAGTACCGTCATATGTGCAAACAGGTTGAACTGTTGGAATACCATGCCCAGCTCGGCACGCATGTGGGCAAGATCTTTGCCTTCTTGCGGCAAGGGCTGGCCCTCGATGAGGATTTCGCCCGAGTCGATAGTCTCCAGGCGGTTGATGGTACGGCACATGGTCGATTTGCCCGAACCCGAGGGGCCAATCACGACAACGACCTCGCCGCGGTCGACCGAGAGGTTAATGTCATTGAGGACATGCAGATCGCCGTAGTGCTTATCGACATGCTTGAGCTCGATCAGCGGCTGGTTGTCGGAAGCGGAAGTGCTCTGTGCCATAATGCTCGGCTCCTTATTCCTAGAAATCGTAAATCGTTAGCGGATGATGGTCGCGCCGGTCTTGTGCGAAACGTAGATGGCGGCCTTGTTAATCGCGACGTTGATGAGGATGTAGATGACCGCGATCACCAGATAGACCGATACGAGCGCGTCGTAGTTGGTGATGAGCACGCGGGCATTTTGCATGAGGTCGGGGTAGCTCACCACATAGGCGACGGTGGTGTCTTTGACTACGACCACGAGCTGCGAAATCAACGACGGAATGATAAACCGAATCGCCTGGGGCAATACGATTTTAAAGGTGATTTTGGCCTTGGAGAGACCGAGCGCCTGGGCCGCCTCGACCTGGCCGCGCGGCACGGCATTGACGCCGGCGCGGAAGATTTCGGCCAGCACGCCGGCCGCGGCGAGCGCGACGGGCAGCGTGAGCATCCAAAACGACGGCAGCGCGATCTTGTACTGGGGCAGCACCAAAAAGAAGAAGTAGATAAACAGCAGGCTCGGCACGCCGCGGAAGAAGTCGGTGAGCACGCGGCAGACCAGCTGCAGCGGTTTGATGTCGCTCGTGCGGCCAAGCATAAGGGCGAGGCCCAGCACCAGCGCGATGGCGCCCGCGGTGAGCGCGACCTTGACGGTGCCCTCAAAGCCGGCGAGCAAGAACTTCCAGGTGGTGAGGTGCGTAAAGAAGTACCAGTAATGGACCGAAAGCTGGCCGGTCACATAAAAGCGCTGCAGTACCAGAGCGATGAGCGCGGCCACGGCAACAAGTGAGATGGCGGTGCCGACGCGAATCTTGGCGCGCATCTTGGGGCCGGGAGCCTCGTAGAGCGCATCGCGCATGGTGAGTGCGGGGGAGGAGTGCTTGCTCATCGGAGGATCCTCACCTTCTTATCGATGTAGTTGCCAATGTGGCTCACCACAAAGGCCGTACCCAGGTAGCCGAGGGCCGAGATAAAGAACGCGGCGACGCCACCGAGCGAGCGCGTGTTGATGTAGCTCACGACGCCGGTGAGTTCCTGCGGTTGAAGCGGCACCTGGCTGCCGAGGGCGGTGGTGAGCATGACGGCGATAAAGAGGTTGGTCATGGGCAGCACACTCGAACGCAATGCCTGCGGAATCACGATTTTGGCGAGGATGCGGCTGAAGCTCATGCCGAGTGAGCGGGCCGCCTCGACCTGGCCCACGCCCACGGTGTTGATGCCGCTCATAAAGTTCTCGGAACCAAAGGCCGAGCCCAGCAGCACCGTGGCGACGATGACGCAGGTGCGGTAGGGCAGAACGATCTTGAGCGGCGGCAGCGCGTAGACGACGATGATGAGCAACGCAATGCCGGGGATATTACGGAAGACCTGGACATACAGGTCGCCAAAGACGCGCAGCGGCTTGAGCGGCGACACGCGCATCACGGTGACGGCGACGGCCAGCACCATGGCGATGACAAACGACTCAAGCGTCATGCTCCAGGTTGCTAGCAGCGCGTCGATATAGTTCTGGCCATAGAGCGACCAGAGCTCGGAGAGACTCATGCGGACCTCCCGCCGGTAAGGAAAGGGGCTCCCGTATGCGCGGAAGCCCCGACAACTCAGTAAGGAAACAGTTTAGCGCAATAAAGCGTTCCGTACGTTTCCATATGGTTTCGTAGCGGCTGTTGCCCAGCTTGCAAGCTTAGGCGCCAACCTCGGGCAGCTCGGGAACGTTGGTGTCGCCCGTGCGGTCGCCGATGCAGATCTGCCACAGCTCGGTCCAGGTGCCGTCATCCTCGATCTTCTTAAGGAAGTCGTTGACAAAGGCGACGCCGTCGGAATCGAGCGGCAGGCCGATGCCGTAGGGCTCCTTGCTGCCGAAGGGCTTGCCGGCGATCTTGTATTTACCGGGCTCGCGGACCAGGGCGCTCTGCTGCATGTTGTTGTCGATGACGTAGGCGTCAACACGACCCTGCTGGAGTGCCTGACGGGCCTCCTCGTCGGTCTTGAACTCCTGCTGGCTGGCCTTGGGAGCGAACTCCTCCAGGATGGCGGGGCCGTTGGAGCCGGACTGGACGGCGACGTTCTTGTCGGCCAGGTCGTCGACGCTCTTGATGTCGTCGTTATCGGCGAGCACCAGGATGGCCTGTTGGGTGTAGTAGTAGGGACCGGCGAAGGAGACGAGTTTCTTGCGCTCATCGGTGATGGTGTAGGTGGCAAAGACGGCGTCGACCTGGCCGTTCTGCAGCACGGACTCGCGCGTGTCGGAGGTCACCTGGGTGATCTCGACCTTGTTCTCGCCCAGGATGTAGTTGGACAGGAGCTGTGCGATACCGGCATCGAAGCCACGGGTCTTGCCGTCCTTCTCGTTAAGGAGGGAGAAGAGCGTGGAGGTCTGAACGCCACCGATCTTAAAGACACCGGCTTCCTTGACGGCCGTGGCCCAAGTGCTGGCGGCGATGGCATCATCGTCGGCCTTGGGGCCGTTGTCGACGAGCTTGTCGAATGCCTTAGCGTCGAGGGTGGTGGAAGCCTCGGTATCGTCGGGGCTCTTGGAAGAGCTGGCGGCGGAACCCTTATCGGCCTCGGCGCTGGTGTCGGAGCAGCCGGCAAGACCAAGGCCGGCGACGGTTGCGAAGGTGGCGGCGACAAAGCCGCGGCGGTCGAGAACGACCTGCTGGGAGAGGTTCTTGCTCATGGTAGAACACCTTTCTCAATAAAATCCCTAGCGGTTGAGTAGAGTTATACCCTATCGCGCTCAAATGGGTCAACACGAAATAACTCAGAAACATACTTACCTTATGGGTTATTCTACCTACCAAAAAAGGACAGGTTCACAGGCACCTTCGTGGTGGTTTTGACCGATGCAACGGCATGCCTTACTGTTTTGTCTCAATCTGTAACATCTGCAGCCATTTTTGCCGAGTAACTGTTACAGATTGAGATTATCTCCTTAGGGGAATTCGAATGTCTCGATCTGTAACAGTTAGACGGGAATTCGGGCCATAGATGTTACAGATTGAGATAATCGCGCCGCGAAAATTAAAACCTCCGCAGGGGTGCTTCCCTTGCGGAGGTTTTTTACTCGTTGAGTAGCCTTACGGCTTCGGCGGCCATGTTCTCGACCGTCATGCCGTTCTGAGCGAGCAACTCTTTGGGGTCGTAGCGGTCGGGGAAGCCCTTGGCGATGCCGAAGGTGCGCGTGCGCACGGGCGTGCAGGCCAAGTAGCACGCGACACGCTCGCCCCAGCCACCGTCCAAGATGCCGTCCTCGAGAGTGACGACAATGCGATGCTCGGCGGCAAGGCTGTCGAGGAACTCACGGTCGAGCTCAGTTGCATAGCGCGGGTTGACGAGCGTGGCCTCGATGCCGTACTCGGCAGCCAAGCGGTTTGCCACGCGCTCGCCCAGCTCAAAGAAATCGCCAAGCGCGAGCACGGCAACGTCGCGGCCCTGGCGCACGACGTTGTAGCGCGCGACGCCGTAATCGTCGCCCTCGGCAGGCGCCAGATCGGGGCGGCTTACCAGGCCAATGCCCGGCACACGGATCGCCACGGGATGCTCGCGGTGGTCGAGCGACCAGCTCAGCATGGACAGATATTCCTCCATGCAGGCAGGTGCAAGGTAGTGCATATTGGGAAGACCGCCCAGCATGGAAATATCAAAGAACGAGAGGTGCGTCTCGGATGTGGTGCCAAAGATCGACGCGCCAAATACCAGGATGGTTGCGGGGGCGTCGTTGAGGCACAGGTCGTGCCACAGTTCGTCGTAGGCGCGCTGCAAAAACGTGCCGTACACACCAAAGACTGGCTTGGCGCCCGAGCGCGCAAGCGCGGTGGCAAAGGTCACGGCGTGTTCCTCGGCAATGCCCACGTCGACAAACTGCTTGCCTGCCGCGGCGCGAAGCTCGGGTGTAAAGCCCATGATGTAGGGCGTGGCAGCCGTGATGCCCACAACCTGCGGATCGCGCTCGATGGCAGCGCTCAGGGCCTCGCCCGTAATATCGGCATAGGTGCGCGGTGCGGGCTCGCTCGGATGGCCCGGGCAGAGCTTGCGCCCAGTTGCCATGTCAAACGGACCCACGTGGTGCCAGCGCTCGGGGTCGCTCTGGGCCGGCTCAAAGCCCTTACCCTTGGCGGTGGAGACGTGCAGCACGATGGGATGATTGATATCGCGCAGCTCCTGCAACGCGTCGACCAGGGCCAACACATCGTTGCCGGCGTCCAGATAGCGGTAGTCGAGTCCCATGGCGCGGAAAACGTTGCGCTCGCAGGTGCCGTTGCTGGCGCGCAGCTCGGCCAGATTGCGATACAGGCCACCGTGGTTTTCGGCGATGGACTGGTCGTTGTCATTGACGACGATGATCAAGTTGCTGTCGAGCTCGGCGGCATTGTTAAAGCCTTCAAACGCCAGACCGCCCGAAAGCGAACCGTCGCCAATGATGGTAATGACGTTGTAGCTGTCGCCCGCCAAATCGCGGGCGTGTGCCAAGCCGCAGCCCAGGCTCACCGATGTGGAGGTATGACCCATGGCGAACAGGTCGTGCTCGGACTCGTCGGGATTGGCAAAGCCAGAAGCCTCGCCATAACGCTCCGGATCGATATAGGTGTACGCGCGCCCAGTCAGCGCCTTGTGGGCGTAGGTCTGGTGCGAAACGTCAAAGACAATCTTGTCGATGGGGGAGTTAAACACGCGATGAAGCGCAACCGTAAGCTCAACGACGCCCAAGTTGGGGGCAACGTGTCCGCCGACGGCGGCGGAGCTTTCGAGGATGGCGTGGCGGATCTCGCCGCAGAGCAGTGGAAGCTCGGCGCGGTCGAGAGCCTTGACGTCCTCGGGCGTTGTCGTTTGCGTAAGCAGCATCGTTGTGGGTTACTCCATGCGAATCGAGCGCCGGCGCTCCCTCGGCCGGCACAATTGCACAAAACAGTCTCGCACATTTTGGCGTTTGATATGTGACGGCGGCGCGGTAATTCGCCAACTGGTGGGGCAAAACGTTTTGTCCGATGCCATACTGATAAGTTCCATGATGATTTTATTCATTGCGTGCAGGCTGTGGCTTGCCGCCGAGCTCCGCCGGAAGGAGGCCGCATGTCCGATACCGTTCGTGCCGAGAAAATCGCGTGCGAAGTAGACCATGCTGCCCGTCAACTGGCACAGGCGGGCCGTCTGGACCTGACGCGCGAGTTTATCCAGCATGGCGATGTGACGGTGTATGCGCATGTGACCTCGGTGGCGCGGGCAAGTCTGTCATTTGCCGAGCGCTTGGGCCGTGCGGGCATTTCGGTCGACCGCGCCTCGCTGCTGCGCGGGGCCCTGCTGCACGATTACTTTCTCTATGACTGGCACGATCCCGACCCAAGCCATCGACTGCATGGCTTTCGTCACCCGTTTTTTGCCCTGGCGCGTGCGGAGGAAGATTTTGAGCTGACGTCGCGCGAGCGGAATATCATCGCGCGCCATATGTTTCCGCTGGTGCCGGTGCCGCCGACGTGTCGTGAGGCTTGGATTGTATGCCTGGCAGATAAATGGTGCGCTCTGCGTGAGACGGTCGCCGGCCGTCTGCGGCGCAAGGACAAGGCGGACGATGACGTGAGCAGCGAATCGAACGAAAAGAGGAGAGGGTAGACGGTGGGAACCGCGATCGACATGGCATTTGACGGCGCGACGCTTGCCGCCTGTCCACTCTCGGCACTGGTGCTCTCGTTTGCCTTTTACGGGTTTTGCGGCTGGGCGTGGGAGTCGACGGTTTGCGCCATGCTCAATCACGGACGATTTGCCAACAGTGGCTTTTTGCTGGGGCCGTGTTGCCCTATCTATGGTGTGGGCGGCATAGCCTGCTGGCTTTTGCTGCGCGGGATTCCAGATGCCTCGAGCCAGTTTGTTGCCGCGGCGCTTGTATGCAGCGTAATCGAGTACAGTGTGGGCCTTCTATTGGAAAAAACAACAGGCGCGCGCTTTTGGGATTACTCACACCTGCCGTTTAACCTGCACGGACGCATCTGCCTGTACTGGGCCTGTGCGTTTGGCTTGGGCGCGCTGTGCATTTGCCGTTTAGTGGAGCCGGCATTGCTGGGGCTGCTTGGCCATCTGCCGGTGCTGATTGTGCGGCTGTCCGCCTTTATCGTCGCGGTCGCGATGATGGTCGATGCGGTGTGCTCGTTGGCCAGCTGGCGCCGCCTGTCCGATGAGCTGGAGCGTGTGCGTGCCGACCTTGCCGACCGCATCAATGAGTCGCTTGCCGATGCCTCCGACTCTATGCTCGAACGTATTCCCGATTCGGCGATCGATTCGGTGGCGCAGACGCATATTCGCGGTCGCGCCGTTAACGCGTGGCTGGCCGAGCTGGGCGACGCGGCGCTCGATGCCCTGCGCGAGAAGGCTTCGATGCCGACATTTATCTCGGATGGTGCTCGCGGCCTGGCGCTCGCTGCCCGCCGCGTGGCCGATGCCGCGCCGAGCATGCCGCGTCCGTCGCTCAGTCGTCGCCTTGCCGGAAAGCGCATGAGCCGTCCGGTGCCGAGCGTGTCGCTCAGCCGCCGCGACCTACGCTTCTTTAACGCCTTCCCGCGTCTGCGCATCAATCGCTACGAGGGCGTCATCCGAGCTACCGACCTCCGCGATCGAGCCCGCGAGCTGTTCCGGCGCTAGCCAGAGCGGGGCCAAGCGCGCCCTTCTTGTTCGCACATTTCCCGTTCGTTTCGCGCCCGTTGCCGCGCCGTTTCCAAGATTGCGGCACCGTTTCCATTCGACAACGCGGCGTTTAACAACGCCGTATCTGGTCTACACCAGTTGCCCCTCGACCGCATTATGGGCGCCGACAACGTTCATGCGACCAAGGGGGAGCGAATGTACGATACGGGATCGACAACGTTTATGCTCATCTGCACCATGCTCGTGTTTTTAATGACACCGGGCCTGGCATTTTTCTATGGCGGCCTGTCCAGGCGCAAAAATGTCATCAACACCATGCTTATGTGCTTTGGTGCCATTGGCCTGGTTGGTGTGCTGTGGATTGTCGCCGGCTGGTCGCTGGCCTACGGTGGCGACGGCTCCAGTCCGTTTATTGGAGGCCTTGACCAGCTGCTGTGCCTGCCGGTGCTCCACCAGGTGCTGCAGGCGGCCGAGGGCAATGCTGTGGACGGTGCCGTCTACCCTCAGATCATCAACATCGCCTTCCAGATGGCGTTTGCCATGATCACCGCCGCTATCGTCACGGGCAGCCTGGCCGGTCGCGTTAAGTTTGGTGTCATGACGGCCTTCCTGGGCATTTGGCTGCTTGTGGTCTATGCGCCGCTCGCCCACATGGTTTGGGGCGGCGATGGCTCCTTTATCGGCGACATCATCGGCGCACTCGACTTTGCTGGCGGCGACGTGGTGCACATTTCGTCTGGTCTTACCGGCCTGGTCCTCTGCTTAATGCTCGGCCGTCGTCGCGGTTTTGGCATGGTGAGCTATCGTCCGCATAACGTACCGTTTGTGGCGCTGGGCGCCGGCCTGCTTTGGTTTGGCTGGTTTGGCTTTAACGGCGGCAGCGAGTTTAAGGCCGACGCCGTGGCGGCACTCGCCATCCTCAACACCGTGACGGCCAGCGCGGCAGGCATGGTCTCGTGGCTTGCCGTCGAGCGCGTGCACACCGGTCGCCCCACGCTGGTGGGTGCCAGCACCGGTCTGGTTGCGGGCCTTGTGGTGGTCACGCCGGGCGCGGGCTTTGTCGAGCCATGGGCAGCGTTGGTCATGGGCCTGATCGTATCGCCCGTCTGCTACCTGGCCATCAGCCATCTTAAGACCAAGTTCGGCTACGACGACGCGCTCGACGCGTTTGGCTGCCACGGCATTGGCGGCATCTTGGGTGGCGTGCTCACGGGTCTGTTCTGCGTGCCGGGGCTTTCGTGGACCGGTAAGGGCGGCCTATTCTACACGGGCGACGTGTCGCTGCTCATCTCGCAGGTCCTGGGCATTGTGGTGACGGTCGCTATTGTGCTGGTGCTCGACTTGGCAATCGCCGCGGTGGTCAAAGCGCTGTTCCACGGTAGCCTGCGTGTGGGCGAGGCCGACGAGGCGCTGGGCCTGGATGCGAGTCAACACGGTGAGAGCGCGTATCCTTCTTTCTCCGGACTCGATTAGCAGCACGGCTTTCCCAGGCACCCGACCTTGCCCCTCAAACCGTCGCTTGCGTACCGAAGTACGCGGCGCTCCTCTTTCGGGGCAATCTCGGGCACCTGGAAAACCCGCATCTCATGTAAAGGGATACGTTGATTATTGAGAGGAATTCATTATGAAAAAGATTACGGCTATCGTGCGCCAGGAAAAGCTTGAGGTTCTTAAAGATGCGCTGTTTGCTGCTGATGTTCGCGGTATGACTATCAACCAGGTGCGGGGTTGCGGCGCACAGCATGGCTGGAAGGAATACGTGCGCGGCAACGAGCTGCTTGTCAACACGATCCCTAAGGTGCAGTTCACCCTTATCTGCGCTGATGAGCACGTCGATGGCATTGTCGACATCATCTGCAACGCCGCTCGCACCGGTGCCGTCGGCGACGGCAAGATTTGGGTCGAGCCGGTCGAAGAAGTCATCCGCATTCGCACCGGCGAACACGGCCCGGCCGCGGTGTAGAATCGACCGTCTGCCATCCGCAACGTTAAAATGCTGCAATGAGGCACAAGACTTGCGTTGCGGATGGGCGGATTATGGGTCGCAATAAATATCCCGAGGAGACGGTCGCGAAGATTCTCGACGCGGCACTGGAGCTATTCTGCGCACAGGGTTATGAGGGGACGAGTATTCAAGATATCGTTGACCGTCTCGACGGCATGACCAAGGGCGCTGTCTATCATCACTTCAAGAGCAAAGAAGAGATTTTCAACGCCGCGTTTGATCGGGCGATGACTCCGATTGTTGAGCACCGCCGCTCGATGCTTGGCGTCGGTAATATGACCGGAGCCCAAAAGCTCAAGCGACTGTACACTCCCGAGTCCGTTGTTCCACAAATTGAGCTATGGGCACGTATGCGTCCTGCAGCAGATCCGGTAAAAAGCTCGCGCCTACTGGCGATGCAGTACCAGGGCTCATTTGACGAGTCGGCCGATGGCTGTCTCTTGCCAGTGATCGAGGAGGGCATCGCCGACGGCTCCATTGCGTGCGAATGCCCGCGCGAAGCGGCGGAGGCCGTATCGTTGTTGGCGAATCTTTGGCTGCTGCCATTGTTCCGTCCGCTCGAGCCCAAGGAGCGAATGCTCGCTCGCGCACAATGTTTGGCGCAGATGGCTGCCGCGGTGGGGCTCGATTTGGGTAATGAAGTGCTTCAGACAACGGCGCAGATTTGGGACGTATGGGACCGCGCCGGGTGGTAATATAGATACCAACGGTATGTAATTGATTTGTGAGGGTAGCCACGACTGCCCTTTTCAAGTCATTAAATACATACTAGTGGTATGTATAGGGGGTGGGCTTATGGCTGGGCTGAGAGACGTCGGCGTCTCGTTGAAATCAAAAACAGTGCGGTCAATCAGGCTCGCGGAACTTCTGGTTGCGCAGCTGTGCACGTATTCGATGCTGTCGGCGCTGTGCTTTGCGTATCCGCTTTACTTGTTCGATTGCAGCGGATCGTCAACGTTATATGGCGCCGCCGTGGCGATAGCGTTCATACCCGGCGTACTCGCAACTCCGATTGGCGGAATCTTGGCGGATAGGGGAAGACATCGCGAGGCCCTCGTGGCCCTTGGCATTGCTCTGATGACTGCATCACTGCTGTCTATCCCCATGAAGCACTCATTGCCTCTTGCGGTCGTCGTAGTAGCGATACTTTGTGTTCAATATGGCGCTCAATCGCTGCTAAAGCCAATGCTCCAAATTGAGACGGTGCGCATGGCGGGTGAAAAGAAGGTTGAGCGGGCCACTGCATTGGTTTCGCAGGTGACCATGGTGAGCAATATCTTGGGTCCTGTGGTCGGGACGGCAGTCTATGGGTGCTTTGGCATCGATGCTCTTTGCACAATCGCGTCGGTAACGTTTGCGATTTCAGCTCTGTTGTTTGGTGGCGTACTCAAGCAAAATGCCTCATCTGAAACGATGGGAGACGGCGCGACTCGTACGACATGCCGAAACGATTTTCGGGAGTCGATTCGGTATCTGTTGCAAAATGCATCATTGGTCGCTGTGATTTTGCTTGCGGCAGTTTTGAACCTTGCGTTGGTTGGGCTAACGATTGGCGCTCCCATTATTGTTACAAAGCATCTCGGCATGCAATCGTCCTGCGTTGGGATAGTTGAGGTTGCTCTGGGCTTGGGTGGTCTTACTGGCAGTGGCTTGGTCGGCATTTGGCCGCATCGCTTTTCTTTCAATGGCATATGTCGATATGTTGCGATGATCTGTTTTGGAGTCGTACCGATTATTGTTACGCTACTGTTCGGCGCAGATGTATGCGTGTTCACCGTGTTTGCGGTTGGTTCGGCATGGATCATGGTGTGGGCAAGCATTGCGTCGGTTGAAATCACCGCGTTTGTTCAGCGGGCAGCGCCGACTGAGCTCTGCGGAAAAGTGCTTTCGGTCGTTTACACGGTCCTTTCCTGCGCAACACCTATCGGCCAATTGACGTACGGGGTTGCATATGATCGATGGACACCGGCGATTGTATTCGCAGGCATGCTGGCGGTGCTGACGTTGACGACGGCGCTGTTTTATCGGCTGAAAAGTCGCTTATGGCGAATGTCTTAAGGCACTGGGGCACCGTGAATTTGTGGAGGCAGTGGCACGTCGCGCCGGGACGCCATTGTTTGGGCACGCCCGTTCTCGTCTACAATATCGTGCAGACGAAGGAGAGGCATGCCCATGATCAAGATGTTTGCGAGTGACTTAGACGGAACGCTGCTGAACGCCCTGCACGAGGCCGACGGAACCATCCGCCGCGCCATTCGCGAGCTGACCGAGGCTGGCCTGCATGTGGTTCCCGCGACCGGACGCTCGACGCTGCCGATCGGCGAGCATGGCTTTACGGGCCTGGCGCTTGACGCCTGCTGCTCCAATGGATCAATCGTGCGCGACAGTCATGGCGAGGTGCTCAAAACCTGGACCATCGATCCGCAGGTTACCGAGGAGCTGCTCAAGGCATTCCCGGACATTTGCTTCGACTGCTCCACGCCCGATGGCATGTTCTCGAGCGGTTCGTTCGAGATGCATCAGGCGGGCTTTAAAAAGGACAGCCCCATCAAGCGTATTGTGATGCGCGGCATGCGTGCACGTGGCGGGTATCACGAGGAGCAGTATTTCGACCAGTCGATCGGTGACATCCTGCGCCACGATGTGTGCAAGATCAACTGCCGCGTGACCTCGCCCGAGCTGGAGCGCGACCTTAAGGCATATTTGGCCGAGCGATCGGACCGCGTGGTCAACGCGCCGTTCGATCCGGTGATGTTCGAGATCACGGACGTGGCGTGCAACAAGGGCGAGAGCGTGGCCTGGCTGGCGGGCTACTACGGTATTGCCGAGGATGAGGTCGCGGTCTACGGCGACGGCGGCAACGACATCGCCATGCTCAAGCGTTTCCGCCACAGCTACGCGACCAAAAACGCAAGCGATGCAGCCAAGGCCGCCGCGAGCGCGACCATCGGCAGCTGCATGGTCCACGCCGTCCCCAAACACATGCTCGCCACCATGCGCAAGCAAAACTCCCGCACCGTCATCGAATAATGTGACAAAAGGACTGCCCCTTTGTCACATCCAAAATATTGCCTTTACGTGTTGGTGCACACGGTGTGCAATAATACTCGCACTGTGCAATAGCGCACAGGCTGAGTAACAAGGAGGACGCTTGTCCCAGCTCGAGAAATGCGATCGCCGGTCCCTTCGCTCGCAGCGTGCCCTTCGCCAGGCACTTGCCAGCGAGCTTGCCGAAAGCGGCGACCTTTCGCGCATTAATGTCGCGTCGCTCACCGAGCGCGCCGGCCTTACGCGCCGCACGTTCTATTCGCACTACCGCGATATCCCCGACTTTATCAATCAGATCGAGGACGGCTTGTTGGCCGAGATCCGTGAGCGCATTGAGCTCATCACCGCGGCTCAACTGCCCGATCTTTACCGCAACATCGATGAGCTCGAGCCGGCGCCCGGTTCGGTTGAGCTGCTGCGTTATCTTGCGGCCAACCGCGACTTAATCGGTGCGCTGCTGGGTCCGGGCGGCGACCAGGCCTTCATTAAAAGAATCATCGACACCGCTCGTGAGGCTGTGGTGCCGCGTGCGCAGACGGGCATTTTGGGCCTGGCGCTGGGCACGTTCTTTGACTATTACGTCACCTACGTCGTGAGTGCCGAGGTCGGCATGATTCAGCGCTGGTTTGAGCGTGGGCTTACCGAATCGCCCGAGGCCATGGCGCGCATTATGACGGTGCTCGCTTTTGTGCGCCCTGGTGACCTGTATGGCCAACCCATTGATATCAACGTGCCGGAATACGGCATGAAGCTATTGAACCTACAGCTCGAGGACGCGGCCGACACCGCCGCAGCCGTCGAGTCCAACAACTAAGAGGAGAGACAATGAGCAAACTCGTCGAGGGCATCAAGGACCGTATGGTCGCTGCCGCGCGTGAGGCTGCACCCGCCGTGGTGGACGCCGCGCAGAAGGCCGCGACCGCGGCTGCTGAGAAAGTTGCCGAGGCAGTTGCCGATGCCAAGAACGCGGCAGGGGAGACGTTCGTCGCTAGCGAGCCCGCCACCGCCGCTGAGCCCGTAGCCGCCGGCCAGGCCCCCGAAGGCGCGATCTTCAACCCCGAGAACGCTCGTGGCAACCTGCACCTGGGCATCGACGTGGGCTCCACTACCGTCAAGCTCGCCGTGCTCAACGACGACAACCAGATCGTCTACGCCAAGTACCAGCGCCACCACACCGACGTCCGTGCCTGCGCCCGCGACCTGTTCGAGGGCGCTGCGACCGTGCTGCCGACGGCCCAGATGACCTGCGCCATTACCGGCTCGGGCGGCCTGCTGCTGTCCCAGTGGCTCGACCTGGAGTTTGTCCAGGAGGTCATCGCCAGCAAACGTGCCGTCGAGACCCTCATCCCGGCTACCGACGTCGCCATCGAGCTGGGCGGCGAGGACGCCAAGATCATCTACTTCGACAACGGCATCGAGCAGCGCATGAACGGCACCTGCGCCGGCGGCACGGGCGCGTTCATCGATCAGATGGCCACCCTGCTGCACACCGACGCGAGCGGCCTCAACGAGCTCGCGGCCAACGCCACCACCATCTATCCCATCGCCAGCCGCTGCGGCGTTTTTGCCAAGACCGACGTGCAGCCGCTGCTCAACGAGGGCGCCCGCCCCGAAGACGTGGCCGCTTCCATCTTCCAAGCCGTCGTGACCCAGACCATCTCGGGCCTGGCGTGCGGCCGTCCCATCCGCGGCAACGTCGCCTTCCTGGGCGGCCCGCTGCAGTATCTCTCCGAGCTGCGCCACCGCTTCTACCTCACGCTCAACCTGGACGAGGAGCACCGCATCGTGCCCCAAAACGCCCACCTGTTTGTGGCGAGCGGCGCCGCCATGGCGCACGAGTCCAACAAGCTCAGCACGTTCCCGCAGCTCATCGAGGCTATCGATAGTTTGGGTGACACGCAGGGTGCCGAGGTCGAGCGCCTGGACCCGCTCTTTGCCACCGACGAAGACTTTGCCGAGTTCAAAACCCGCCACGACCAGGAAGTCGTCCCCAAGGGCAAGCTCGACGGCTACACCGGCCGCGTGTTCATCGGTATCGACGCCGGCTCCACCACCATGAAGGCCGCGCTCGTGGGTGAGGACGGTCAGCTGCTGCACACCTGGTACGGCAACAACAACGGTGACATCCTGGGCACGGCCAAGGTCATCATGGCCGATTTCTACAACCACATCCCCGCCGGCTGCACCATCGGCCACGTGACCACCACGGGCTACGGTGAGGCGCTGCTCATCGAGGCCCTCAAGGCCGACTCCGGCGAGATTGAGACCGTCGCGCACCTGCGCGGCGCCAAGGCGTTCCTGCCCGGCGTCGAGTTCATTCTGGACATTGGCGGCCAGGACATGAAGTGCCTGCGCGTCAAGGACGGCGTGATCGAACACATCATGCTCAACGAGGCCTGCTCGTCGGGCTGCGGCAGCTTTATCGAGAGTTTCGCCGTGTCTATGAACATGGACGTGCGCGCATTTGCCGACGCCGCCATCCACGCCAAGGCCCCCGTCGACCTGGGCAGCCGCTGCACCGTCTTTATGAACTCGCGCGTCAAGCAGGCGCAAAAGGAAGGCGCCACGGTGGGCGACATCGCGGCCGGCCTGTCCTACTCTGTCATCAAAAACGCCCTGTTCAAGGTCATTAAGCTGCGCGATCCCAAGGAGATCGGCAGCCAGGTGATCGTCCAGGGCGGCACCTTTATGTCCGACGCCACGCTGCGCGCGTTTGAGCAGCTCACCGGTGTTCATGCCGTGCGTCCCGACATCGCTGGCTGCATGGGCGCTTACGGTGCGGCCTTGCTCGCCCGCGATCGCGCCGGCGCCGACGGCACCTCGACCATCCTTTCGGCCGAGGATATCGCGCACCTCACCGTGACGCAAAAGCATGTTCGCTGCGGCCGTTGCTCAAACAACTGCCAGCTCACCGTCAACGACTTTGGCGGCGGCAGGCGCTTCATTACCGGCAACCGCTGCGAGAAGGGCGCCGGCCACAAAAAGCAGAAGACCGAGGCTCCCAACCTCTTCAAAAAGAAAAACGAGCTGCTCTTTAACCGCGAGGTGCTGAGCCCCGACGAGGCCCCGCGCGGTACCGTCGGCATCCCGCGCGCGCTCAACATGTACGAGAACTATCCCTTCTGGCACGCGTTCTTTACGCGCTTGGGCTTTAGCGTGCAGCTGTCCGACCAGTCGAGCAAAAAGACCTACCAGGCGGGCATTGAGTCCATGCCGTCCGAGAGCGTGTGCTATCCGGCCAAGATGAGCCACGGCCACGTGATGAACCTCATCGACCGTGACGTCGACTTTATCTGGATGCCGTGCGTGCGCTGGGAGCGCAAGGAGGATCCGACGGCAGGCAACTGCTATAACTGCCCCATCGTCATGAGCTACCCCACGGCGCTGGCGCTCAACATCGACGAGATCCGCGAGCAGAACATCGAGTTCCTGTACCCGTTTGTGCCCTATCACGACAAGACCGAGCTCAAGCGCCGTCTGTACCAGGTGCTCGCCGTCGACCGCGTGGCCGATGCTGAGGCCGGTCGCGGTCGCGTGCGCGGTCCCAAGATCACGCGCTCTGAGGTCGATGCCGCTGTCAACGCTGCTTTTGAGGCCGATGCGCGCTTCCACGAGGATATCCAGACCATGGGCGAGGAGGCCCTTAAGTGGGTCGAGGACCACGGCGGTCACGGCATCGTGCTTGCCGGTCGTCCCTACCATAACGACCCCGAGATCAACCACGCCCTGCCCGAGCTTATCTCGAGCTTTGGCTTTGCGGTCTTTACCGAGGATTCGCTCGCGCATCTGGTAAAGCCCGAGCGTCCGATTCGCGTCGTCGACCAGTGGATGTACCACAGTCGCCTGTACGCCGTCGCCCGTTTTGTGACGATGCGCAACGACCTGGACCTGATCCAGCTCAACTCCTTCGGCTGCGGTCTGGACGCCCTGACCACCGACCAGGTGCAGGAAATCCTTGAGGCCAGCGGCAAGATCTACACCGTGCTCAAGATCGACGAGGTGTCCAACCTGGGCGCCGCGCGCATTCGCATCCGCTCGCTCATGGCGGCACTCAAGGACCAGGAGGCCGAGCGCTTGGCCGAGGCCACGGCTGCGGGCAAGGTCTTTGAGCAGGGCGACGCTGCGCCGGTGGCGCCCTCCACGGATGCCCCCTCGTTCGCGAGCCGCAAGTACACGTTCGAGGCACAGCGTGAGAGCGCCTCGACCGCATGGCCCAAGGTGCCCTTTACCGAGCAGATGCGCGACGAGGGCTATACCATCCTGTGCCCGCAGATGGCGCCGATCCACTTTGACCTGGTCAAAGAGGTGTTCCGCGGTGCCGGCTACAACTTGGAGCTGCTGCCCTCGACCGACCACGATGCCGTCGAGGCTGGCCTGCGCTATGTGAACAATGACATTTGCTACCCGTCGATTCTGGTGACGGGCCAGATTATGGAGGCCATCGAGAGCGGTCGGTACGACCTGTCCAAGACCGCCGTGGTCATCAGCCAGACCGGCGGCGGCTGCCGTGCCACCAACTACATCGCGCTCATCCGCAAGGCCCTGCGCGAGAGCGGCCACCCCGAGATCCCCGTGATCTCGCTTTCGGCCGTGGCGCTGGGCGAGGACAACCCCGGCTTTAAGCTGACGCCGGCGCTGCTTAAGCAGGCAGTCTACGCGGTGCTCTTTGGCGACGTGATGATGCAGATGCTCTACCGCTGCCGCCCGTACGAGGCCACGCCTGGTGCCGCCAACACGCTCTATGAAGAGTACATGGCGCGCGCTCGCAAGCTGGCGCCCAAGTTCAACCGCCACAACTACACCAAGCTGTGCCGCGAGGCCATCCGCGCGTTCGACACCATGCCGCTCGTGGGCGAGGGCACCAAGCCGCGCGTGGGCGTGGTCGGTGAGATCCTGGTCAAGTTCCATCCCACGGCTAACAACCACGTGGTCGATGTCATTGAGCGCGAGGGCTGCGAGGCCGTGGTGCCGGGCCTGCTCGACTTCTTCCTGTACTCCATGAGCAACGCCGAGCTGCAGAAGGACGAGTTGGGAAGCTCTGCTACCACGCGCGCTGGTATGCAGGCGCTCATCAAGCTTGTGGACTGGATGCGCACGCCGGTGGAGGAGATGCTCGAGAAGTCCCGCCGCTTTGAGGCGCCCGAGCGCATCGGCACCATGGCCGACAAGGCCCGCACGGTGCTTTCGGTGTGCAACAACATGGGCGAGGGCTGGCTGCTCACGGCCGAGATGCTCGACCTGATCGACCATGGTGCGCCCAACATCATCTGCACGCAGCCCTTCGCGTGCCTGCCCAACCACGTGGTGGGCAAGGCTGTGATTAAGGAACTGCGCCGCCAGCACCCCGAGAGCAACATCGTCGCAGTGGACTATGACCCCGGTGCATCCGAAGTCAACCAGCTCAACCGCATTAAGCTCATGATCAGCGTGGCCAAGGAAAACATGCGCGCCGGCAAGGGCTTTAAGCTCGAGAAGGTGGCGCCACTCGCGATGGACGAGGTCACCGGCCAGATGCGTGCCCACGACGGCTGCGTAAGCTGCGGACCGACCAGCGAGGAGGCCGTGGCATCGGTCGCTGAGCGCCTGGGACGCGGCATTAAGAAGTAGCTGGCCTGCTTTGGGCTGGATATGAGACAAACGGGTGGTAGCCGTACCGGCTACCACCCGTTTTTGCTGGACATATGTTGCGCAAATGACCTTGCTACAGCCTTCCGTGGGCTTGCCCGATTTTTGGGCCGGTCCGGGCTTTGAGGACAAGTTGCTGCGGGCCCAAGGCGATTTTTCGCTCAACGCGGGCCAGCACAGCGTGACCTATCTGCCAAACGACGAGATAATCGCTGAGGACTGTCCATCGCCACCTACGAGATGGAAGCCGAGAAGTACATCTATCGCGTGTACAAGTACAAGTTGTAGCGCTGCGCTTAGGTTTGACCAATGGAGTATGAAAACACGCCGTTCGCCGATGCCCCCTCCGCGAGTGGCAGCCATATGGTTTGATGTTGGAAACATATGATTGCCGGCAGGCCATAGGTGACGTTCCCCCTGATATCGGAGGTTCCAGGTATGTTTCGCGCTCCGTTAAATAACTATCGGTTGGGCTAACATGGGTCGCCGTGCTATTTCGATAACCCTTGCAGTGGTCTGCCTGGCTGTGCTCTTAGGCGCTACGGGGCTGTTTGCTATAAGTCGAGAAACATCCTATATGCAGGAATGTGCTTCCGAAGGCTTTGTCATTGATGGTTACTATCGGGATGACAAAACGAGTCGGGAAACCCTGGCTTTTCTTGAGGAGGACCACTGTCGATGGCAGCTGGTCGACCAAGACGGAATCTGCACAGACGGGCAGTTTAAGCGTACGGATGACCCCAACATCCTGATATTAAAGAAGGAAAACGGTGAAGAATTCGGTACGGTCCACGTGGCGTACTTGTCACGCCGACGCGATCAGGGCTTGCTCTACCTATTTAGAGATACCAGGGTGACCCGTTTTTATCTGGTGAGTACCGGTCCGGCGTTTACGGTGGAGTCTGGCGATGTCGATGCGGACAGTTGATTTACGGCAATAAAACAGCGAGCGGGGCACGGACATGAATCGCGCCCCGCTTTTTTGCTCGCGGCCTGCGTCGCGTCTGCGCCTCGTTCCGACTCGCGCCTGTGCGCGCATCCATCTCACATCCCGCATCACTTCACATCGAACTCCACGCGATCGAGTTCGGGTACGTTGAGGTCGATGAGCTTGCGGGCAACGCGGCGGTCGTGTGCCCCAAGCGCCTCGCCTGTCGTCACATGGGCGACAATCTCGCGCTCGACGATGCCCTCCTCGTCCCCTTCGGTGGCCGAGGTCTCGACGGCGACGGTGTAATCCTTAAAGCCCGGCAGCACCGCGGCAAGCTCGCGTGTGGTCTCGGTGACGCCGTAGCCGTCCTGCACGCCGACCTGCGCCGAGCCAATAGACCCCGCGGTCATAACGATGCAGGGGATGGCAAAGATCACCGTGCCCACAATAATGCGACGGCGCACCTTGCGTGACAGCTCGTCGACCTCGGCATTTTCCTCAGCAGTCACAATACCGTCGCCGTTGAGGTCGCGCTTGAGCGGCACACGCAATAGAAGTAGTACGGCTTCGGCAGCCAGTGCGATAAAGACCACGTTGATGCCAAACTCGTAAAGCGCCGAGAGAAACAACGACCCGCTTGCGATGGCGATGCCGTAGCCCGCCGCGCACAGGGGTGGCATGAGCGCGGTCGCCACGGCCACACCGGCGATGAGCGTGGCGGGTTCCTGGTCGCGCGAGTTGCCCAGGCCGCCTGCAAAGCCGCCGGCGAGCGCGACAGCGAGGTCCCAGACAGTTGGTGTCGAATTGTCGATAATGGCGGCCGTGGTGGTGCCAAGGGGCGAGAGCTTAAAGTACAACGTGGATGTGACCAGGCAAAAGGCCATTTGCAGGGCAAGACCGGCGACGGCCTCGACGGTAATCTCGCGGTCGAGCGTGGCAATGCCGTATGCCATGGCAAGGACCGAGCCCATGAGCGGACAGATGAGCATGGCGCCCACGATGGCGATGTCCGAATCGATGTCGAGGCCGATACTCGCGATCAGCATCGCGATGATGAGGATGCACAGGTGAGAGCCGGTCAGGCGCGCCCCGTTTACAAAGCGCCTGCGGATTACGTGATAGGGCGCGCGCCCCTCGCGAATGTTGAACGCCTGCTTCAAGAATCGGCTGGCGTTCTCCATGGCCTCGCTGTGGGCAGGGCGGATGCCGTGACGCCGATGATGGCGCTCGCGCAGTCGCTTGATCTGTTGCTTGTCGAGTTCCATGCTTACCTCGTCTGGCTTCCGAGTCACTCTTCGCGTCTGTTGTCTTTACTCTACACCGCTCTGAGCGAGGTGTCAGACGAGGCTTGTTGACCTAGAAGTCAGGCCAATCGGCATGACTAAAAACGCCGTGAGGATCAAAAAGATCAAATAGACAAAAAGCGCGGGGCCGGATTGTTTCCGACCCCGCGCTCTGCGTTGGCGCGTTGTTGTTCTGCTTACCCCAGCAGGCTCAAGCCGACGGAGATAAACGCTAGGATAACGCCGACGATGGACTCGCCGCCCAGCAGGCCGCTGGCAACGACCAGGCCCTGCTCCTGGAAGGCGGCATCCTTGGCGGCCCTCTCCTCGTCCGAAAGACCGACGGCGGCGTCGCGGTGTGCGGCCAACTTGTCGTAGGCGAGCTTGACGCAGGAGCCCAAGAAGGCCGTGAGCGACATATAGAACGGCAGGTACACGCCCAGACCGATCATCATGGCCGGAATGCCGAGCCAGTACATGACGATGCCGGCGATAAAGC
>CAVCBD010000019.1:0-29919 GCA_963599935.1 Acutalibacteraceae bacterium | reverse complement strand
CGCGCCTTACCTTTCGGGTTCACCATCCATGGTGGGGCGCGTTTCTAACGAAGCCATAACGGCCGTTGGGTTCTTTTGGCGCCAACCCTTCTTGACCCGCACATCATGATTAATTTGCTTAAGGCAACAACTTTCCCGATCGATGTAATCACCGAATCAAAACGTGTACATCACCCTCCAAAACCGACATTTTTCGGCATGTTTGGAGGCTGATGTACACGAATGTGAAATCCACCGCCGCCCAAAAGCGCCTTCCTCATGTCTGGACTCTCTATGCTTACGCTGGATAGACATCGCCGGAACGGGTATAGTAGCGAAAGTTTTGTCGTTAACCAGCGGGGGAGTCCTGTGGGCATCAAAAAGAAGATCAAAAAGGAGCTTATCGGCACTTCCGATTACCCGTCGAATAAGATCTTTACGATCTCCAATTTCATCACCTTTACGCGCCTGATCCTCACCCTGGTATTTCTGTACCTGTTTGTGACGGATAACAACCGCGTCATCGCCATCGTTATCTACGCCGTTGCCGCCTCTACCGACTGGATGGACGGTCAGATCGCCCGCATGACCAAGACGGTCTCGTGGCTCGGCAAGGTCATGGATCCCATCTGCGACCGTGCGCTGCTGTTCACCGGCGTACTTGGGCTGGTGGTCCGCGGAGAGCTGCCCATCTGGGTCTGCGTGCTCATTATTGGCCGCGACATCTATCTGGGCATCGGCACGCTTATCGTGCGTCATTATCACCGTCGCCCCATCGATGTCGTCTTTCCCGGAAAGATTGCCACTGCACTGCTCATGACCGGCTTCTCGCTCATGCTGCTCGGGTTCCCCGTTATTGACGGCCTGCATCTTTTACCTTCAACCCTTACGGCCTTCCCGGGCCTCAACGGAAGCTCGGTGCCCCTCGGCATCTTCTTTGTGTACGGCGGCGTGATCTTCTCCATGCTCACGGCTGTCATCTATTCCATTAAGGGCGGAGTGGCCATTAAACAGGCTCTCGCGCATCCCGAGGACGAGGACATCGACTTTCTGAACCCTGAAATCGAAGACTGATTCGTTGGGGTATGATTACGTACGGTTCATTATTTGCGGCACGTCCGCGATAAGTTAGGGGTTGTCATGGACAACATGGTTAACAATATGCCTCAGAATGATAAGGCTGCTGACGCTACCTGCGTATTCCGCGTGCCTTCAAGCGACGTCACCGTTCCCGACCTCATGGCCAACGTGCGCATCACCGCACCCGTTCTGTCCATCGTCAAGGGTCCGCAGACTGGTGCCGCCTTTGAGCTCGAAGACGACGTGACCACCATCGGCCGCGATCCTGCGAACGGCATCTTCCTCAATGACATGACCGTTTCGCGTAGCCACGCGCGCATTATTCGCGAGGGCCTCGGCGCTCGCATTGAGGACCTGGGCTCGCTCAATGGCACCTGGGTCGACGGCGCCATTGTCAACGCGGCCCCGCTGCACGATGGTTCTTCCGTCCAGATCGGTACGTTTACGCTCATCTACCACGAGAGCACGCCGGAGCGCATCGAAACCGGTGAGTAGGGCATGGCCGAACGCAACTATCTGAGTATCGGCCAAGTCGTCAACCTTCTTCGAGGCGCATACCCCGATCTTTCGAACTCAAAAATTAGATTTCTAGAAGATGAGGGGCTCATTACCCCTCATCGTACGCCTAAGGGATACCGTCAGTACTCTAAGGAGGACGTTGATCGCCTGGAGGTCATTCTGCACTTGCAGAAGACCCGCTACATGCCGCTCAACGTGATTAAGCAGCGCTTGGAAAACGCCACGGACCTGTCAACGCTCGCCTACGAGGTGGGCTTGCTGTCCGATGTTCCGCTCAAGACGGAGCCCAAGGAGACTAAGCAAAAGCTGCATCCCATCGAGACCATTCCCGATATGCTGGGCGTCGAGATTTCGTTTATCCGCTCGCTCGCCGAGAACGACCTCATTCGCATCATCAAGAGTCCGCAGAATCGTGAGCTCGTCGATGGTCGCGATTTTCCAATCATCCGCTACTGCTCCGAGCTGTCACGCTTCCATATCGAGCCCCGCAACCTGCGTCAGTACGTGTCTTCCGCCAACCGCGAGTCCTCGATGTTTGAGCAGGTGCTCGTGAGCATGCTCGGCATGGATACCTCCGATGACGAGCGCGACGCCAAGCTCGAGCGTGCGTTTAAGAAGCTTCACGACCTGACCGAGGGTGTGCACACTGCGCTGCTCAAGAACCGCGTTTTTGAGTCGCTCAATGCCGTGGTCGAGGACGCCGACATCGATGCACTCGATGAGGAAATCACTCGCTCCGAGTCCACCAAAGCCAAAAAAGAAGAGATAGCCATGCCGGCTTCGCACGAGGATTCTCTCGTAAAGCCGCTCAAGGTCGTCGCCCCTTCGCACTCCGGCACCGCCACGGCGGGCAAATAACCGCTGCCGCTTATCCGGCAACCCATTGAAAGGTCATGCAATGTACGACTTCGAATCTCAAATCGTCGACATCCCCGACTATCCCGAGCCCGGAGTCATCTTTAAAGACATCACGCCGCTCTTTGGCAATCCCGAGGCGCTCAAAGCCATGACCGATACCCTCGCCGAGCACTTTGCCGGCATGGGAATCACCAAGGTCGTGGGTCCCGAGGCTCGCGGCTTTATGGTTGGCGTACCGGTGGCTGTAGCCCTTGGCGCCGGCTTTGTTCCCGCACGTAAACCGGGCAAGCTGCCGCGCGAGACCGTAAGCCAGAGCTACGAGCTCGAGTACGGCACCGATTCAATTGAGATCCATGCCGACGCTATCAGCTCTAAAGATACCGTGTTGATTCTGGACGACTTGGTCGCGACGGGCGGAACCGTCGAGGCAACAGGTAAACTGGTGCGAGATATGGGCGCAAAGCTTATCGGTTACGGTTGTATACTTGAGCTTGCGTTTCTCAACCCGCGCGAGAAGCTCACGCCGTCTGATGACGATGTGGAGCTCTTTAGCCTGGTGACGGTAGGCTAGCCGTTACCCTTAGTTACTGGAAAGGAAGCTACATGCGCACAGCAAACACGCACAAAAACATGGCACGCTGCGCTGCTACGGCAACCCTCGCTTGTGTTTTGGGCTTGGGCCTCGCGGCTCCTGCCTACGCCGATACCGCATCCGACCTTGCCGCTGCTCGTACGAAGCTCGAGCAGATCGGTACCCAAACTCAGCAGATTTACGATGAGCTCGCCACGCAGACGCAAGCGCTCGATCAGACTGCCGGCGAGATCACGCAAAAGCAGCAGGAGATCGCCGATGGTCAGGCCAAGCTCTCGACCTATGTCGCCGGCGAGTACAAAACCGGCGGTCTGAGCCTGCTTCAGGTTCTGACGGGTGTCGATGATCTGAGCGATATGCTCAACCGTCTGTTCTACTACGGCAAAGTTTCCGATAAGCAGGCTCAGACCATTCAAGAGGTAAAGGAGCTTAAGCAGCAGCTCACCGATAAGCAGGCCGAGCAGGAGAAGAACGTCGCCACCACGCAAAAGAAGGTCGACGAGCTTAACGCCCAGCAGGCTGAAGCCCAGAACGTCGTAAATTCCCTGGATTCGCAGCTGCAGGCCGAGCTTGCCGCCGAGGCCGAGGCCAATGCCGCGCTGCAGGCCGGCATCAACGCTAGCACCGCCGAGAAGGCCACGGTGAGCAACGAGACTGCCGGTACGACCGAGAACACCAACAACGGTGGCCAGACCAGCAATAACAACCAGGGCGGCAACACTCCGGCTCCTACGCCGACACCCGCTCCGACGCCGCAGCCCTCCACGCCTGCTCCGGCTCCGACGCCTTCTGCTCCGAGCCAGTCCGTCGATGGCGGTTCTGTTGTCTCGCGTGCATACAGCAAGCTTGGTTGCGCTTATTCCTGGGGCGGAATTGGCCCGAACAGCTTCGACTGCTCTGGTTTTGTTAGCTATTGCCTCACTGGTCGCTATTGCCGCCTCGGCACCACGGGTACCTTTATGGGCTGGACGCGTGTGTCCGATCCGCAGCCCGGTGACGTTGTGGTCAACTCGTACCACACCGGCATTTACATCGGTGGTGGTCAGATGATTCATGCTTCCGACTACAACACGGGTGTTATCATCAGCTCCGTTGCCGCCGGCATGAACAACAACTATATCTTCGTGCGTTACTAAGTCATCTTACACAGCGTGTGAATGTGGACCTCGTGGCTTTAAGTCGCGAGGTCCATTCTTTTTTTTCTCTAATCTTGTACGGCTATCTAGTATTCAAAACTAGATAGCCGTACATTCAGTTTGCAAGATGGCTATAATTGTTGAGGAACAATTAGAAAGGACCCTCTATGAGCTGGGCACTTATCTCCGATTCAAGCTGCAACCTCCGCGATTGGCAACCGACCGCGCCCCATACCACCTTTGCATTTGCGCCCCTCAAAATTCGAGTGGGGGAGCGTGAATTCATCGATGACCTTTCACTCGATGTTCATGAGCTCAACTGCGCTGTTCAGGAGGAGACGAACGCTTCTTCGAGCGCTTGTCCCAGCGTAGGGGAGTGGGCCGAGCTCTTCAAATTGGCAGACAAGACCATCTGCATGCCAATCTCTGAGGGCGTGTCGGGCAGCTACAACGCAGCAGCCACGGCTCGCGATATGGTTCTTGCCGAGGAGCCCGACCGGCAGATTCATCTAGTCAATTCGCGCGCAGCTGGCGGCAAAATGGACCTCATTTTCTTGCTGTTCGACCGCTATCTTGCAAGCAATCCGGATGTCTCATTCGAGGACGCTTGCGCATACTTCGATAGCCTTGAGCAGAACAGCAAAATCCTCTTCAGCTTGTGCAATTACGAAAACCTGGCCAAAGCCGGACGTATCCCTAAGGCAGCCGGCGTCATTGCCAACAAGCTCAATATTCGCATTTTGGGCACGGCGAGTGAAGCCGGTAAAATCGAACTCGTCGGACACACGCGTGGCGAAAAGAAGATGCTCAACAAGATTATCGACACCATGGAAGCCGAAGGTTTTACGGGCGGCGAGGTCGTTATCGACCATGTCGAGAATGAGGCAGGCGCCCAAGCACTTGCCAGCCGAATTGTGGAGCGCTGGCCAGGCTCCAAGACTATCATCATGCCCTGTAACGGGCTAGATTCATACTATGCCGAAATGCATGGGCTCATTATCGGCTACGGCATGGGCGTAGCTTCGGGCAAATAAAGTCCAACCAAGCAAAAATATGGGCGGGACAAAGCGACAGATGGCTCTTTGTCCCGCTCGTTTTATACGTCGGCTAGCTATTAAATCCGTTGAACTTGAGATAGCTCATCAAGTACGCCTTCGAAACAAAGGATGAAACCGCGCTGCGCACAAGCAGCGACTCACGCGTTACCTGATGCGCCGTATCGGGAACCGGCGTCTGCTCGACGGAAAACGCCGAACGAATCGATGCCTCGAGCTGATCAACCACATAGTCGAAGGCCGTCGGGGCATCGTAGCTCAATCGCTGAATGTTAAAGAGTGCCTGCACCGCAGCAATAGGTAGCACCTGCTTAAAGATGCAGATAGCGATCAGACGGGCAATCTGCTCGCGGCCATATTGCTTTTTGACCGGAGCAGGCACCAGGCCGACCTTCACGTAGTTGTTGATCATCGATGGCGTAATGACAGGCTGCTCAACGCAAATGGACAGCGGCTCCATCCACAGCGCAACATACTCAATAACCTGGTCGCGATAGAGCGTCACATTGGGCAACTGGTCATAGCGCGGCAGACTCAACGTATTGAGCTTGCGCACGATTTCGGACTGAATAAATGCATCGGGCAGCACAGTGGGCTGAATATCCTCAGGCTTAATACTGACCGACGAATCGGACATCGGAATAACGTGTTTAACGTGGTTCATAAAGGTCCTCCGTTCATTTTCTATATTGTATTCTAGGTTATCTAGTTTTGCATACCACATAGTAAATTGATAACAACCTTACATAAGATATATTATCGTACTTATGCGCGTAGGAAAGCGTATGCGGTGGTTGCCGCTATGGCTCCGTCCGAAACGGCGGTCACAACCTGGCGTAAACGTTTGGAACGGATATCGCCGGCTGCGAATAAGCCGGGCGTACGGGTGGCCATCGAATCGTCGGTAACAATGCCGCCGTCGGGAGCCAGATCGACTAGATGCTCAACAAGCTCGGTATGTGGTTGCGTCCCCGTAAAGACAAAAATGCCAAATGAGCCAGGCTCAAAGGACTCAGCGTACATTTCACCAGTCGCATTGTCCTTGAATGTGATTGTCGTGGGCATCGCTTCACCAGAAAGCTCAACAATACTAGTTTGGTACCTAACTGAAATATTGTCCTTCGCAAGCACCTTATTCACAACGCCCTCGGGTGCACGGAACTGATCGCGACGCAGCACGATGGTCACGCTGCTGGCAATGTCGGAAAGGAACAGCGCCTCCTCGCATGCCGAATTGCCGCCTCCGATAACAAAGACCTGCTTGCCACGGAAGAACATGCCGTCACACGTCGCGCAGTACGAAACGCCACGACCGCGATACTTGTCCTCGCCAACAAAACCCGCAGAACGCGGTGTGGCGCCCATGCACGCAATGACGCTCTTGGCTGCTGTATCGCCCATATCATGATGGATGGTAAATTGAGTCGCATCAGCATCGTAATCGACGCTCGTCACCATACTCCATTCAACTTGAGCCCCCAGACCTTCAGCATGCTGTTGAAACCGCTCACCAAGTTCGGCACCGCTCAGTAGCGGAATGCCAGGATAATTCTCAATCTCGTTGGATGTGGCGATCTGTCCGCCAGATATGCCCTGCTCAAGGACAGTCGTCGTCAGGTTGGCGCGCGCCGAATAAATGGCGGCAGCATAGCCCGCGGGACCACCGCCGATAATCGCAACATCGATCGTCTGATCGGTAGTCATGAAGAGTCCTCTCGTCGAAACGTTGTCGTTCTTTGCGCTCATACCCAAATTTACGTGAACGTGACACTCATGCACTACAATGATAAATCCGTGTTACAACGTCGAAGGGGAGTTATCGATGGATCAGACGCAGACGAGCGACGACGCTCCCCTGCTCAAGCTCAGCACTCCCCAATCGGAGCAAACCGGGCTCTTGGCTCAGCAAAAACCTCTCGTGACCATCGTGCACGCCTCGGTCGGCTCGGGCCACAAGGCCGCCGCAAATGCGATTGCGCAGGCATTCGACCTCATCCGCGGCACCAATGGCATCCCCGAGGATGTTGAGATTGAAGTGCTCGATATCCTTGATTTTGGACGTATTAAATTCGACGGCAATAAAACCGCAGCTTCTTTTACGGGAGCCACGCGCCCCATTTACGACCTGACCTGGCGATATACGCTTACGGGACATCTGCTCTGGGGTGGCGGCACGGCATGGTCGCGAATTATGTTCCCCGCATTCAACGAATACATTCGTAGCCGCAGGCCTATAGCCGTGGTCGCAACGCACATCACAGCAGCCAATGTTGCCGTGGGCGCCCGCGTAATTACGGGTATCGATTATCCGGTCATCTGCGTGCCGACCGACTACGAAGTCGAGGGCTGGTGGCCCCACAAGGACACCGATCTATTCTGTGTTGCCAACGAATTTATGGCCGAAACGCTGCGTCCGCGCAAGGTGCCCGAGACAAAGATTCGCATTACCGGCATTCCTATTCGCGCCGGATTTGACACGGATTACGATCGCGAGGAAGAGCTAGCCAAGTTCAACCTCCCTACCAACAAGACCGTCGTGCTGGTAATGGCAGGTGCCAGCTTGCCTCAGCCTTACGTCCGCTTTCGCGCGGCGATGGACCACACACTCCCCTTCCTGCGCAGCTTTGAAGATATGCACTTTGTCTTTTTGCCCGGCAAAGACGTGGAGTATGCCACCCGGCTGAAGACCCTCTTCGACGCCATGAAGCTCGAGAACGTCACGGTGTTGGACTATGTCGACGACATGGCGGCCCTCATGCACGGCTGCGACCTGGCAATCCTCAAATCGGGCGGACTCACGGTTACCGAGTGCCTATGCGCACATCTGCCGATGATTCTGCTGGGCAAGTCCTATGGCCAGGAAAAGGCCAACACCACCATGCTCACCGGCATGGGCGCCAGCATGCACGTCACCACGGCACGAGAGCTCATCGTAACCCTGCGCCATCTCCATGATCATCCCGAGTCGCTCAAGGCATTGCTCATCAATGGCGAAGTACTGCGCCGTCCCCGCGCAGCCGAAGACATCGCCATCGCCACCATGGAACTCGTAGGCAAACCCCAAAAGCGCAAACGAGCCTTCTGCCGCTTCTACTGGGGCGAAAAACCCGCGCATATCCGCTAGGCGTAAGTCCGCTGCTCGGCGGGAGCTGCCCATATATCATTCCATGCTCAAACATTCTCGCTTCGCTGCGAAACTGCGCGTGGAACGATATATGGGCGGCTCCCGCCGAGCAGCTACGTTTACGTACTAGCAGGTACACCAGATTCCCTACCATTAGAATCTGCTAAGGCGAAACCGAAAATCTAAATACAGTAAGCCAATGCGACAAAGGGATTGTTCCTTTGTCGCATTGGCTTACTAGAATGTAATTATTTTTTTCAAGCGAGTAGCCGCCCGCCTGCCTCTCACACATATCGTTCCACGCGCAGTTTCGCAGCGAGCGAAGCGAAGCGAGAATGTTTGAGCATGGAATGATATGTGTGAGAGGCGGGCGGGAGGGATATGAGCGCCCCCCCCCCGCGAGAATGTTTGAGCACGGGATGATATGTGTGGGCCCCGGGTGAGAGGCCGACCCTACATGTTGAAAATGATTAAGCGATGCCGCTGGAGCCGAAGCCTCCGTTGCCTCGGTCGGTTTCGTCTAGTTCTTGTACTTCTACGAGGTTGACCGTGGGGACTTCTTGGATGACGAGTTGGGCGATGCGGTCGCCTTTGTTGATTTGGATGTTGTTCGTGGGGTCCAGGTTAATGAGGATGACTTTGAGCTCTCCTCGGTAGTGGGCATCGATGAGGCCAGGAGTGTTGACTATAGACAGGCCTTGCTTGATGGCCAGGCCGCTGCGGGGCTGGACGAAGCCGGCGTAGCCGTCGGGCAGGGCGATAGCTAGGCCCGTGGAGACCAGACGACGCTCAAAGGGTTTCAGAGTGCAATCCTCGTTGGAACGCAGGTCCAGGCCGGCATCCGTAGGATGGGCGTATTTGGGAAGCCCGACGGTTGGGTCGAGACGTTTAATGTTAACGGTAATGTTGGACATGAAATCACCTTAGCTTGTCGAGCTCTTGCAAAAACTCATCGACGTCTTTGAAATCGCGATAGACCGAGGCAAAGCGGATGTAGGCAACTTTATCGATCTTGGCCAACCGCTTAAGAACCATATCGCCCAGCTCATGGGACGTAACGGCCGTGAGCGTACGGGAGCGAAGCTCGACCTCAATATCGTCAATGATCTCGTTGAGCTTTTTAGTGTCGATATCTCGCTTGATCGTGGCGCGCATCAAACCGACCAGCAGCTTATTGCGATCGAACCGTTGCTTGGTTCCGTCTGACTTAATGACCTCGATAGGGTCTTCACAACGCTCAAATGTCGTAAAGCGATAATTGCATGAGCAGCATTCGCGACGGCGCTTGATGGTGTTATTAGATTCCTGCATGCGGGAATCAACGACGCGAGTATGTGCCTTGCCGCATTTGGGACAGCGCATGGTACCTCCTCTAAAACGATTACAAGGGTACCATGCGACGGTACATAAATCTTAGGAACGTGCGGGAACTTTAAGATGCGCACCGGCATCGAGCGAGCCATGCTCCAGGTGATTGACGTTGCGGATCATATCAGAGGTTTCCTGTGTGGAAAGGCCCTCAATCGGATGCTCCTGGGCAAGCGACCACAAGGAATCGCCTGGCTGAACACGGACGGTCTCGTAGGTAACGTTGGATACCGACTCGGCATATGCGGCGTGACGTGCGCTGAAGATCGAGGTGGCAAGTACAAAGAAGAGCGTGAGCGCAACGGCAAGAGCGACAATCGTCGAGGCCTTTAGGGCAACGGGAGCCGAAGTCGTGGCGACGCACCGGCTGCGGACGGGCGTACCAGGCAATGTTTGGAAACCAGATCGGCCGCCTTTGACAACCGTGAAAACCGGCGATGTAGGCGTCTCGAGCTTAAGGGCGAGGTTTCCCTGGACCATATCCGTTGCGTTCATCATGTTCTCCTCTCGCGTGTTTTGCTGAGAACAGTTTTATCAAGCCGCGCGGACAAAAAACGTCTAGCGCGAGAACGAATGTTCGGTTATTATTATCTTCGAACAGTTGTTCCTGTCAAGCAAAATCGAACATTTGTTTGACATTGGCAGAGAGGATCCTCTGATGGCTCGCAAAATTACCAAGCGTCAGCAGCAGATTTACGACTTCATCAAGGAATATCAGCAGGAGAAGGGCTATCCGCCCAGTGTGCGCGAGATGGCATCCGCCGTAGGTCTCTCCTCCCCCAGCACGGTGCATGCTCATCTCTCTGCCCTGGAGGCTCGAGGGCTGCTCAAGCGCGATGCCACCAAGCCTCGCGCCCTAGAGCTCTTTGATGAGGACGGATCCTCTGTCTCGATTTCCAAATCCGATGAACCCACAGCGCCCCGCGGAACGGTCTCGCTGCCGCTCGTCGGTCGCGTCGCGGCCGGGATTCCCATTCTGGCCGAGCAAAATATCGAGGACACCTTTACCGTCCCGACCGAAATCGCCACAGACCAGGGCTCCTTTATCCTTGAAGTGCACGGCAGCTCAATGATCAATGTCGGCATCTACAACGGTGACTACATTATCGTTCGCGAGCAAAAGAGCGCGATGAACGGCGAAATCGTCGTGGCTATGATCGATGGCTCGGCGACTGTCAAGACGTTCTACAAGGAGCAGGGGCGCGTGCGCCTGCAGCCCGAGAACGACACTATGGAGCCCATCTATGCGACGAACCCCGTTATTTTGGGTAAGGTTGTCGGATTAATGCGCCGGTTCTCGTAATGCAAAAACGCATCACCATATTTGATACCGTCCGCGGGTTTACGATGCTGTCGATGGCAGGTTTTCACGCCTGCTACGATTTGGCCTACCTATATGGATGGGATATGCCATGGTTTACCGAAACGGTTTTCCAGGATATCTGGCGCGCAAATATCAGCTGGGTATTTTTGTTTATCGCCGGTTGGATGTGCACGCTCTCGCGTAATAACGTTAAGCGCGCCCTCAAGTACGCGGCCGCAGCTTTGGTCGTATGGATTGCAACTACACTGGTATCAGTCGACGATTCGGTAAACTTTGGCATCATTTATTGCATGGCGGCGTGCACCGCAGTGGTTGCACTCACCCGTCCGTTACTTCAAAAAATACCGGGCTCGTGGGGCATCGCAGCGTGCCTTGTTCTTTTTGCCCTCACCTGGGGCATTCCAAAAGCGGTCTACCCACTCCCCTACCTGGCATGGCTTGGATTCCCGGGCCCGGGTTTTGTTTCGGGAGACTACTATCCGCTCATTCCGTTTGTCTTTATGTACCTTACCGGCTTCTTTACTGCCCAGGCAGCACAAGCATCAAGCCACGAAGCGCCGGCATGGGCATACGCCAATCCCATCCCGGCGCTCGCAGTCCTCGGTCGGCATGCCTTACCGTTCTACCTGCTCCATCAGCCTGTCATTCTAGGCGTGCTAGAGCTCGTTTATTCCGTACGATAGCGCTCAAGACGCGGCGCGATTCGGGCCGGCATCTTTGCCACAATGCGAACGCCGTCCTCTAGATATTCCTCATGCAGAAGGGTTCCCTGCTCATGCACCAGCGTAATGAGGGCGCCCTCGCGATACGGGATATCAGCGGAAAGCAACACATCGGTGGCAGCTGCCTCACGAGCAATACGGTCGACGAGATCGTCGAGCCCCTCGCCCGTCTGGGCCGAGAACAGCACGGCCTCGGGATAGCGACGATGGAAACTCAATCGATCGACGCTATCGAGTAGGTCGATTTTATTGAACACCGTAAGCGTCAAGCGCTCACCGGCACCGATCTCGTCAAGAACGCGATCGACTGCCTCGAGCTGGCGCTCGAAGTCCTCGTCAGAGGCATCCACAACTTTAAGGATCAGGTCGGCACCAAGGACCTCAGACAGCGTGGACTTAAAGGCATCAACGAGACCATGCGGAAGCTTTTGAATAAAGCCAACGGTATCGGTAATGGTCATGCCACGACCGCCGGGCAAACGATACGAGCGCGTCGTCGGATCGAGCGTGGCAAACAATTTGTCCTGTGAAAGCACCGTAGACCCGGTCAGGCGATTGAGCAACGTCGACTTTCCGGCATTGGTATAACCGGCTAGGGCAACGCGAAACGCCGGCGACTCGATACGGCTCTTTGACTGGACATCACGGCGCTGTTCAACCTGCTTAAGCTCGCGACGAAGTGCGGCAATCTTGTTGCGAATCAAACGTCGGTCAACCTCGAGCTGGCTTTCGCCCTGGCCAAAGCGCGAACCAATGCCACCGCGTGTCTGCTCTTTAGCAAGATGGCTCCACATACCGCGTAAGCGGGGCAACAGATACTGCAATTGGGCTAGTTGCACCTGCAGACGGCCCTCACGGGTCTGAGCGTGCAGGCCAAAGATATCGAGAATCAACGCCGTACGGTCGATAATCTTCACCGGTTCGCCTACGGCTTTCTCCAGATACGACTGCTGCGAGGGCGTTAAATCGTCGTCGAAGATAACAACATCGGCATCCATACGATGCACGAGCCCGCAAAGCTCCTCAACCTTACCGGATCCGATAAACGATTTTGGATACGGCTTAACCAGACGCTGGGATAAACGCGCCACGCACTGGGCGCCAGCCGTATGGGCCAGGCGCTCAAGCTCGTCAAGCGAACGGTCGAGCGGCCAGGCGTTATCGCGCCACTCAACTCCGACAAGAACGGCACGTTCGGGCTCAGGCGCCGTGGGAACGAGGGGAAACCGAGCCATTAGGCCGCCTCGATACGGTGAAGGATATCCTCAACGACCTCATCGATCGCAAACTCGTCCATATCGAACCACACGATGCGGTCATCTCGTTTAAACCACGAAAGCTGACGCTTGGCATAGCGACGTGAACGCATCTTGATGAGTTCGCGAGCCTCATCCATAGAAATCACGCCGTCAAAGGCATCGATGATCTCTTTATAGCCAATCGCCTGCATCGAAGTCAGGGCATCTCTCAGCCCCTGGTCCATAAGACCACGAACCTCATCAACAAGACCCAGCTCAAACATCAGATCGACGCGTAGGTTTATTCGCTCGTAAAGCGCCTCGCGATTACGCATCAATCCAAACCACAGAGCGTGATAATGCTCGCGCGGAACACTAAACTGCGACTTTTGCTGCGCGTAGGACACACCATCATCGTGCATTTCGAGCGCGCGAATCACGCGGCGAACATTATGAGGGTGGATGACCGCAGCGGACTCGGGGTCACGCTCGGCAAGCAGCGCATGCAGCGCTTCCTCGCCAATGCGTACGGCAAGCTCCTGATACCCCGCGCGGCGATCGTCCTCAAGTTCGCCCGAGGGAAAATCCATCTCATCCAGGGCCGCCTTGAGATACAAGCCCGTACCCCCGCAAAACACCGGTAGGCGGTCCTCGCCCAGCAAGCGCTCAACATGTACACGAGCGTCTGCCTGATACAGCGCTGCAGAATATGCAACGCCCGGTTCAACAATATCGACCAGGCGTAGAGGCGCCGTGCATTCCTCTGGTGCCATCTTGGCAGTGCCGATATCCATGCCTCGATAGATTTGCATCGCGTCACACGACAGCACTTCGGACGAAAGACGAGCCGCTAAACGATCTGCGACATCACTTTTACCAACCGCGGTCGGACCGACAATCGCAACGGCAGAAAGGCTTGCCCCGTGAGAAATCATTAGCGCGGCTCGCCCACAACGGATCCGGACAGATACCACGTCTTGGCAACATCGATGTCAACATCGACAATCTTGCCAATTAACTGATCGATGCTATAGCCCGCGGGAATCGGGGCATGAACGGTCTGATTCTTAGGACTCTTGCCCAGCAGCACCGCGTCATTCTTTTTGCTCGTACCCTCAATAAGGGCCGGCACAACGGTGTGGAGCTCACCTTGGTTATACTCGTGCGCTGTGGTCTCGATAACCTTTACCAGACGGTTGAAGCGCTCAAGAATCACCTCATGCGGCGTGGGATCGTCAATCTCGGCTGCCGGAGTACCGGCGCGCTTGGAATAGATAAACGTATAGGCCTGGGCATAACGGACCGTCTCGGCAAGCGAGAGCGTCTGCTCAAAGTCTTCCTCGGTCTCGCCGGGAAAGCCCACGATGATATCGGTCGAAAGCGCAATATCGGGCATGCGATTGCGGATGCGATCGACGAGCCCCAGATAATCCTCACGCGTATAGCGACGATTCATCTCTTTAAGGATGCGCGTCGAGCCCGACTGAACTGCCAGGTGCAGTTGCGGCATGACGGCAGGCGTCTCGGCCATAGCGTCAATGGACTCGGACAGCAGGTCTTTGGGGTGCGAGGAAGTAAAGAAGATGCGCTCCACACCCGTATCGCCCACGGCACGCAACAGGTCGGCAAAGCGCGGCTTGCCAAACAGATCGCGACCATAGGAGTTGACGTTTTGACCCAAAAGCGTGATCTCGCGCACGCCCTGGCGTACGAGACCGGTGACCTCATCGACAATCTCCTCGAAAGGGCGGCTCTTTTCGCGACCGCGCACATACGGCACGATGCAATAGGTGCAGAAGTTATTACAGCCCGTCATAATGGGGACCCAGGCGTGGTACTGGGTCTCACGATGCCACGGCATGCTCATAGCATCCGTGTCCTCGTGCTCATTGGTGCGAATATGACGCTTGCCGTCCAAGAATGCCTCGGCAATGAGCTCGGCCACATGCGCGATGGAATGCGTGCCAAAGATAACATTGACGTTATCGACATTGGTGAGCAGACCCTCGCCGTCGCGCTGCGCGATGCAGCCGCCCACGGCGACCACACGCTTGCCCGAGGGCGAAGGCGGGAGGCTCTTACAAGAGTTGCACTGACCGTACAAACGGGTGTCAGCGGCCTCACGAACGCAGCACGTCATGAACACGACAATGTCAGCATGCTCCGGATCGAGCGCCATAAGGCAGCCATACGAGTCGAGCAGGCCACTCACGCGCTCGGAGTCATGCTGATTCATCTGGCAGCCAAAGGTGCGGATAAAGTAGGTTTTACCGGCAAGAATATCGCGTACGGAACCCTGGTCCATGTGTATAAGTCCTAACGATGGGGAGCGAAACGAGGCAATCAAAAGCTATGCCACAGGCTTAACGTCGTCCATCACAACGTTATCCATAGCGGCTCGATTAATCTGATGAACGTAAATAGAAAGACGGATGGCCGTGCGCGACTCCCCGTTGATGAGGATGTCGGAGAACACCGGCGCGCAGGAAATATCAAACCCGGTCGGAATCAAAAATCCGCGTGCAATGGCCACAGCCTTAATGGCCTGATTGACGGCACCCGCGCCGACACACTGAATATTGACGGGAACACCATCTTTGACCATGCCGGCAATGGCGCCGGCAACGGACGCGGGCGATGATTTGCTTGATACCTTCAGGCAATCCATGAAGAAACTCCTGCGTTTAAAAGTACGTTTTAACTGCAATAACTGTATCGTACCGAACGGACTCGGTAAAGATGCTATTCCTCTTTGGCAAGATCGAACGTCACAGTGATGCGATCACGTGAAACACGAATCTTGGGGTCGCCGCAAAGGTTGAGATAGTACCGCGATGCAAGATCGTTAAAGTCGCGCTCCACGGCTCGCGAGAACTGCGCCATGTCGTCCTTGGCGATACGCAGCCCGCGACGGTCTTTAGCAAGATCAACCGGAGCAGACGCATGTGAGGACGAATCGCGCTCGCGTAGCAGGCGTGCGGTCACACCGCGAACGGGCTTAATCTGGCCCGCCAAAATACGATGCGCCGTACGCTCGGACATCTCGAGGCCCAAACCCGAACAGATGCGGATAAAGTCTTCTGCATCCGAAGCAAGACCCAGGCGATCGACCACGGGAAGCTCTGCTTCATCATCGATAAACAGAAGACGAGAAGCATCGAGACGACTGGAGGCCTGCGCATGCAGCGTCGCGGCGATCTCGGACGGAGACCCCAGATAGACATCACAAGCGCGCAGCTCCTCGAGGGCAAACTCGCATGCGGCGCGAATGATGTTGTGAGGGCCACGGGCGCAGACATAGCGACCGTCCTCGTCCTTCACAGCCTGAGGCCAGCTGGACTGATCGGCGCGCTCGCCAAGGCGGTCGGTAGCAACGCTCACCTTAAAGACCGAGCCAAGGTCAACATCCGATGCGACAACGCGCGCCTCATCGGTGTTCTGCTTAATCGAGAACAATGCCATACCTCGACCGTGAACACCCCAACGATCCATCTTCATGCTCTCGAGCTTGGAGGTAACGCGGGCATCAAAGATGCGCTCCTGCATATCCCGCGGCACGCCCGAGCCGTTATCCAAAAAGACGAGCGTACGGACGCCATCTTCCTTGGTCGTGGCGAGATAGACCTTATCGGCACCGGCATCACGAGCGTTGCGCAGCATTTCGATGACAATATCCTCGACATGCTGGATGTCGTGCTTCGCCTGGCGCCGCTCGGCCTCCGAAACGCGGAGGCGGACATACCCCTCGCCAAGGTTCTCCTCGACGCGAAGGTTGCCCTCCCCCGACATCGACGCGATAAATGAGATGAGCTCGTTCGCGTCGTTCATGTTATTTAGCGATATCGACAGCGCGGCTCTCGCGAATCACGACGACGCGCACCTGACCGGGATACTCCATCTCTTCCTCGATCTGATGGGCGATGTCATGAGCCAAGACCGTGGACTGAGCATCGGAGATCTTGTCCGGCTGAACCATGACGTGGACCTCGCGACCAGCCTGCATGGCATAGGTACGCTCGACGCCGTCATGGGAATTGGCGATCTCCTCGAGCTTCTCAAGGCGCTTGATGTAGTTCTCGGCCGATTCGCGACGGGCACCGGGGCGAGAGGCAGAAACGGCATCGGCAGCCTGGACCAGAACATCGAGCACCGTATTGGGGTCGACGTCGGCGTGGTGAGCCTCGATAGCGTGAACGATAACGGGCTTCTCGCCATAGCGACGGGCGAGCTCGGCGCCGATAACGGCATGCGGACCCTCGACGTCATGGTCGATAGCCTTGCCAAGATCGTGCAGCAGGCCGGCACGCTTGGCGGTCACAACGTCCAGGCCAAGCTCGGAAGCCATCACGCCGCACAGGTCGGAAACCTCGAGGGAATGCTGGAGCACGTTCTGACCAAACGAGGTGCGATAGCGCAGAGCACCCAGGGTCTTAACGATCTCGGGGTGCAGATCGTGGATACCGGTATCGAAGGCAGCCTGTTCGCCAGCCTCGCGCACGCGCTGCTGAACCAAGTCGGCGGCCTTGTGATACATCTCCTCGATACGGGCAGGATGAATGCGGCCGTCAGCAATAAGGTTCTCGAGGGCGACGCGGGCGGTCTCGCGACGGACCGGATCGAAGCTCGAAAGCACGACGGTCTCGGGCGTATCATCGATCACGAGGTTGACGCCGGAAACCTGCTCGAAGGTGCGGATGTTGCGACCCTCGCGGCCGATGATGCGACCCTTCAGGTCGTCAGACGGAATATGCACGGAGGTCACGGTAACCTCGGCGGTGTGGTCGGCGGCGCAGCGCTGAATCGCCAGGGACAAGATCTCCTGAGCGGTCTTGTGGCACTCGGCGCGAACCTGCTGCTCGGACTCACGGATGATCGTGGCGGCCTCGTGGGTAACCTCGCCACGAACCTTGTCGAGGAGCTCCTTGTGAGCGTCCTCGCGGGTCAGGTCGGCGATGCGCTCGAGCTCCGAGGTCTGCTTGGCGCAGAGCTCCTCAAGCTCGCGGGAGCGCTTCTCGACCTGGCCAGCCTGGCTGGACAGCTGATGCTCACGCTTGTCGAGGGCATCGTTGCGGCGATCGAGGGACTCCTCGCGCTGCATCACACGATTCTCGAGCGTACGAATCTCGCTCTTACGCTGCTTGTCCTCGGCCTCGGCAGCCTGCTTGTTCTTGATAATCTCTTCCTTGGCCTCAAGCAGAGCCTCTTTTTTGAGGGTCTCGGCCTGACGCTTTGCATCACCGATGAGGGACTCAGCCTGTGCATGTGCCGACTGGATCTTTTCGTCGGCCTCGTGAAGACTACCCTGCTTGGCGGTGCGCATGTAGGCAATGGCGGCGATGGCACCCAAAACGATGCCAACGAGCGCTGCGATGATAGGCATGCTCACTCCTTTTTATGGATTCGTTACACAACAAAGCGAACCGTCCTTACGAACGGCTCGCGACATTTGAGTAATATGGGCGCAGCTTATGCGGGTCGGATACAGATAAACATATAAACAAACTCATCAAAGATGAGCACATATCACAAAGCAAATGACAGTGTTTATCGTACGTTGAACCGCAACAACTGTCAAATAAATGCACCCAGCACGGCGTCTAAAACGCGGTGAACGGCAGGTACGCAAAACGCATGCTTCTAGCATGTGTCTAAACTGCACATTCCTCACGTTCGGCATCGAGACGCGCCTTAACGGCATCGGCGGCGATGTGGTACGAAAAGCCCTTACCCATCAAAAACCGGACGAGTTTTTCGAATCCACGTGTCTCGGGAACGCGACGCTTCGCGAGTAAAGCCGACGCGCGAGCCAAGTCGTCCTCAACGGCAAAATAATCCTCGGGATAGCCGGGGATATCATCGAGTACGACATGGCGGCGCTTGAGCTCGGTCTCAATCTTGCGCTGTCCCCAGCCGCGTCGTTTGCGTTCCTCGATAAAGTACGAACAAAAGCGCCTCTCATCTAAAAAACGATACTCAGTGGCACGCTCAACGGCGAATTCAATCGCGTCCGCGCGAAAACCATAGCGAGACAATTTATCACGGACCTCACCGGTGGCATGATCGCGGCGCGACAGCATCTCAGTCACCATGGTAAGCGCGCACTTACGCTCAATGAGCTGCACCGCTTCGCGAAACTCATCCCAATCGCAGGGAAGATCGGGACGATTTTTAAGAAACAGGCGCGCGACACGAACAGGAATCCAGATGGTTCGTTCAAAACCGCCCTCGAGCTCACAGTCGATATGTGCACAAGGCTTTTTTGATGCATACCCACTCGAGAACGAGGAGGCCGCCTTCTTATCGGGAAAGACGACCGTGGCCTCGGTCACCGTATACGACATGAGGGCATCCGCTACTCGTCGTCATCATCGAGCATCGCGGAGCCATCGATGGCGTAAAGCTCATCGAACTCCTCAGTTTCGGGCTGATCGGTCAGCTCGACCTCGGACGGAGCATCGTCATCGAATTCAAGGCCGCAGGCGAGGCGAACTTTATGCTCGATCTCGTCAGCACAATCGGGGTGTTCGCGCAGGAAGGCCTTAGCGGCCTCGCGACCATTACCGAGCTTGTCCTCACCGTAAGCAAACCAAGAACCCATCTTTTTGCAGATACCGCACTCGACGGCCATGTCCAGAATCGAGCCCTCCTTAGAGATGCCCGTGCCGTACATGATGTCAAACTCGGCCGAGCGGAACGGAGCGGCCACCTTGTTCTTGACGACCTTGGCACGCACGCGATTGCCGATAACCTCGTCCTTGAGCTTGATGCTGTCGATGCGGCGAATATCGATGCGCACCGAAGAGAAGAACTTGAGGGCGCGGCCGCCCGTCGTAGTCTCGGGGTTGCCGAACATGACGCCGATCTTCTCGCGCAGCTGGTTAATGAAGATGCAGGTCGTTTTAGATTTGGCGAGCGAGCCTGCGAGCTTACGGAGCGCCTGGCTCATCAGACGGGCTTGAAGGCCGACCGTAGTGTCGCCGATCTCGCCCTCGATCTCGGCACGCGGAGTCAAAGCGGCGACAGAGTCGACGACAATGGCGTCGATGGCGCCAGAGCGAACGAGCATGTCGACGATCTCGAGCGCCTGCTCGCCCGTATCGGGCTGGGAAATGAGGACCTCATCGATGTCCACGCCGATACGCGCGGCATACGTGGGATCGAGCGCGTGCTCGGCATCAATAAATGCCACGACGCCGCCCATAGCCTGGGCCTCTGCCAAAATCTCGAGCGAAAGCGTTGTCTTACCGGAGGACTCGGGGCCGTAAATCTCGACGATACGTCCGCGCGGCACGCCGCCGATGCCCAGAGCGGCATCGAGGGCCAGGGCGCCCGTGGGAATGGCCTCGACCTCGAGCTCGGGACCACCGTCACCGTACCTCATGATGGAACCCTGGCCGAATTTCTTCTCGATCTCGGCCTTGGTGGTGGCGATCATCTCATCGCGCTCTTTACCCGTCGTGCGAGCATGAACGGTACGTACGGGACCTGAATTCTTGGCCATGAATAGCCCTCCTCTTAACAACCTGCATCGATAATAAACGAACGGCTGTTCGTGGTCAACCGTTCAGATAAATCATATGCAGCCGACCTTTCCAAAACCCAACCAAACGCCGACCAAAAACTGACCAAAAACTTGACCGCAGGTGAACCAAGCAAGGCATGACGAGCAAGATTACGACTACTACCTGCACAAAGATCAAATTCGCCGGAGGTCCCTATCTCCACAATTAAGGGGCCCGGAGGCCCCTTAAAACACGTCTATTCCATAGAATCGAGCACACAGACAATGCGACCCAGTGCCTCCGCGACCGCATGGGCACGAACACACGAACGATCGCCCTCATAGTGACAACGAATGGAGTCCACGACCGGCACTCCCCCATCGGCCGAGCGATACGCCCAACCAATATAAAAAGTGCCAGCCGGATCGTCTTCGGTGCCTCCACCGGGGCCGGCATAGCCCGTCGCGCTCACGGCAATATCGCTCTGATACAGCTCCAGCGAACCGGCAGCCATCTCTCGCGCCGTCTGATACGACACCGCGGTATAGTGGTCGAGCGTCTCTTGCTTAACGCCGAGCACGCGATGCTTAATCTCGTCGCAGTACGTCACCGCACCGCCGCGCAGCACCGCCGAGGCACCGGGGATATCGGCGATCGTCGAGGCGATCATGCCGGCTGTCAGAGATTCAGCCGTCGAAACCGTCACACCACGAACGCTTGCAGGCTCGACAATATCGCGTGCGAGATCTTCATTGTGCGCGGCAATCTGCTCAAATGATTCCGTCATGCTTACCAGGACCTAGACCGAAAAGACGATCTTGCGGCAGTTCCAGAAGTACTGAGCGCCCGAGATAACGGTCAGGATAACGGCCACGGCGTACAGGAAGCGCGACACCGAGTAGATGCCGAGCGTCAGCGCCACCGGGCCAAGATGCAAGCCGGCCATCGCAAAGACGCACAGATAACCGCAGATGGAAACCATCGTAGTCGCCGTCTTGTACTTTCCGAGCTTATCGGCCGCAACGACCACACCGGCCGCACTCGCGACCATGCGCAGGGCGCTCACCAGCAGCTCGCGGAACAGGATGATGAACACCGACCACACGGTTACGGCACCAAAGTCCAAGAACAGCAGCAGGGCCGAGAACACGAGCAACTTATCGGCGATGGGGTCCAAGAACTTGCCGAAATCGGTGATCTCGTTGCGCGAACGAGCCAGGTAGCCATCAACCTTATCGGTGCACGACAGGATGACGTACAGAATAAATGCGGCGGCGGCGAGCGGGCCGTCGAAGGTGCTCCAATCCGTACCGGCAACGCTCGTGTGAGACAGCGCCGACACGATCATGAACACCGGAATAAAGACGATGCGCACGCACGTCACGATGTTGGCGGGCGTCCAAACACTCGTCAGTTCCTTATTGCTCTCGTTAGCCACGACGCTCTCCTACTCCACAACATGACCGATAAGCTCGTAGCAGAAGCTATCGGTAAACTCGACCGTCAGAATATCGCCCACGGATGCCTCGCTGGCATCCAGATGCACCGCACCATCGGAATCGGGAGCCTGGAACCAGGCATGTCCGATGAGCTCGGCACCGTCCTCGGTCTCCTCGATACCGTCGACGATCACCTGGGCGCGCTCGCCCACATGGGCCGCCGTGGCGGCAAAGCCGAGCGACTCGGCCAGATCCATAGCCTCCTGGGCGCGCTCGAGCTTAACCTCTTCATCGACCTGACCATCCATCTTGGCGGCTAGGCTGCCCTCCTCACGCGAGTAGGCAAAGACGCTCGTGTAGTCAAAGCCGACGGTGTCCATAAAGTCGATAAGATCGCGGAACTCGTCGTCGGTCTCAGTCGGGAAGCCGACCATAGCCGTGGAGCGGATCACGATACCGGGAATACGCTCGCGCAGGTCGCGGAACAGGTCCTCGAGCTCCTGACGCGAACCGGAGCGGCGCATGGCCCTGAGGATGCGCGCGTCGCAGTGCTGGACGGGAATATCGATATAGGGCAGCACCTCGGGCGTATCGCGAATGGTCTCGATAAGCTCATCGGTCATGCCCTCGGGCTGCAGGTAGAGTACGCGGACCCAAACGTTATGAGGACGCACCGCCTCGGCAACGGCCTGCAGCAGCTGAGCCAGATTGCGCGGCGAGCCCTCGGCGAGGTCCTCGTCGGCAAAGTCAGTGCCCCAAATGCCCGTGTCCTGACCGATCAGAACGATCTCGCGCACACCACCGGCGACCAGGTCGCGCACCTCGGAGATAATGCTCTCGGCATTGCGCGAGTGATAACGACCGCGGATATACGGGATCATGCAGAAGCTGCAGAAGCGGTTGCAGCCATCGGAGATCTTGACGTAGGCGACAGCGCCCTCGACGGTACGCTTGACCTGCGGAATATAGGCGGCAATCTCGCGCTCGACACCCAGAACGTCATCAATGACCGCCACGATGCCGTCTTCCTCGTCGGCCTTCACAAAGGCCGCGACCTCGGGCAGCTCGTCGGGCAGGTCATCGCCGTAGCGTGACGGTACGCAGCCGCACATGACGATCGGGCAGGAACGCACGCCGTCCTGCACCTCGTTGGCAAGCTCGAGCGTGGTCTCGATGCTCTCGGACGTCGCCGAGGCAAGGAACGAGCACGTATTGACGATGGCGATATCGGCATCCTGCGGATCGAATGCCTCCTCGTAGCCCGCGGCGGTCAGCAGCGAACGCATACGGTCGGTATCGACCTCATTCTTGGCGCACCCGAGGGTGATATAGAGCACGGAGCCCAACGGTGTATCCATGTTGGAGAGCGGTCCTTTCGAATGAATTAGCGGTAGTTGGTGAACTGCAGCGGCTGACCGTAGTCCTGGTCGCGCAGGAACTGGATCACGGTCTGCAGCGCATCCTTGGAAGCAGAGGAAACACGCAGTTTGTCGGCCTCAATCGTCACCTTGACCTTGAGCTTCTGATCCTTAATGTCCTTATTGATCTTCTTGGCAGTCGTCTGGTCGATACCCTCGACGATGTGACCGAGCACGCGCACGGTGCCGCCCGATGCAGCCTGAGGCGCATCCCAGGACACGGCCTTAAGATCGATGCCGCGCTTGATGAGCTTGGAGCTCAAGACATCGATGATCTGCTTGGAGACAAAGTCGGCCGGGGCGTTGACCGTAAAGAGTTTGTCGCCCTTCGAAAGCTCGATGGTGGCGCCGGAGTCCTTCAGGTCATAGCGCTGGGAAATCTCGCGCGTGGTCTGCTGGAAGGCGTTGTCGACCTCCTGCATATTAACCTCGGACACGACGTCGAAGCTGGAATCTTTAGCCATGGTTAATCCTTTCGCTTACGAGCGGCTTAGTAGCTGTCGTACGAATAATCGGTAGAATCGGTCGTCGTTTGACCGTCGGTAGCGGTATTGGTGCCCTCCGTGGACTGGGCCTCGGTTCCATCCGCGCTGTTGGCATCATCGGTGCCGTCAGTGCTCTCGCCGTCCTCGGAGTCGGTCGTCTCCTTCTTGGGAACGGTGATCGTCACGCGTGCCACGCCCGACGTCTTAGTGTCGTAGCGGACCTTTTCACCGTTCTTGGTAACGGTGACATCGGAAGGCTTGGACGTGGTGATCTCGATCGAGGACTCGGGCGTATATTCCTGCTCAAAGGGGCCGGTCGCCTGGGCGCCATAGACCGACTTGCCATCAACCTTGACCTCAATCCAAGCAGTCTTGCCCTTGGCAACGGAGATCTTGACCTTTGTGACCTCGTTCTCTTCCTTCTTGGCCGTCGTCTTGGCGGCGTCCGAATCGGTCGACTCGTCCGTCGTCTTATCGGTATCTTCATCCTCATCGACGGATTCGGTCTTGTTGGAAGACTTTTTAGTCGTTGTCTTGGTGGCAACGGGCGTCTCGGGCGTCGACTCGGGCGCCGAGGAGCCGCAGCCACGCAGGAGCACCACGATGAGCACGATCAGCAGCAGCGCCACGGCGCCGATACCGGCGTAAACGATACGAGGATCGAGACCGTTGTTCTGGAGAGCACGCCCACCGCCGCGCCCACGATTGGAGCCACCGCGACCAGTGCCTTGGGGCATACGACCGCGGTTATTGTCGGAACGTCCGCGATAGCTACCTTGGCGCTGCATATTGCGCTGACCCGAGCGGGGGGCGAGCTCGCCACGACCCTGGTAGTTGCGCTGGCCCGAACGAGCCGCTGAGGAACGCTGGCTATAGGGCTGCGACTGAGATCGAAGGCGAGGCGTCACCTGCGTAGTATCGGCGTCTGCATAGCCGCCGCGCGGACGACCGGAAGAAACGCCACGGTACCCGCGATCGGAATAACCGCCATCGCCGTAGCCGGCACGAGGGTCACGAGCGACACCGCGGGCAGCGGGGAGTGCGCGCTCCTCGGGCGCCGGCGTGCTGCGAAAACGATCGCGCTGAGAACGAATCTCCTCGCTCGAGCCAGACTCGGTAATATAGCCAGCCTGCTGAGGGCGCTGGCCATAACGCGTCGAACGCCCGCCCTGAACCATCAGGAAACGGCCGTTGTCGACCGAGGAACGCGAATTGACGTAGCCGGCGGCGTCCTGAAAACGACCGCCCTGCTGCGACGTCTCGCGTTCATATGCCATGAGTTCATCAAAATAAGCGTTGACGACCTCGCGCGGATTGAGGCCCAAAAAGCGTGCGTAGCTCGAAATCATGCCCTGGGCATAACCGCGCGGGGGCATCGATGCAAAATTACCGGTTTCGAAAAACTCGATGATCTGCGGCCTGATTTTGATGGTGTTGGCGACCTGCTGAATGGAAAGGCCCATTCGGCGACGCTGCTCGAGCAGCATGTCACCAAAGCGTGCAGCCATCAGAATCCTCCAAACTCACGATCTTCACGTGCCATCTCGGCGTCGACGGATTCCAGCGCGGCAAGGCCTTCTTCATCCAGCAGGACCTCGCGCGGCTTGGAACCGTCGGGCGGTCCGACGACACCCTTTTCTTCCAGCATGTCCATAATACGCCCGGCGCGCGCATAGCCAACCTTCAGGCGGCGCTGCAGGCCAGATGTGGAGCCCAGCTGCGATTCCACCACAATATGAGCGGCTTCCCAGATAAGCGGATCGTCGTCCTGGGGCTCGGCGACGCCGGTGCGCACGATGCCGCCGCCACCCGCCATGGACATGGAGGCAGGTGCCACGGCCGATAGGATCTCCTCATGGTAGTCAGGCTCGCTTTGCGACTTGACGAACTCGACAATCTCGTTGATCTCGTCATCCGAAACAAAGCAGCCCTGGATACGGCGGGGCTTGCCCCAGTCGACCTTTGAGAACAGCATGTCACCCAAGCCGGTGAGCTTTTCGGCACCCATCTGGTCGATGATGACGCGGGAGTCGATGCCCGTTGCGACGTTAAAGGCGATACGGTTGGTAATGTTTGCCTTGATGAGACCCGTCACCACGTTGGAGCTCGGACGCTGAGTCGCCACGATAAGGTGGATACCGGCGGCACGGCCCAGCTGGGCGATACGCACAATCGAAGCCTCGACGTCCTTGCCGGCAACCATCATCAGGTCCGAAAGCTCGTCGATGATGATGACCAGGTAGGGCATCTTTTGCGGCGGGTTATCGTAATGCTCAAACTCGCCGGCGGCCTGCTTTTCGTTATAGGTCGAGATCTTGCGCACGTTAAGGCGCTCGAAGACCTTCAGGCGGCGCTCCATTTCGGACACCGCCCACTGCAAGGCACTCGCGGCCTGCTTGGGCTCGGTCACCACAGGCACGTAAAGATGCGGTAGGCCGTTATAGCCTGCGAGCTCGACGCGCTTGGGGTCGACCATGATCAAGCGAACGTCCTCGGGAAGGGCGCGCATGAGCAGGGTCGTGATGATGGAGTTGATCATGACCGACTTACCGGAACCCGTGGTACCGGCGATCAGCAGGTGGGGCATCTTGGCGAGGTCGGCGACGACCGGCGTGCCCTCTGCATCGCGGCCGATGGCAAGCTCAAGCGGACCGCCCTTAACATAGGGCAGCACGTCTCCCAAGTTGACGTTCTGACGCTTGCGATTGGGAATCTCGATACCCACGAGCGAGGTGCCGGGAATCGGCGCAAAGATACGCACGGACTGAGCAGCAAGCGACAGCGCGATGTCGTCCTCAAGGCTCGAAATTTTGCTCACGCGCTCGCCCTCGCCGGGCTGCAGCTTAAAGGTCGTCACCGTGGGGCCGGCAATCCAGCCGACGACGCGAGCGCTACGGCCAAACTCAAGCAACGTGGACTGCAACGACTCGGCGGTCTGTTCCAGCTCCTTGTCCGAAGACGCGGCAGAAGCGGACTGCGGGTTTGCATGCAGGATTTCGAGCGGCGGAAGCTTAAGGCCGTCCTCTTCTTCGCCCTCGTTATCCGCGGGGGCATTGCCCGCTCCCCCATCGCTAGAAGTAGACGCCTCGGCAGCGCCCGCGACAGCCGCATCGGCAACCTTGAGATGCTTGAGAAAATCAGGAATTTGAGGGGCGGCCGAGACGGGATTCACGGCAAACGGAGGCTCGGATTCGTCGATCTTGTCCGGATCGTCCTCCATCGAGAGCTGGCCGGTCACCTGACCGCGCTTTGCCTGACGTCGCGGCAGCAAGGTGGTTTTAGCAGTCTCGAGCAGAGACTCGTCGTCCTCGTCATCACCCTCGGTAAGCTCAATCTCGCTCTCGGACCAAGACGGGTCGGGCTCACTCGTATTGAGCTTGGGAGCCGTCTTACCTTTCTTGGCATGACGGCGCGGCAGCAGCGTGGTCTTAGCACGCTCGGCCTCCACGGCATCGGACACGTCGACAAACGGGTCCTCGTCCTCGTCATCATCGTCCAAAACCGGGTCGGCATCGTTGCCCATGACCGTGGTCACGGCAGCATCAGAGCCCTTTTGACGAAGAATGCTCAGGTGCGGACGGGCAACGCCGGGCACCGACAGAGCTTCGTCGTCACCCCAGGGGCTCGCGTTGACATCGGCACGACGGCGCTCGGCAAAATCGGCCGCACGATCGCGGGCAGAGCGCAAAACGCCGCCCACCGAAAAGCCGATGATGACGAAGCCGACGACGGCCAGACCCAACAGGACCACCATCGCGATAGGCTTACCCAGGGCCTTCTGCAGCGCGCTCGCAATAAACGCACCGATATAGCCACCCGAGGCGGACAGGTTTTGCGGCGTGAACATAAGGTCGCACGAGTCGCTCGTACCCGGCACCATCAGCGAAAGAATGGAGACGACGGCGATAAAGACCACGGCGCCGCCCGCAACAGAGCGCACGTTGAGCGGCGAGTCCTCGCCTAAAAAGAGCGTGGCGGCAAACAGCAAAATGACGATCGGCAGCACGTAGGCGCCCAGGCCAAAGCCCAGGTGGTAGAAACCGGCAACCGCAGCCGTAACGGGTGCAGTCGCCGGCGAAATCACGGCAATGAAAGACGCAATCGCCAAAACGGCAATGACCACGCCGGCGATATCGCGGTTGGCCGAAGGCTCGACCAGGGGCTCAAAATCGTCGAACTCGGCCTCGTGGCCCTTATTGGCACGAAGATGGGAACCGGCACCCTTAGCAGATGCCGGTTGGTTGTTGGCTTTATTGCCTTTGGCGTTTTGTGCAGATCCGCGCGCCAAACTAAACCTCCATGACGACCGGGATGATCATCGGACGAGTACGCGTACGGCTCCAGATAAAGTTAGAGAGCGAGTCGCGCACGGCCTTGCGAATGGCATCGGAACCGCTGCTCGTAAAGCTGAACTTGCCCTTCTCGATCGTCTTCATGATGGACGCCGAGGCGTCCTCGGAGAATTGGTCGTCGATGGCAAAGGAGACGCCGCGGCCCGAGAACTCGATGGCCTCGATCTTCTTGTGCTTGAGCGAAACGATAGCGACAGCCGTGACCATACCGTCGTTGGCAAGCTTCTGACGATCGCGCAGAACGATGGGGTCGGTATCGCCGATGCGCAGTCCGTCGACGTAGACGACGCCAGACTCGACGGGCGTACCGCGCTTGACGATACCGCCACGCATCTCGAGCGTATCGCCATTGTCGAGGATAAAGATATGATCGTCCTTGAGGCCCATCTTGCGTGCAAGTTGAGCATGGGCGCGCAGATGTACGGCCTCGCCGTGGACCGGCATAAAGTACGTAGGCTTGGCCATGGCCATCAGGAGCTTGAGCTCCTCCTGGCTACCGTGACCCGAGACGTGAACGAGGGCGCGGTTCTTATCCCACACGTCGCAGCCAAGCTTGGCGAGGCTGTTGACGACCTGCTGAACGGCCTTCTCGTTACCGGGGACCGGCGTTGCCGAGAGGATGACGGTATCGCCCTCGTGGATGGAGAGCGTCTTGTGCTCGCCGTTGGCCATGCGCGAAAGGGCCGACAGGGGCTCGCCCTGCGAACCAGTGCACATGACGACGATCTTGTCGTCGGGCAGGTTGTCAATATCGAAGGCATCGATGATATCGGCATCATCAATGTTGAGATAACCGAGCTCACGCGCCACGCGGGTGTTGGTGAGCATAGAACGACCGGTCACGACGACCTTGCGGCCGCACTTGCGGGCGGCGTCGCAGATCTGCTGCAGACGATGGATGTGGCTCGAGAACGACGCAACGAACACGCGGCCCGGAGCATTCTTGATGGCATGCAGCAGATTGGGGCCAACCTCGGCCTCGGACTTGGTAAAGCCGGGGACCGTAGCGTTGGTGGAGTCGGACAGAAGCAGGTCGATGCCCTGCTTGGCAAAGCGGCTGATAGCGGCATAGTCGGGCGTGACGCCGTCGATGGGCGTCTGGTCGAGCTTAAAGTCGCCGGTGTGCATAACGGTGCCCTGGTTGGTGCGGATGAACACGCCTAGAGCGCCCGGGATGGAGTGCGTCATCGAGAAGAAGTCGAGCGAGATACCGCCGAGATTGACGTGGCTTCCGCCCTTGACCTCACGAAACTTGGGCGCGCGGATGCGGAACTCGGAGAGCTTGCCCTCGATAAAGCCAAGCGTCAGCTTGCTCGAGAAGATGGGCACCTTGTTGTTGAGGTCCTGCAGCAGATACGGAAGCGAACCGGTGTGGTCCTCGTGGCCGTGAGTGACGACGATGCCGCGGAGCTTTTCCTCGTTCTCCAGAACGTAGGTGTAATCCGGAAGTACCAGATCGATACCGGGCTGCGAGTCATCGGGGAACATGAGGCCAGCATCGACGAGCACCATGTCGTCGCCGCACTCGAAGACCGTCATGTTCTTGCCGATGCCATCAAGGCCGCCGAGCGGGATGATCTTCAAGGGAGATGATTTTTTAGCTGCCATAGGTGAGTGTTGTTTCCTTTCTTCGAAACGGGTCTGAAACAACCGACGGGGCGCTTCTGGCAAACCGACCGTCGGGAACGTACAAACATGCATCACGGAGTCGACACATTAACCACAGTA
>CAVCBD010000018.1:0-29933 GCA_963599935.1 Acutalibacteraceae bacterium | reverse complement strand
GCTGCTCAACACCTTCGGGACGTGGCGCAGTTTGGTAGCGCGCCTGCTTTGGGAGCAGGATGTCGCAGGTTCAAATCCTGTCGTCCCGACCATATCTTGCGGGCGTAGTTCAATGGTAGAACCCCAGCCTTCCAAGCTGATGACGCGGGTTCGATTCCCGTCGCCCGCTCCATAGGATTGTTTTAACGGCTTTGTTTCCTTCTGGGGATCAGAGCTGTTTTCGTTTGCGCGCCCAGCGACGGGAATCGAACCCGCACCGCAACTTAGGTGGGCATGGGGTTAGCTGCGGGGGCGGTGGCGGAGCTTGTCGATGGTGGAGTCGATGCTTCGGCTGCGGGCTTCGGCTGCGGTTTGGCGCTTGCGGCGGTAATCGATCATGCCTTGGATGATGGGCTTGCCAAAGCTCACGACATCATCGTTGTAGATGGCGGTTCGGGCTGCGAGGAGGCAGTCGGTAAAGTCCATATGGGTCTTGCCAAAGAGTTTGATGGCAAGGGCGACAACGGTGGGCTCGTCGACCATGACGTCATCGAGCAGCCTTTTCATGGCCGCAGCAATCTCAACGCGGGGAACCTTATAGACGTCGCGCAGCGTGACCACGACGCGCGTGATGATTTCGGGGTAGACACGAGCGGTGCGGGTGGCGATGACCTTGGCGGCGCGCGGTGACAGAACTTCGTCGTCGTCAAGCAGGTAGCGTAGGATGACGGTCTCGTCGATGATGGTGCTACTCATGGATATCTACTTCCTCGGGACCAAAATCGAATCGTCGCTTTCTGTAGCAAGGTATTCAATCCAGGCATTGCGCTCCTTGGAGCGGCGATTGGGGTCCCCATATGCTTTGAGCGATCCATAGGCGGCGGTGCCGTCCTTTGAGCGCACGGCGACCGGCTGAAAGGGGAGCTTGCGCATCAAAATGCTCTGCGCGACAAATAGACGTACGGCCTCGGCGAGCGATGTGCCCATGGCGTCGTAGAGACGCTCGGCATGCTGCTTGTCTTCCTCGCGAATGCGCACCTGCAGGATGGCTCGTTTTTGAGTCGATGACATCACTGGCCTCCCTTAATGAGCGTGCAACATGAATAGTCAAATATAGCTTCGGCTAGTAATAGCCAATCTTATAACTACTACTTTATTGCACTAGAGTAATTGAGCGCGATCAACATTACAAACGTACTACATCCTGCATAAACGAGCGTGAAATCTTTCTTGGCGTACGCGTGTAATACACTTATCTTTATAGCTACCCAAGAATAATCCTAACCAGCCCAAACCCCTGCAATACACACGTATTGCAGGGGTTACGCTCAAGTTTACCCCCTGCAACTGCGTATATTCAACCTGTATACCGTTGGAGAAATTCTACCGAGTGCCTGTTTCGCCGCATGCATTCGATACGCCGATGCCAGGCCACGGGCGGCTTGGGACAACGTCGACAGGGTCTCTCCGGCATGGGATTCAGGAGGGAGTGAACAACATGGGCAATAAACGAGTCGTAGCCGATTCCTCACGCTGCATTGGGTGCCAAACCTGCATGGCGGCGTGCATCGAGGCGCACGACATCCCCGGTAACATCGCCGCGCCGCGCCTGCGCGTGACGCGTACGTACGAGATCTCCGCACCGGTGGCTTGCCATCACTGCGAGGACGCCCCGTGCGCCAAGGCCTGCCCCACGGGTGCCTTGTTCTTTGATTCAAAGAACCATCGCATCGGCGTTAACGAGGACAACTGCATCGGCTGCAAGAGCTGCGTCATGGCTTGTCCCTTTGGCGCGGTGAGCGTGGCGACCACGCAGGTCCCCGTCTTGATGGGCGACGTGCGCGTGGGTTCGCAGACTAAGAGCTTCGTGCTTAAGTGCGACCTGTGCGTGGACCGTCCCGGCGGTCCGGCGTGTGCCGAGGCGTGCCCGACCAAGGGCCTCACCCTGGTAGACGAGGAGCGCCTGGCGGAGCTGACCGCCGAGCGTGCCCGCGCCACCATCGAAAACGAGGCGTAGGCGGGCGGCCATACAGGCCCAACGATTGTCAAATACGTACCGATTAATCGGTAGCAGAGAAAGGAAGGAGGGTGTCATGGAGAAGCATAAAGTGATCTGCCCGTACTGCGGCGCCGGTTGCCAGTTTAACCTCCTGGTCCAAAACGGCCAGGTCGTGGGTACCGAACCGCTTAACGGCATCACCAATCAGGGCGAGCTGTGCCTTAAGGGCATGAGCGGCTACGACTTCATCAACGACACCAAGATCTTGACTCCTCGCGTACTGCACCCGATGATCCGCCGCACCAAGGGCGCGGATCTTGAGCGCGTAAGCTGGGACGAGGCACTGGATTTCACCGCATCTAAGATGCAGGCCATAATTGACGAATATGGTCCTAACGCTGTCATGACCACCGGCTCTTCGCGAGGCGGCGGCAATGAGGCGAACTACGTCATGCAGAAGTTTACGCGTGCGTGCATCGGCACCCACAGCGTAGACAACTGCGCCCGTACTTGACACGGCCCTACTGTCCTCGGTCTGATGGACACGGTTGGTTCAGGTTGCATGTCATGCTCCATCCCCGGTATGGAGGATGCGGGCTGCATTTTCCTCTTCGGCTATAACCCTGCCGATTCGCACCCCATCGTCGCAAGGCGTATCGTGCGAGCCAAAGAAAAGGGTTGCAAGATCATCGTCGCCGACCCGCGCCATATCGAAACCGCGCGTATCGCCGATCTCTACCTTCCGATCAAGAACGGTTGCAATGTTGCGTTCCTCAACGCCTTTGCCAACTGTCTGGTCAACGATGGCCTCTACGACAAGGAATTCGTCGCCGAGCACACGAACGGCTTTGACGAGTGGTGGGAGACCATCAAGAACTACACTCCCGAATCCGTACAGGACATCACGGGTGTCGATCCCGCGCTGATCCACCAAGCTGCCGAGATGTACGCCACGGCGAAGCCTTCTGCCATCATTGGCTGGGGCATGGGCGTATGCCAGCAGAAGCAGAACCTGAAGACGGTGCACACCATCGCCTCCATCGCCTGCGTTGCCGGCCAGATCGGCAAACCCAATTCCGGCCTCGCGCCCGTGCGCGGTCAGAATAACGTCCAGGGCTCCTGCGATATGGGCATGCTGCCCAACCTGTACCCTGGCTACCAAAAAGTCACCGACCCCGCCGTGCGCGCCAAGTTTGCCAAGGCTTGGGGCGTGCCCGAGGAAAAGCTCCCCTTGGAGGAGGGCTACAAGCTCACCGACCTGGGTCACCTGGTCGACGAGGGCAAGGTGCACTGCTTCTACAACTACGGCGAGGACCCGGTGCAGACCGAGCCCGATTCGGCCGGTATGCGCAAGACGCTCTCCGAGCTGGATCTGTTCATTTGCCAGGACATCTTTATGACGCAGACGACCATGCTCGCCGATGTCATCCTGCCCGCCACCTCTTGGGGCGAGCACGAGGGTGTCTTTACCGCGTCTGACCGTAGCTTCCAGCACTTCGACGCCGCGGTTCCGCCCAAGGGCGAGTGCCGCCACGACTGGGAGATCTTCGCGGACCTGTCCACGCGCATGGGCTACCCCATGCACTACGACAACACCGAGCAGATCTGGAACGAGTGCATTAGCCTGTGCCCCAACTTTGTGGGCGCCACCTACGAGAAGATGGCTCCCGAGGGCGGTTACGCTCAGTGGCCCGTCAAGACCACCGACGTGAACGACCACGGTACGCCGGACATGTTCGCAGGCGGCAAGTTCACCACCAAGGACGGCCGCGCCAACCTGATGGCGCACGATTGGGAGGCGCCCTCCGAGCTTCCCGACGATGAGTACCCGCTCATCCTGTGCACCGTCCGCGAGGTTGGCCACTACAGTTGCCGTTCGATGACCGGCAACTGCAAGACGCTGGCTCTGCTCGCCGACGAGCCCGGCTTCGTCCGCATGAATCCCGCGGACGCCGAGGCACGCGGCATCAAGAACGGCGACATCGTCTCGATTCACAGCCGCCGCGGCCAGGTATACAGCCGCGCCGACGTGAGCGACCGCATCAACAAGGGCACGGTCTACATGACCTACCAGTGGTGGATCGGCAAGTGCAACGAGCTGACCATCCACAAGGTCGACCCGGTCTCGCACACGCCCGAGGATAAGTTCTCTGCCTGCCAGGTCGACGCCATCGCCGACCAGGTGTGGGCCGAGGGCGAGGTCGAGCGTCAGTACACCGAGCTTAAGCAGGCTCTGGTGGACGCCGCCGCTCCCCAGGATGTTGAGCCTGGTGCCGCCAAGTTCGACGACGAGACGCACGTGAACCAAATCGTGTAGTCCCGTTCTCGTTGGCTTTTTGGGCCGGGCGTCCCGTACGTTCGGGCGCCCGGCCCGTTACTTTGAAAGGAAGTGGGGATGAACCGCTTCATCGACATCAACCCGGAGAGGTGCATCGGCTGCGGAACATGCCAGTCCGCCTGTGCCGACGCCCACCGGATGCAGGGTCTTCAGGACACGCCGCGTCTGGCGCTCGTGAAGACCGGCGGCATTTCGGCCGCCCTTGCCTGCCACCATTGCGAGGGTGCCCCCTGCGCCGAGGTTTGCCCGGTGAACGCCATCGAGCACGATGGCGACCGCATCCACGTTAAGGAGCAGGAGTGCATCGGGTGCAGGCTGTGCGCCATCGCGTGCCCCTTCGGTGCCATCCACCCCGATGGCACGTCCATCGCCGGTGTCGCAGGCATGTGCGACCCGACACCTTCGTATCCTAAGTCCCTGAGCAGCCTGCTCACGTGGGCGCCCGGTCAGTACACCTGCGCCGTCAAGTGCGACCTGTGTGCCTTCGACCCTGATGGCCCCCACTGCGTGGCGGCGTGCCCCACCAAGGCGCTTACCGTCATGGGCGGCGCGGCCGATCGCGAGCTCGACGAGGCCAAGCGCCTGCGTTCGATCGAGAACGGTCCGTCTGTCGACGTGGCGGCTGTGGCCCAGGGCTTGTCCGAGAAAGCAGAAGGGAGCGTAAACAATGGATAGCATGACGCTGTTTATCGCATCGCTTGCCGTCTCGTGCATCGGTGCGCTCGCCTCGGTTCTGCTGATCAAGGCCGACAACGCCGCCAAGACCGCCGGCTGCCTTATCGGCGCCGTCGCCGCGGTGCTCTCCTTTGTTGCCGGCATTCAGGCCGTGCTCGGCGACGTCACGTCGGTCGACACGATCGTCTTCTTCCCGTTCGCGCATTTCCAGCTGTTGCTCAACCAGCTGGCCGGTGTCTTTGTGATGCTCATCTCGGTGCTGGCGTTTGCCGGATCGATCTACGGTCTCAATTACTTTGATGAGTATCCGGGCAAGAAGGGCCGCGCCGGCTTCTTCTTTAACACGTTTGTCGCCTCGATGATGCTCGTCATCACGGCCGACAACGTGTTCTGGTTCCTGGTTGCGTTTGAGCTCATGTCGCTCACCTCGTACTTCCTCGTCGTGATCGAGGAGAACGAGAACTCCATCCACGGCGGTTGGCTCTACTTTGTCATCGCCCACGTGGGGTTTGTGCTGATCATGGCGAGCTTCCTCACCATGACCAACTTCGCCGGCGGCTCGTTTGCGTTTGCCGATTTCCGCGCCACGGAGTTTAGCCCTGCGGTCGCGTCGGTCTGCTTTGTGCTTGCCTTCTTTGGCTTTGGCGCCAAGGCCGGCATCATCCCGCTGCACGGCTGGCTGCCCAAGGCGCACCCCGAGGCGCCGTCCAACGTGTCGGCCCTCATGTCCGGCGGCATGATCAAGATTGGTATCTTTGGCATTCTCAAGGTCGGTCTCGACCTGCTCTCCGCCTCGGGCGTTCAGGTCTGGTGGGGCCTCATGGTCATGGTCTTCGGTGCGATCTCGTCGGTCCTCGGCGTTGCCTTCGCTCTGCAAGAGCATGACATTAAGCGCCTGCTGGCCTACCACTCCGTCGAGAACATCGGCATCATCCTGTTGGGTGTCGGCGCCTCCATGGCCGCCATGGCGCTCAACTCGGTCGGCATCGCTGTCCTGGCCCTGATGGCCGCGCTCTATCACACGTTTAACCACGCGATGTTTAAGGGCGAGCTGTTCTTGGGCGCCGGCGCGCTGCTGTATGCCACGGGTACGCGCAATATGGAGAAGATGGGCGGTCTGTTCCGCCGTATGCCGGCAACGGCCATCTGCTTCCTTATCGGCGCACTCGCCATCTCGGCTATTCCGCCCTTCAACGGTTTTGTTTCCGAGTGGTTTACCTACCAGTCGCTCTTTAATGCGGCTATGCAGGGTGACAAGGCCGTCATGATCGTGGCCGTGTTCGCCGCCGTCGCGCTGGCCATTACCGGTGCGCTCGCCGTCACGTGCTTCGTCAAGGCCTACGGCGTCTCCTTTGCATCCGCTCCTCGTTCCGAGGCCGCGGCCAACGCCAAGGAGGTCCCCGCTCCCATGGTGTTTGCGCAGGGCCTGCTCGCTGCAATCTGCATCGTGCTGGGCATCGGCGCTCCCGTGTTCGCGCCCGTCCTCGTCGACGTCGCTGCGTCCGTGCTGCATCCCTATGGTGGCGTCTTTGCCGCTGAAGGAATGGAGCTCATGAACCAGTACTCCGGTGCTGCCACCTCCACGCCCGCGATCGCCATCGCGCTCGTGGTGCTCGTCGGCCTTGCCTGCGGTTTCCGCAAGCTCAAGACGGTCGGCAAGGTGCAGAAGTCCCAGCCGTGGGCATGCGGCTATGCTCCCAACGAGCATATGCCCGTCGTCGCCACGACCTTCGCTTCCGAGGTCTCTTGGTTTATGCAGCCCCTCTACACGCTGCGCGACCGCTGCACGGCCATCTGCTGGTCCATCGCCCACTTCTTCCAGAAGCTCACCGGCGTGGCCGAGGCCGTGGAGCCCGTGCCCGACAAGGTTCTCGTCGATGCCCCGCATAAGGGTGTCGAGAAGCTCGCCGACCTCGCGACCAAGCTCGAGGGTGGCAACTACAGCATCTATATCTGCTACATCGTCGCGGCGCTCGTGGTGTTCCTCGTGCTCGCCGTCAAAATGGGTTAAGGAGGGGAGAGCATGAACAACATCGTACTTGCCGTTCTGCAGGGCGTGGTCGTCATGGCCGTTGCGCCGTTCTTCTCCGGCCTCGGCCGCGTGATCCGCGCCAAGATGCATAACCGTCGCGGACCGAGCATCATGCAGGACTACCGCGACATCGCAAAGCTCTTTGCGCGCCCCGAGTCCCAAAGCGAAGATGCGAGCTTCGCGCTTCGCATCATGCCGCCGCTGTTCCTCGCCGTCGCCTTTATGCTTGCCATGGGCCTGCCGCTCTTTACGGCACAAAGCCCCATCCCCGTCTTTGGTGACGCCATCACCATCATGTACAGCCTGGCGCTCGCCCGCTTCTTCTTCGCCCTCTGCGGCGTCGATTCCTCCAATGCCTACGCCGGTATCGGTGGTGTCCGCGAGCTGCTCATGAGCGTGCTCATCGAGCCCTCCATGCTGCTGGCGCTGTTCGCCGCAGCCCTTGTATGCGGCTCTACCGACATTGCCACCATGGGCCAGCACATCATGACGGGTGCCGTCGATGCGCCGGTCGCCGTGATCCTTGCCGGCATCGACTTTGCCGTTGCCTGCTATATGGAGCTGGGCAAGCTGCCGTTTGACCAGGCCGAGGCCGAGCAGGAGCTTCAGGAGGGCCCGCTTGCTGAGCTTTCCGGTCCGTCGCTTGCCATGGCCAAGCTCGCCATGTCCATGAAGCAGGTCCTTGTCGTCGCCTGGTTCTGCGCGATCTTCGTCCCCTGGGGCGAGCCTGCTGCCATCGGCGCCGCGGTCGTTCTGGGAGCCGTCGTGTTCCTCGTGAAGTGCCTCATCGACTTTGTGATCTGCGGCGTGATCGAGAACTCCTGCTCGCGCTCGCGCTTTAAGGTGCTTGGCAACCAGACCTGGATCGTCGTGGGCATCGCCGTTTTGGCGTTTGTCTTCGTGGTCGTGGGCGTGTAGGAGAAGGGAGAAACAATGTCATTCGCAGTCAGTCTGTCCCTTCTCGGCTTGGTCGCTATTGCGGCCCCGATGGTGGCCTCGGTGCTTGTCGCCCTGTTCCCCCGTCCGTACGCCAAGTGGTTCAGCGTCTTGGGTGCTGCCGTCTCGACGGTGTGCACCATCGCCCTCGCCGCGAACTTCGCCGGCGCCGGCATGCCCGATACGCAGGTCCCCCTGATCTCGTTTGGGCAGACCCTCGTCATGGGCTTCACCTTCGATCGCATGAGCACGCTGCTCGCGCCCGCCTTCGTGGGCATCGGCCTGCTCGTCGTGATCTACTCGATTCCCTATATGAGCGAGAACAACCGGGAGCACCCCGATGCGCCGCGCCGTCGCTTCTATGCGTACCTCGCGACCTTCATCGGTGCCATGGCCGGTCTTGTGTACAGCTCGACCCTGCTGGGCCAGCTCGTGTTCTTTGAGATCACGGGCGCGTGCTCTTGGGGCCTCATCAGCTACTACATGACCCCCACCGCCAAGAAGGCCGGCATGAAGGCCCTCATTATCACGCATATCGGCGCGCTCGGCCTGTACCTGGGTGCCGCTATCGTGTTTGCCCATACCGGTACCTTCGCCATCACCGCGATTGCCGGCCTGGACTCCAACCTTAAGGCCATCGTCCTTTTGCTCGTGCTGTTTGCGGCCTGGGCAAAGTCCGCGCAGGTGCCTATGTATATGTGGCTGCCTTCGGCCATGGAGGCCCCCACGCCCGTCTCGGCTTACCTGCACGGTGCCTCGATGGTCAAGGTCGGCGTGTGCGTGTTCGCCCGCGCCCTCGTCTCTGCCGGCGACGTGCCCGAGATTGTGGGCTGGGTCGCCGTCATCGACGCCATGGTCACTATGCTCTTTGGCTTCTTGATGTACCTGCCGCAAAAGGACATGAAGCGCCTGCTGGCGTTCTCCACGATCGCCCAGCTCTCCTACGTGTTCTTTGGCCTGGGCCTTTCGGTCTTTGGCAGCCAGCTTGCCTTTGACGGCGCTGTGTGCCACATCTTTAACCATGCCTTCGCGAAGACCCTGTTCTTCCTGATCGCGGGCTCGTTCTCCTTTACGCTCGGTACGCGTATGCTGCCCAAGCTGCGCGGCATTGTAAAGAAGTACCCGATCTCGGGTGTTGGCTTTGGTGTCGCGGCACTCGCCATTGCCGGCGTGCCGCCCATGAACACGTTCTTCTCGAAGTTCCAGATCATCGCCGGCGGCTTCTCCGTCGGTGCCGGCAACGTCGCGATCCTGGTGCTCGTGTGCATCATGGTCGCCGAGACCGTCGCCACCTTCGCCTGGTTCCTCAAGTGGATGGGCTATTGCCTGCCCGGTGAGCCGAGCGAAGAGGTCGCCGCGGGAGCACCACTCCCCAAGGCGATGGCATTCGTGTTCATCGTGCTCATCATCATGGTCATCGTCAGCGGCCCGCTTTCGGCCAGCTGGATCGGTTAGGAGGTAGAACGACATGGGTTATTCGATCGTCAACATCCTTGGCGGCCTTCTGATCGTCACGTCCACCATGGTGGTCATCTCCAAGAACATCAAGCACTCCATCCGCTGGTATGCGGTTCAGTCGCTGGTGCTCGTGGGGCTGCTCGCCACGCTCGGTGTCACCACCGGTGCGCAGGAGCTCCTTATGTGGGCCGGCTCCGCCTTTATCACCAAGGTCGTCCTGGTCCCGTACATTCTCAACCGCGCGTACAAGAAGATGGGCGAGCCGAGCGACGCTTCGCTGGCTGCCGGCATTAAGCCCGCATGGGCCATCTGCATCATCGCCGTCGAGGTCGCCATCTGCTTTGCCGTTGTGACGCAGATTAGCCTGCCCACGGCCGAGGTCGCAACGCCGGCGCTCGCCATCAGCTTTGCCCACTTCTTTGTGGGCCTGACCTGCATCATCTCGCAGCGCAACATCATGAAGCAGATCTTTGGCTACTGCCTCATGGAAAACGGCAGCCACGTGACGCTCGCGTTGCTTGCGCCCACCGCTCCCGAGATCATCGAGATCGGTATCGCCACCGACGCCATCTTCGCCGTCATCATCATGTCCATCGTCGTGCGTCGCATTTGGGAAGACTCCCATTCGCTCGACTCGCGCGACCTGTCCGAGCTGAGGGGGTAGTCCATGGAAACGTTGATTCTTGCCCTGCTCGCGACCCCTTTGGTGTTCTCGCTCGTCATGGCGTTTTTGCCCAAGAGCACGTCCTATAGCGTGTTTGCCGGGCTCAACCTGGTCTCTGTCGCGGCCGTCCTGGTGCTGTCGCTTATGACCGCCGGCGACGTCCTCGTGAGCGGCAACACCGCCAACGCCCTTGGCCTGTGGTTCCACCTCGATTCGCTGGGCTCCATCTTTGTGCTGCTCATCGGCTTTATCGGTTTTCTCACGGGGCTGTTCTCGCTGCCCTATGTCAAGGCCGACATCGAGGAGGGCGCCATGCCCGCCGAGCGCGCCAAGCAGTACTACGCGCTGTTCAGCCTGTTTGTGTTCACCATGCTGCTCGCATGCCTGTCCAACAACATGATCCTCACCTGGGCCGCCGTGGAGGCAACTACGCTGTCCACCGTGTTCCTCGTCGGTATCTACAAGAACAAGACCGCCCTCGAGGCCTCTTGGAAGTACGCCATGGTCTGCACCGCCGGCGTGGCCTTTGGCCTCTTTGGCACGCTGCTGATCTACGCCAACGCCGCCGACGTGATTCCCAACGCCCACGAGGCTGCGTTCCTGTCGTGCGTGCTGCCGTATGCCGACCAGTTCGACCCGACGCTCATGCGCCTCGCCTTCGCGTTTATCGTGATTGGCTTTGGCACCAAGGCCGGCCTGTTCCCCATGCACACGTGGCTGCCCGATGCCCACTCCCAGGCCCCGAGCCCTGTCTCGGCCCTGCTATCGGGCGTCCTGCTTAAGTGCGCCATGCTCGTGATCATGCGCTTTTATGGCTTTGCCATCCAGGCCGTCGGCGCCGACTACCCCCAGCTTCTGCTGCTGATCGTCGGTACGCTGTCCGTCCTGGTGGCGGCACTTTCCATGTTCCGCCAGGACGACCTCAAGCGCCGCTTCGCCTACTCCTCCGTGGAGAACGTGGGCGTCATCGCGCTGTGCCTGGGTGTCGGCGGCCCGCTGGGTATCGCCGCGGCCCTGCTGCACTGCGTGTTCCACGGCTTTACCAAGACGCTTGCCTTCTGCGTGTCCGGTAACATCCAGCACGCCTACGGCACACGCAGCCTGACCAAGATCCAGGGCGTCGTGGAGGTTGCTCCCGCGACTGCCGCGCTTACCATTCTGGCGCTGCTCGGTCTTGCCGCCTTCCCGCCCTTCGGCATGTTTATCTCCGAGTTCCTGACCTTCGTCGCCGGCGTCACCGCCGGCCCGATGTGGCTTGTCGTCGTGGTGGCCCTCGGCCTTACCGTCGCCATCTCCGCGCTCACCCGCATCGCGCTTAAGTCGGTGTTCGGTCATGCTCCCGAGGGCATGGGTAAGCACGAGGCCCCGGCGCTCATGCTGATCCCCGAGATCATCCTGGCCGTCATGATCCTTTGGTTTGGTATCGCCACGCCCACGCCGCTCGTGAGCGGTGTCGAGGCCGCAACCGGTATCGTGCTCGAGCAGAGCACCGAGGAGCTTCATGCGGCGCCGATGTACCGCGCTGTGTTCGGTACCCAGACCGCTCAGAGCGAGGTGGAGTAACCAATGACTGATACTGAGAACAAGGTGTATGCCCGCCGCTGCGAGAGCCATGTCGAGGCCCTGCGCCGCGCCGTTCCGGGCTGCATCGAGAAGGTCGAGTGGCAGTGCGAGGACCAGCTGACGATCACCGTTAAGCTGGACCGTCTGCCCGAGGCCGTCCACTACCTGTACTACGAGCGCTACGGCTGGATTCCCGTGATCGTCGGCAACGACGAGCGCAGCCTGTGCGGCCGCTACGCCGTGTACTACCTCATCTCCATGGAGGGGGAGGATCCCGGCTGGGTGACCGTCCGCGCCGAGGTCGACCCCGCCAAGATGACGTTCCCGTCCGTGACGCCGTTCGTCCCCGCCTGCGTGTGGGGCGAGCGCGAGCTGCGCGACATGTTCGGCCTGATTCCCGAGGGTCTGCCCGATCGCCGTCGCCTGGTGCTGCCCGATGACTGGCCCAGCGGTCTGTACCCGCTGCGCAAGGACTCCATGGACTACCGTTTCCGTCCCGCGCCCGCGAGCGACATGGAGAACTACGAGTTCTTGGCCGATACCAAGGGCAAGGAGACCACGCTCGTCCCCATGGGACCGCTGCACATTACCTCCGACGAGCCGGGCCACTTCCGCCTGTTCGTGGAGGGCGAGACGATCGTCGACGCCGACTACCGTCTGTTCTACGTGCACCGCGGCATGGAGAAGGTCGCCGAGACGCGCCTGAACTATGACGCCGTGACGTTTTTGGCCGACCGTATCTGCGGCATCTGCGGCTGCGCCCACTCGGTGGCCTACGCCGAGGCTGTCGAGCGCGCCCAGGGCGTCCACGTCCCGCCGCGCGCCCAGTACATCCGCGCCATCATGCTCGAGGTCGAGCGCCTGCACTCGCACCTGCTCAACATTGGCCTGGCGTCGCACTACACCGGCTTCGATTCCGGCTTCCAGCAGTTCTTCCGCGTCCGCGAGAAGTCCATGGACCTGGCCGAGAAGCTCTCCGGTCACCGCAAGACCTATGGCCTCAACGTGATCGGCGGCGTGCGTCGCGACATCCTGGCCGAGCAGAAGCTCTCCACGCTCACGACCATCCACCAGCTGCGCTCCGAGGTTCAGGAGCTTGTCGACGTATTGCTCTCCACGCCCAACTTTATCGAGCGCACGAGCGGTATCGGCATCCTCGACCGCAAGATCGCCCGCGACTTCTCGCCGGTCGGTCCGCTCATGCGCGGCTCGGGTTATGCCCGCGACGTGCGTTTTGACCATCCCTTCGACGGCTATGCCGATCCCGACATCCAAAAGATGCATGCGGCCACGGCCGACACCTGCGATGCCTTCGGCCGTACCGCCGTGCGTATCCAGGAGGTCTACGATTCGATCGATATGATCGAGACCATGCTCGAGAACTGCCCGTCGGGCCCCATCCTCACCACGGATTGGGAGTACACCCCGCACAAGTACGCCATCGGTGCCACTGAGGCGCCGCGCGGCGAGGACGTGCACTGGGCCATGCTCGGCAACAACCAGAAGTGCTACCGCTGGCGCGCCAAGGCCGCCACGTACAGCAACTGGCCGGTCCTGCGCTACATGTTCCGCGGCAACACCGTGGGCGATGCGGCGCTCATCGTGGGCTCGCTCGACCCGTGCTACTCCTGCACCGACCGCGTGACGGTGACCGATGTGGCCGCCAAGCGCGACCACGTGCTGGACAAGGAGCAGTTCGAGAACGTCTGGCGCGACAAGTCGCCGCTTGCGGGCGAGGGCACCATGGCCGCTCCGCTCGATGAGGAGGCGCTCTAATATGCTGAAGCTTTGGAAGGTTAATGCCAAGGCCGGCGACGCGACGGTCAAGTACCCGTTTGCGCCGTTTCCCACCAACAAGGATATGCGCGGCAAGCCCGAGCACAACGCCGAGCTGTGCATCGCCTGCGGTGCCTGCGGCGTGGCGTGCCCGGCCGACGCCATCCGCATGGATACCGACCTTGCGACCGATACCATCACCTGGTCGATCGACTACGGCCGCTGCATCTTCTGCGGCCGCTGCGAGGAAGCCTGCCCCATGGAGGCCATCAAGCTCACCGAGGAGTTTGAGCTGGCCGTCATGAGCAAGGACGACCTTACGAGCAAGAGCGTCTATACGCTCGAGCACTGCTCGCGCTGCGGCAAGCCGTTCGCCCCGCACAAGGAGATCGACTACGCCAAGCGCCTGCTGCAGGCGGCCGGCGGTATGGAGGCCGTGCAGGCCGCCCGTACCGTGGGTATGTGCCAGGAGTGCAAGCGCGAGCTCGACGCCCTGCGCGCCGCTTCGGCCGTAAAGACCGGCAACGCGGCCGGCATGGCTGCCAACGAGACGCTCGCGTCCGGTGAGCCCCAGGGGCCCGGCATGGAGTATCTGGGCGGCCATGGCGTGAACCCGGAGTATATCGACCGCGAGCTTAACCCCGATGCGCCCGAGATTCCCGCCGGTCCGGCGCCGGTCGAGGGCATCATCATGGATCTCGATAAGAAGGAGGAGTAACCATGGCCGAACCCACGCTTTTGCCCGAGCGGCTTCAGTACCGCCCGACCAAGATCGAGCTCGACGAGAGCATCGAGAAGGCCAAGGCGACCCTTCTTAAGAAGATCAAGCGCTCGGTGTACGTCTACCGCGTTGACTGCGGTGGCTGCAACGGCTGCGAGATCGAGATCTTCGGCTCCATCACGCCTGTCTTTGACGTTGAGCGTTTTGGTATTAAGGTCGTGCCGTCGCCGCGCCACGCCGATGTGCTGCTGTACACCGGTGCCGTGACGCGCGCCATGCGCATGCCGGCCCTGCGTGCCTTTGAGGCCGCACCCGATCCCAAGATCGTGGTGTCCTACGGCGCGTGCGGCTGCACCGGCGGCATCTTTTACGACAACTACTGCGTGTGGGGCGGCACGGACAAGATTTTGCCGGTCGATGTCTACATCCCCGGCTGCCCGCCCAGCCCCGCGCAGACCATCTACGGCTTTGCCATGGCGCTCGGTCTGCTGGATCAAAAGCTCCATGCCGAGACCACGGTGGAGGCCGAAGGCGAGCAGGCCGATATCCTGCACCCCGGCGTGCCGTATAAGCTGCGCGTGGCCATCGAGCGCGAGGCTCGTGCCATGAGCGGCTACCGCTATGGCCGCGATCTGGCCAACGAGTTCATGGACACGCTCGAGGGCGCGCCCAAGGGCGATATCCGCGGCGCCATGGCGCTGCTCATCGACAAGCAGGATGATCCCCGCCGCGTCGAGGTCTACTCGGCGCTGCAGGATCTGGTGCTGGCCGGAGGTCGCTAGATGGAGCTTACGGACCGCTCTGGTTACTTTGCGGGCCCCGGCATGCTCGGCGGCTCCTTCGGTGATGCCTCGCGCGCAAGCGTCGAGGCCGCCGAGGGCGTCGCCGACCCTTGCCTGGCTCACGAGCCCGACCAGGTGGTCTTCTACGAGCTCACGCGCAAGTTTGTCGAGACCGAGGAAGACGTTCCCCAGGAGGCCTGCGACGTGCTGTACTACACGCTCGCCGTGGGCCACCACACCGGCGTGCTCGATTGCTTTGAGCCGCGTCTGTCGGTGCCGGTGGACGTTTTCTATTCGCTCGTCGACGCGCTGCCGGAGGGGGAGGCCAAGACCAAGTTTGAGGCCATCCGCTCCTTTGGCGAGTGCCAGCTCGACAAGGCCGCAGTACCCTCGCTGCTCGAGGCCTGCGATGCCTTGCTCGACGAGCGCGGCTTTCGCGGCTCGGCCAAGGCCGGCATCTCGGTGTTCGACGACGATTTTGGTCTGCATGCCCAGCAGGTCGCGTTTCTGATGAAGTTCCGTGACCTGGTTGAGCGCGTGCGCGACGTATCGGGCGTGTACTTGACGGGAAGGTTGCAGTAATGGGCCGCGTTATCGAGGGCCGCGTGAACGGTGCCCCCTTTGCGGGCATCGTGCTCACGGCCGGAAGCGTTTTGCGCGCCGACGATGCCGCCGGCCCCGTGCTCTCCAAAAAGATGGAGGACGCGCCCATCCCCGGCTGGTACACCATCGACGGCGGCCAGACGCCCGAGGACGACATCATCGAGGTCAAGCGCGAGCGTCCGCCGCGCCTGGTGCTCGTCGATGCCGCCGATATGGCGTTGCCTGTCGGTGCGATTCGTCTGCTCGACAAACGTGACGTGGCTCGTAAGTCGATGTTCACCACGCATTCGCTCCCGCTCTCGATTCTGATCGAAGAGATCGAGCAATCATGCGATGATATCGTCTTCATAGGGATTCAGCCGGGCGACACGGAGTTCTACAACCCCATGTCCCCGGAGGTCTTTGACGCCGTCGACGCCGTGTACGACGCCGTGGCCGCCAACGACTTTTCCCACTTTGTCCGCTTGGGGCAGGAGCTGTAGGAGCGCTTGTCCCTGCTGATTAGGAAAGAAGTGATTGACATGGCAGATACCAAGGTGGAGTATCCCGCTCCCGATTGCCTGGCGCCCGCCGCGATCGAGGCGAAGACCGAGACCGCCGGCGTGACCAAGGCCAACCTGCCGGTCGCGAAGGCCTTTGTCTTGGCGATGTTCGCTGGTGCGTTCATCGCCTTCGGTGGCCTGTTCTTTACCGTGTTCTTGAGCGATAGCACGCTCGGCTGGGGTGCCCAGCGCGTCGTGGGTGGCCTGTGCTTTTGCTTGGGCCTGGTGCTTGTGCTGGTGTGCGGTGCCGAGCTGTTTACCGGCAACTCGCTCATGGCCTGCGCGCTCAAGAGCAAAAAGATCACGTTGGGCCAGATGCTCAAGGCCTGGCTTGTCGTGTGGGTCGGTAACTTTGTCGGTGCCTTGTTCATCGTCTTTTTGGTGTACATGGCCGGCATCTACAAGCTCAACGGCGAAGCGGTCGCCAACTCCATGGTGAGTGTGGCCGCCGGCAAGGTGACGATCGACTGGATGACGATCTTTTTCCGCGGCATCCTGTGCAACATCTTTGTGTGCCTGGCCGTGTGGATCGGTACCGCCGGCAAGACCGTGGTCGATAAGGTCGTGGGTATTCTGCTGCCCATCGCCGCCTTTGTGGCCTGCGGTTTTGAGCACTGCGTTGCCAACATGTACTTTTTGCCCATGGGTGCCGTGATGCACGCGTGCGGCTACGGTGCCGACGTTGCCGGCGCCGATGCTTTGAACGCCGCAGGCATTGCGTTTAACCTGTCTGCCGCCACGCTGGGCAACATCGTGGGCGGCGCGGTTCTGGTCGCGCTCGGCTACTGGTTTATCTACGCCAAGAAGTCCGAGGCGTAAAGGGGCTGTTCGCTGGGTTTTGAGCCTCCCGCGGGGCGTTGCCGTGCGGGAGGCTCATTTGGCCTTGGGGCTTGTTGGCTTTGGGGCTTGGGGCTAATTGTTTGCCCGTAGGCCTGTCGCGTTTGGTTTGGATAGGGGTAATCGAGATGGCATCTGATACTGAGCGTGCCGGTCGCGCCGTGGTGACCACGTGCGGGGGATGCTATGCCGATTGCGCCTTTGCGGCTCATGTCGAGGATGGCCGTGTGGTGGCCGAGCTGCCGGTGCCGGGGCATCCGTGCGCGGCGCGCGCCCTGTGCGCCCGCGGGCGACATCGCCTGTCCATGCCGTTTGACGAGCGCGACCGCATCTTGCACCCCATGCGCCGTCGTGAGGATGGCTCGGGTTTCGATGCGGTGAGCTGGGACGAGGCGTTTGCTCAGATCGCGGTGCGTCTTGGCGGGATCGTGGACGTGCATGGTGCCCGTGCGCTGGGCATGACGCTCGGCGTGCCCTCGTTCGACCGGTATTGGGCCTATCGCTTTATGCATGCGCTGGGGTCGCCCAACGTGTACGGTGCCGATGGCGCCTGCGAGGTGAGCCGTCTGACAGGCTGGCAGCACAGCTTGGGCTACAGTCCGGCGTCCGACCTGGCCCATACCGATTGCATCATGTACCTGGGGCGCTCCATCGTGGATTCGTCGACGATGGGCGCGGTCGATGCGCTCAATGATGCGCGCCGGCGCGGGGCCAAGATCATTTTGGTGGACCCGCGGCGCAGCGGCTCGGCCGCGCTTGCCGACCGCTGGCTGCGCGTGCGTCCGGGCTGCGACTTGGCCCTGCTGTTAGGCATTGCCCATGTGCTCATTACCGAGGACCTGTACGACCACGACTTTGTGGCCTGCTATACCACGGGCTTTGATGAGCTGGCGCGGGCGGCTGTCGCCTGGACGCCCGAGTGGGCTGAGTCGATGTGCGATGTGCCGGCCGACGACATCCGTGCGACGGCGCGCGATCTGGCTGCTGCGGCACCCGCCGCCGTGGTCGACGCGGGCTTTCACGGTGGCATCGGCATCGCGTATGCCAACAGCACCCAGACGGCGCGCGCTATCTGCCTGGTCGATGTGTTGTTGGGCTGCCTGGGGCATGCGGGCGGTGCGCTCAACCCGCCGACGCCGCTCTCGCTGGGCGACTTGGACCCTGCGCGCTTTGCGACGCCGCCGGTACCGCGTGAGCCTAAGTTGGGCTCCGAGCGCTATCCGCTCGTCGATCCAGTGCGCGGTCTGTGCACGACCATCGGCCAGTCGATCCTTGCCGGCGACCTGCGCGGGCTCATCGTCTATGCCAGCAACCCCGGTGCGGGTTACGGCAACGCCGATGCGTGGCTTGGCATCTTGCAGCAGCTCGACCTGCTCGTGACCATCGATATTCGCTGGTCCGAGACGGCGCGTGCGTCCGACTTTGTGCTGCCCGATGTGACGTATCTGGAGGCCGACCGCGGCGTGGGCACGGTCGTGGGTCGCAACGATGCGCGCGTGTTTTACCGCAATGCGGTGCTGCCGGTTTTGCATGACGATACGCGTCCCGGACGGGAGATTTTTGCCGGCCTGGCTGCTGCCTGCGGCGTGGGCGAGTACTTCGACTTTACGCCGGATAACCTTGCGGCGGCCCAGGTGGCCCCGTTTGGGATCGACCTGGCTACGCTGAAGGCGCGCGGTTGGGCCGATACGGGTGTGACGCTGCCGACACGTACGGACGGGCCAGTGATTCCGCTGGACGGTGGCAAGATTGCGCTGGCAAGCGACGTGTGGGAGCGCGCCGGCTTGGGTCGTGTACCCGGCTGGATTGCCCCCATGGTGGAGCCGGGGCCGGGGATGTTTCGCCTCATTAGCGGTAATCGACCCTTTGAGTCGCACACGTCGCGCAGGCTTGCTGCGGCCGGTGCTGCCGAGGTGGGCTCCGACCTGGACGCCGTGCAGATGAATGCCGACGTCGCCGCGCGCATGGGCATCGCCAACGGCGAGGTCGTCGAGCTGGTGAGTGACATGGGCCGCGACCGCGTGCGTGTGGAGACCACGCCCTATCTGCATCCGGCGTGCATCTTTACGTCGGCGGCTCCGGGCGGGCGTTCGTTTGGCGCTGGTGCAGATGGTGTCCAAGCGCTCGGCGTCGGTCCGCTCGACCACACGCCGCTGCGCTGGGATCCCATTACGGGCGCTGCGCTTACCCAGGAAAACGCCGTTCGCGTGGAAAAGATTGCCGCGCACGGGGATAATGACGAGTAATTGACTCAGCCGATTCATTCGACTGATCCACGTTTGTTTTGAAAGGCCGCACATGAGCGATAGCCAGAACATTTCCGATGAGGTGCGCGCCCGCCTGCGCGCCATTCCCTCTGTTAACGAACTGCTCGCCGAGTGGCCGGTGGTGAAGGCAGCGGGGGAGACGTGCGACGCGGTGGTCCATGCTGCCGTCACGGCCGAGCTCGACGAGGAGCGCGCCGCTATCCGTGCCGGCGCCGCCCCGCGCTCCAAGCGCGAGCTGGCATCGGCCATCGAATTCCGTGCGCATCGCTCTGCGCTGCCGAGCCTGCGCCCGGCAGTTAATGCCACGGGCGTGGTTATCCACACCAACTTGGGCCGTGCCCCACTCGCGGAGTCGGCCGCCAAGGCCGTGGCCGAGGTCGCGCGCGGGTACAGCACGCTCGAGTACAGCGTCGACACCTGCTCGCGCGGGTCGCGCAAGGAGCACGCCGCGCAGCTGATTCGCTCGCTCACCGGTGCCGAGGATGCGCTCGTCGTCAACAACAATGCCGCCGCGGTGTTGCTGGTGCTGGCCACCCATGCCGTGGGCAAAGAGGTTATCGTGAGCCGCGGCGAGCTCGTCGAGATCGGCGGCAGTTTCCGCATTCCCGATGTCATGAAAGCTTCGGGTGCCAAGCTCGTCGAGGTCGGCGCCACCAACCGCACGCACCTGGTCGACTACGAGCGCGCTATCACGCCCGACACGGCCATGATCCTCAAGGTCCACCCTTCCAACTACCGCATCGAGGGCTTTCACGAGGAAGTTGGCTCCAGGGAGCTTGCCGCGCTGGCCCACAAGCATGGCCTGCTGTTCTACGAGGACCAGGGCTCGGGCGCGCTGCTGCCCGACGACATCCTGGTCCGCGGCGGCGAGGAGACCACGCCGACCTCGGTTGCCGCCGGGCTCGACATCGTGTCTTGCTCGGGCGACAAGTTGCTCGGTGCCGCGCAGGCGGGCATCATCATGGGTCGTCGCGACCTGATTCAGGCCTGCGGCGCACATCCGCTCATGCGCGCCCTGCGCCCGGGTAAGCTCGCGCTGACGGCGCTCGAGGCTACGCTGCGCATCTACATGGACGGCGCCGATGTGGCCCATCGCGACATTCCGGTGCTCAGCATGCTTACGCTTCCGCAAGCTCATCTGGAGCGTCGTGCACGCAAGCTGCGCGACCTTATGGCGGCTGGGCTCGATAAAGCCGGCTGCCCGTGCGCCGTTGAGCTGGAGATCGTCGAGGAGTCGTCGACCCCCGGTGGCGGATCGCTGCCCACCGTCGAGCTGCCGACGATGTGCGTTGCCGTGCGCCTTGTTGACGAGCGCCTGACGGTCGACGCACTCAAGCGCTCGCTTGTCCAAGACTTTGATACGCCGGTCGTCACGCGCACCTCGCATGATCGCATTCTGTTTGACGTTCGCACGCTCGTGGGCGACCGCGATATCGAGACCGCGGCCTCGACGCTTTCCGCGTGCGTTGCCAAGGCGGCGCGCCGATGAGCCCGGATAACACACTCGTGGAATGCCCCGTCATCGTGGGCACGGCGGGCCACGTCGACCATGGCAAGTCGGCGCTCATTGAGGCCCTGACCGGCAAAAACCCCGACCGCTTGGAAGTTGAGCGTCGCCGCGGTATGACCGTGGAGCTCGGCTTTGGCGAGCTGGCGTTGCCGAGTGGCAAGATCGTAGGCCTGGTCGATGTGCCCGGGCATGCGCACTATCTGCGCGCCATGGTGCAGGGCGCCACGGGCATCGATGTGGCCGTGCTGGTGGTGTCGGCCGTCGAGGGCGTGATGCCGCAGACGCGCGAGCACGTGCATGTGCTGGAGCTGTTGGGCGTTTCGCACATGGTGGTTGCGCTGACGATGTGCGACCTGGCTGATGCCGAGATGACCGAACTTGCCGAGCTCGATGTTGATGACTTTTTGTCGGGCACGGTATTTGCCGGCTCTCCGATCGTGCCCGTGTCGTCTAAGACGGGCGTGGGGATTGATTCGCTGCTGGCCGTGCTCGACGAGTGCGTGGATGCTTGCTGGGATGCTTGCCGCGGTCGTGCCGAGCGAACCGACGCCGCGCCGCGCCTGCCGATCGACCGCTGCTTTACGATCAAGGGCGCCGGCACCGTGGTGACGGGAACGCTGCACGATGCGTCGATTGCGGTGGGCGATGAGCTTGTCGCGCTGCCGTCGCGTACGGTCTGCCGCGTGCGTGGGATTCAGGTGCATGGCGACACGCAGCGGGCGCTGCCCGGTCAGCGCGTGGCGCTCAACCTGGTGGGCGATGGCGTCGCGGCGCTCGATCGCGGCGAGATGCTCGGTGTGGAGGGCCGCTTTGGCCAGACGCTGCGTTTTATGATGACGTTTATGTATTTGGGCCGCGAGGGCGCCAAGCCGCGTGTGCTCGAGTCGGGTGCGCGCGTGCACGTGATGGCGGGCACGGCCGAGGTCGTCGGCCGCATCATGCTCATGGAGGGCGAGGCGCCCATGGCGGTGGGCGAGACGCGTACCGTTCAGGTGCGCCTGGAAGATCCGCTGCCGCTGCGCGCCGGCGACCATGCCGTGGTTCTGTCGTATTCGCCGGTGATGCTCATTGGCGGTGGGCGCGTACTGCTGTCGCGCTGCCGTCGTTCGCGTGAGCTTACCGACGGGGAGCGCGTGCTGTACGCGGCGCTCGAAGCCTGGGATGTTGCTGGTGCGGTCGACGCGTGGCTGGCGCTGCAGGCGCTGCCGGTTACGGCTGCCGATGTTGTTGCGGCGCTGGATGCTGCTGCCGGCGATGTTGAGGCTGCGCTGCGTGCGCTGGTGGACCAGGGTGCGGTGCGCGAGCTTGCCGCGGGCGACGTGGCGCTGTACGCGAGTGCTGCCGTGCTCGACGCTGCGATGGATACGCTCGCGGCGACCCTGTCGGCCATGCACACGGCGGCTCCCAAGGAGACGGGCTTTACGCCCGGTGCGGTCGCCCATGCTGCTTGGCCTACCGCCGACGACGCTGTTGCCGCGGCGTTGATTGCCGAGGGCTGCTCGCGTGGCGTGTGTGCCTCCGAGGGCGCCGAGGTGTTCGACCCGCACTCCGCTGCCGCCGCGGCGCGCGTGGTCCGCGAGGCCTGCGAGCGCATCGTTGCCCTGCTGGACGAGGCCGGGCTCGATGCGCCGGCGTTGCCTGAGGTGGGCGAGCAGTTGCAGCTCGATCGTGACACCATGACGCGTGCCCTGCGCGAGCTTTCGCTCAACCGCTCAATCGTCAAGGTCGAGCGCGACGTTGCCTTGTCCGCTGCTGCCGAGGCCCACGCTCGCGAGCTCGTCGCCGCGGCCATCGCCAATGCCGGTGGCGCTGCCACCACGAGTGTGCTGCGCGAGGCCCTGGGGGTGTCGCGCAAACGAGCCATCAGCATCCTGGAGCACCTAGACGCCGTGCGCTTCACAGCACTAGACAAAGAAGCCGGCGGCCTGCGCTCCCTGCGCTAGGGATCCCCTCATCAGTTGCGGTGAAATACGGACTGTTTACCCCTATATCTAGTCTATTTAGTCCCTATTCCACCGCAACTTCCAGAATGCCTATTCAGGTGGCCTTTGCGGCTGCGGGCTGTTTGGTTTGGTAAAATATCGCCGCACTTGGGAACGGATGGGCTCCGGTGGGCTCCGCGGTCCTCAAAACCGTTGCGAGGCGTGCAAAACGTCTTGGATGTGTTCGATTCACATACGTTCCCGCCATACGCTACCAGCGCTTTTGTGCTCGCGGTCTTGCTGCGTGCCGCAAAGGCGCTGTTTTGTTTTTGCACGAGCTTGTCATAACGCCGCTATTTCGGTGACGGTATTTAGCTTCGTGCGCCGGGTTTCGAGCATGCCGATGGGGGTGTTTTGCCGTATGACTACCGTAAGACGGGTCGATCTTTCTTGCGTCGTTCAGGCCGGCGGGCTGTCGTCGCGCATGGGCTGCGACAAGGCGCGCATGCCGTTTTGCGGCAAGCCCTTGATCGAGCGCGTGCTGGAGCGGCTCGCTCTGGTCGGCAGCGAGCTTGTTGTGACGACTTCGCGCCCTGACGAGCTCGCCTATCTTGAGGAGTGCGAGTTTGACGGACTGCGTCCCCGCGTGGTGATGGACGTCGACGGCCCCGCCGGTGCCATGCGCGGCATCGCGAGCTCACTGACTGCCGCTCGGTTGCCCCTCGTGGCGATCGTCGCCTGCGATATGCCGTTCGTCTCGCCAGAACTGATCGGCGCGCTTGCCGATCGGGTCAAGGAAGGGCCGCTCGATGTGTGCGTGCCGCGCGAGGAGCGGGGGATTGAGCCGCTATGCTCTGTCTGGCGTCGCGAGGCCTGTGCGCCGGCAGCTTGTGAGTTGCTCGCCAGCGACCGCCAGCGTATCCGCTGCCTGATCGACCGAGTGAGCGCCGGCTATCTAGACGAGCCGCAGATTATCGAGGCGGCCGGGTCGCTGCTCTGCTTCGAAAACGTCAATACGCCCGAGGAGTTTGCGGCAGCCGAGCTGCTCGCCTAGGCGATGGGAGATGCCATGTCTTACGATATCTGCCCCGACACCGGGGAACCTTGTACCTGCGACGGGTCCGAGCCCTGTTCCTGCGGCTGTGGCGGTTGCGGGCATACGGCCGAGGAAGAGGCCGCGGCGGCAGCGTTCCGCGAGTCGCATCGCGAGGCCCCGTCCGGCGATGTCCTCGACCACGAACGCAAGATTATTGTGTCGTTCGATAGCACCTTTGATGTGATGGAGTGCGAGCAGCTGTGTCTTGCCGCCGGCGTGCCCGGGCGCATTATGCCGCTGCCCGGTTCCATCACCGCCGGCTGCGGCCTGTGCTGGGCCATGCCGTTCTCGGGCGACGCCCTCGCCGCCTTCCGCGCCGCCACCGAAGCCCACATAACCCCCGCCGACTACCACCAGCTCGTCCTCTAACCACCAAAACCACCACATTGGGGACAGGCACCTTTGTGGTGGTTTTAGTCCATGTGGACGAAACAACTTCGAAACACGGATTTTGCATGTCAGGTGCTCAAAAACGCTTCTACCTGCATCGTAATCAAAACGAAACATCCGCTCGTCGGCTTATGCGTAACTTTGCCGCAACAGTGCGATATTATCCATATTCGATAAAGCTCACGGCGCATGGGGCGCCGCGAACGACACCTTTCTTTTCCATCAATTGGAGGAAGCATGAGCTACACGCAGAAAGTTCTCGACGAGCTCAAGGCCCGCTATCCCGAGCAGCCTGAGTTCATCCAGGCCGCGACCGAGATCCTCGGCACCATCCAGCCGGCGCTCGACGCCCATCCCGAGTACGAGGAGGCCGCCCTGCTGGAGCGCCTCGTCGAGCCCGAGCGCATCGTTATGTTCCGTGTTCCCTGGGTCGACGACCAGGGCAAGGTCCAGGTCAACCGCGGCTACCGCGTCGAGTTCAACTCTGCTATTGGACCCTACAAGGGCGGCCTGCGCTTTAACCCGACGGTCACCCTGGGCATGCTCAAGTTCCTGGGCCTGGAGCAGATCCTCAAGAACAGCCTGACCACCCTTCCCATGGGCGGCGGCAAGGGCGGTTCCGACTTTGACCCCAAGGGCAAGTCCAACAACGAGATCATGCACTTCTGCCAGTCCTTCATGACCGAGCTCTACCGCCACATCGGCCCCAACACCGACGTTCCCGCCGGCGACCTGGGCGTTGGCGGCCGCGAGGTTGCCTACATGTTCGGTCAGTACAAGCGCCTGACCAACGAGTGGACCGGCGTCCTCACCGGTAAGGGCCTCTCCTTTGGCGGCTCGCTTGCCCGTACCGAGGCTACCGGCTACGGTCTGGTCTACTTTGTGGACGAGTACCTCAAGAGCCGCGGCGACTCCTTCGAGGGCAAGAACGTCGTCGTTCACGGCTCCGGTAACGTCGCCATCTACGCGGTCCAGAAGGTCGCCCAGCTCGGCGGCAAGGTGCTGGCCTGCTCCGACACCCACGGCTGGGTCGAGGATCCCGACGGCATCGACTACACCGTGCTCGAGCATGTCTACAACCAGAAGCGCTCCGGCCACGACAAGGGCGTCACGCTCGCCATGTACGTCGATGAGAAGCCCAATGCCGTGTGGCACGAGGGCGACGGCCGCGGCGTGTGGCAGCTGGCCTGCGACATCGCGCTGCCCTGCGCTCGCGAGAACACGCTGCTTCTCGAGGACGCCCAGGCGCTCGTCGCCAACGGCTGCAAGGTGGTCGGCGAGGGCGCGAACATGCCCACGACCATCGAGGCCACGACCTACTTCCAGGAGAACGGTGTCGCCTTCATGCCCGGTAAGGCTGCCAACGCCGGCGGCGTGCTCGTGTCCGGTCTCGAGATGAGCCAGAACGCCGAGCACCTGTCCTGGACCTTCGAGGAGGTCGACGGCAAGCTCGAGCAGCTCATGCGCGGCATGTTCCACAACGTGGATGACACCGCCAAGGAGTACGGCGAGGAGGGCAACTTTGTCATGGGCGCCAACATCGCCGGCTTCCTGAAGGTCGCCGACGCCATGCTCGCCCAGGGCGTCTGCTAAACCCTCTGCCTGACAGAGCATTCGATAAGGCTCCCAGTCATCTTGGCTGGGAGCCTTTTCTATCCCGGAGGACTCCTCATAACTTGCGGTGAAATACGGACTGTTTGGCGCACTGAATCCGCCAAACAGTCCGTATTTCACCGCAAGTTATGGATGGGTGGGTGGATTTTGTCCTGCAACGGCGTGCGGCCCCTCGTTTGGTACACTTAAACGTACTGGACAAGTGAAGAGATGGGGGAGAACGTGCTCAAGTTCGGTACCTACGTCCGTGTTGGAAACGCGGCCGAAGCCTATGAGCTCTTGCAGAAAAACCGCAACAACAAGATTGTGGGCGGCGGCATCTGGATGCGCCTGGGTTCGCGTCGCGTGGCGACGGCGATTGACCTTTCGGCCTGCGGACTCGATCAGATCGAGGAGACCGAGACCGAGTTTCGCATCGGTGCCATGTGCACCCTGCGCCAGCTCGAGCGCCATGCCGGGCTCAACGCGCTTGTCAACAATGTCTTTGAGTTCGCCGTCCACGATATCGTGGGCGTGCAGCTGCGCAACACCGCCACGGTGGGTGGCAGCATCTACGGCCGCTTCGGTTTCTCGGACGTCCTCTCGGCCTTCCTGGCGCTCGATTCCTATGTTGAGCTGACGGGCGCCGGCCGCGTGCCGCTCGCCGAGTTCGTCGAAATGGGCTACGTTCGCGACGTGATCGAGCACGTGGTGGTCGTCAAGCACAACTATCGCGCGAGCTACGAGGCCGTGCGCAAGGCCGCGACCGACTTCCCCTCGCTTAATGTCACTGCCGCCTGGTGGGACAACTCCTGGCACGTCACCGTGGGTGCCCGCCCGCTGCGCGCGACCCTGCTGCAGGGCGAGGCGTGCGGCCTCACCAGCGAGCAGCCTTCCGAGGACGAGCTTCGGGCCCTCGCCGCGTCCGTGCGCGCGCTGAGCTATGGCACCAACCTATGGGGCTCGGCCGACTACCGTCGTCGCATCTCGGCTCCGCTCGCCGTGCAGGCCGTGCGCCGCGCCGCCGGCATCGAGCTTTCGGCCGCACTTGCCCGCGAGCTCGAGACCGTGCAGATCCCCAAGTTCGCCACGGACGAGTATTCCTGCCGCCGCGTGCCCGGCGTCGATTCTAGCGAGGTGCGCTAATGGCTGCCAAACTCATCGATCTTTCCTTTACGCTCAACGGCCGTAAGGTCAAGGTTCAGATTGACCCCGACACCATGCTCTTTGCGCTGCTGCGCGAGCAGGGCTGCGCGTCGGTGCGCTGCGCCTGCGAGACCACCAACTGCGGCCTGTGCACGGTGTGGCTCGACGGCGACCCGGTGCTGAGCTGCTCGGTTCCCGCCGCGCGCGTCGAGGGCCGCTCCATCACCACGCTCGAGGGCCTCAAGGCCGAGTCTGAGGCGCTTGCCCGCGCGATGGCTGCGGAAGGCGCCGAGCAGTGCGGTTTTTGCGCCCCCGGCCTCATCATGAACGTGCTGGCGCTCGCCCGCGCCGCCAAAGAGGACCCGAGCCTCGTCGCCACGCGCGAGGAGCTCTCGCGCCAGCTTGCTGGCAACCTCTGCCGCTGCAGCGGCTACGAGAGCCAGCTGCGCGCCATCGTCCGCTTCCTTAATGAGTCCGGCGTGCAGGTGGGCTTTGAGATGCCCGAGCTGCCGGTCAACGACACGAGCTCCGACGGTGTCACGTACAAGCAGATCACCCATAAACAGCCCAAGAAGGACTCGAAGGCGCTGCTCGAGGGCCGTCCCGTCTACACGGGCGATATGGTGCCCGCCGGCGCCCTCATCGTCAAGCTCAAGCGCAGCCCCTATGCCCGCGCCAAAATCCGCTCTATCGACACTTCGCGTGCCCTGAAGGTGCCCGGCGTGGTGGGCGTCTATACCTACGAGGACGTGCCCCAGCGCCGCTTTACCATTGCCGGCCAGAGCTACCCGCAGCCGAGTCCCTACGACCGCCTGATCCTCGAGAACCTCGTGCGCTACCAAAACGAGGAGGTGGCGATCGTCGCCGCCGAGACCGAGGAGGCCGCCGACAAGGCGCTCAAGCTCATCAAGGTCGACTACGAGGTGCTCGAGCCGCTACTCGACTTTACCCAGGCGCTCGATAACGACATCGTGGTCCACCCCGAGGGCGACGTGACCTTTATGTTCCCGCAGGGCGGCGACGTGCCGCGCAACCTGGTGTGCAGCGGTACCAGCGATTATGGCGACCTGGACGAGGCCTTCGCCCAGAGCGACATCGTCTTTGAGCGCACCTACACCAGCCAGGCCACGCAGACCGCGCCCATGGAGACCTTCCGCGCCTTCGCGACGACCGACGCGTTCGGCCGCATCTCGGTGACCACCTCCACGCAGGTACCCTTCCACGTGCGTCGCATGATCGCGCAGTCGCTCGACATCCCTCAGTCGCAGGTGCAGGTCATCAAGCCGCGCATCGGCGGCGGCTTTGGCTCCAAGCAGTCGGGCTGCTGCGAGATCTTCGTGGCGTTCGTCACCCAGCAGACCGGCCGTCCGAGCTACTGCTGCTACACTCGCGAGGAGACCATCACCGCTGGTAACTCGCGCCACCAGATGCAGATGACCGTCAAGATGGGCGCCATGAACGACGGCACCATTACGGCCATCGACCTGCACACGCTGTCCAACGCCGGCGCGTACGGTGAGCACGCCACCACGACGATCGGCCTTTCGGGCCACAAGAGCCTGCCGATTTACAACCATGTGAAGGCGAGCCGCTTTAGGTGGGACGCCGTCTACACCAACACCAACCGCGGCGGCGCGTATCGCGGCTACGGTGCCACCCAGGGCCAGTTTGCCGTGGAGAGCGCCGTCAACGAGCTCGCCGACATGCTGCACATGGACCCCGCCGACCTGCGCCTCAAGAACATGGTGCGCGAGGGCGAGATCATGCCGCAGTACTACAACGAGAAGCTCAACGCCTGCGCGCTTGACCGTTGCCTGCTGCGCGCGATGGACATGATCGGCTGGCGCGACAAACCGCTGGCCGTCGACCTGGGCGACCGCGTGCGCGCCCTGGGCTGCGCGCTCACCATGCAGGGCTCGGGTATTTCCAACGTGGACATCGCCGGCATCGACATGCGCCTGGAAGAGGACGGCTTCGTTACGATTTCGACCGGCGCCACCGATAACGGCATGGGCGTCGACACCATCCTGGCGCAGATTGCCGCCGAGGAGCTGGGCGTGGAGAGCTCGCTGATCGTGGTGCGCGGCGTGGACACCGACGTGTCGCCGTTCGACGCCGGCTCGTACGCGAGCTCCGGTACGTACGTGACGGGCCTTGCCGCCAAGAACGCCGCGACCGAGCTGCGCGAGAAGATTTGCGCCAAGGCTGCCCAGATGTGGGACGTGGACGCTGCTGACGTGGTCTTCGACGGCCAGTACGTGCGCCTGTCCGACGAGCGCGCCGCGCGTGAGCTCGGTCGCTACCTCTCCCTGCGCGACTTTGCCAACCTGTGCGTTAAGAACATCGCGGGCGGCGACGCGCTCACCTCGCACGCCTCTGCCTGCCTGCCCGTTTCGCCCCCGCCGTTTATGGCCGGTATTGCCGAGGTCGAGGTCGACAAGGCCACCGGCAAGGTGACCGTGGTGGATTACGCCGCGGCCGTCGACTGCGGCACCGTGATCAACGAGGCGCTCGCGCGCGTCCAGGCCGAGGGCGGCATTGCCCAGGGTATCGGCCACGCGCTCTACGAGATTGTGGAGCACGACGACCGCGGCCGCCTGCGCACCGGCAACTTTATGAGCTATAAGCTGCCCACGCGCCTGGATATCGGCAGCATCCGCGTGGCCTTTGAGCCGAGCTACGAGCCGACGGGCCCGTTTGGCGCCAAGTCGATCGGCGAGGTCGTCATCAACACGCCGCTCGCCGCCGTGGCCTCGGCCGTCGCACACGCCACCGGCCACCAGGTGCGCTCGCTGCCCATCACGCCCGAAAAGGCGCTGCTAGGGGAGTAGGCGAGCTGGGGGTAGCTAATTTGGGACGGGGCCATTTTAGCTACCCCAGCCGTTAATTGGCCAACCATTCGCGCTATCAGCCGGGGTAGCTAAAATAGCCCCGTCCCAAATTAGCTACCCTTCCCTCCGATGGGCACTCGTGGTGAGGTCGTGAGCCTAAAAACGTGTGCGTGCGCTTGCCGTTTGTATCTGCTATCATTCCTAGTCTGTGCGCTCATGCGGGCGTGGCGGAATTGGTAGACGCGCCAGATTTAGGTTCTGGTGGGATTCCCG
>CAVCBD010000017.1:0-31327 GCA_963599935.1 Acutalibacteraceae bacterium | reverse complement strand
TGCCTCCCTTTTCTCGAACCTTAATTTCAAAGTCCAAGAAATGGGATGCAGTTCAAATGAGTGGCCGTTGATTGGCAGTCATTGGGGACAGACTTAAATGACTAGTCGTTTGGGACGTTCTTAAACGACTAGTTGATAGGGACGGTCTTTAGATCTGTATATCTGGCCATCTAGGATAGGCTTCAACGAAAGCGGCACCTAGGGACAGCTCTTTGATGTCTGGTGCCCCCAGAGGGGTGAAGTAATACAGCTGGCTCTGTCTTTAGGGCTTTGGTGCTCCGCCCCTATATGTTTCACAAGGATTGTCGCATGCGCATTTACGCGCAGAGTCTTGCGCGATGATGCGCATTGCCGCGCAAATATCTGCTAACTATGGTTAAATAATGACCGATAAACAAATAAACACGCAAATACAAGCAAAAGCGCGCGCAATTGTGCGAATATAGGGCTGTTAGAAATGAAGAACTTCCGATGACTCAGGAGGCACTCATGGCAGATTCCAAACAGGCTCCGCTCGACGCCGAAGCAGCCGCTAAGGCGGCGTTTGCCTCGGTCCAGGATCGGCCGTTCCCCGACGACATTTTTACGGCTCCCGAGCTTCGCTGGGCTGTGATCGGTTGCGGCGTTATCGCCAACCAGATGGCCCAGTCTCTAGCTCTTGCCGGCCGCAAGCTTGCGGGCGTCGCAAACCGTACGCTATCCAAGGCTCAAGCTTTTGCCGAGCAGTATGGCATCGAGAAGGTCTATGAGACGGTCGAGGACCTCTACGCCGATCCGGACATCGACGCCGTTTATATCACCACGCCGCACAACACGCATATCGCCTACCTGCGAGCCGCTCTGGCAGCTGGCAAGCACGTGCTCTGCGAAAAGGCCATTACCCTCAACTCTGCCGAGCTCCACGAGGCCCGTGCCATCGCCGTCGAGCACAACGTGGTCCTTATGGACGCCACCACGGTGCTCCACATGCCGCTGTATCAAGAGCTGCGCCGTCGCATGGATGCGGGCGACTTTGGCCGCATGAACCTCGCCCAGCTCAACTTTGGCAGCTATAAGGAGTACGGCGACCTGACCAACCGCTTCTACAACCGTAGCCTTGCCGGCGGCGCCATGCTCGACATTGGCGTGTATGCCCTGTCCGTCATGCGCCTGTTTATGGCCAGCCAGCCAGCCGAGGTCGTGTCTCTGGGCAACACCTGTGAGACCGGTGTCGACGTTGCGGGCGGCATTGTCTGCCGTAACGCCGAGCAGCAGCTGGGCGTCGTGAGCCTTACACTCCACTCCAAGCAGCCCAAGCGCTCGGTCATCAGCTTCGATAAGTGCTATATCGAGGTCAACGAGTATCCGCGTGCCGACCATGCGACCATCGTGTGGACTGCGGACGGTCACCGTGAGGAGGTCCACGCTGGCACCGAGGCATACGCTCTGTGCTACGAGATGGCCGACCTGGAGAAGGCGGTTGCCGGCGATGATTCGAAGCGCGAGCTTCTGGGCTATGCTTCTGATGTTATGGAGCTGATGACCAAGCTCCGCGCCGACTGGGGAGTCGTGTACCCCGAGGAGGAGTAAGCGATGCTTGCGGAAGATAGGCTCAACGCGATCGTGTCGATGGTTCAGCAGACCGGCTCGGTTACCGTGCCGGAGCTTGCTGAAGCCCTGGGCGTGACGGCGTCTACCATTCGGCGCGACCTGCAGGCGCTCGACCGTGCACACCGTATCGCCAAGGTGCACGGAGGCGCGACGAGTCTGGAGCGTGCGCACGTGACGCGCGACCTGACGATCAGCGAGCGCAGTGATCTCCATAACGATGACAAGGAGCGCATCTGCGCCCGTGCCGCGGCTCTGGTGGAGCCCGATAGCTTTGTGTATATCGATTCGGGCTCCACGACCCTCAAGCTCATCGAGCATCTTCCGCGCCTTGAGGGTGTCACCTATGTGACCGATTCCGTGCTCCATGCTCAGCATCTCGCCCTGCGTGGTATGCGCACCGTGGTGCTAGGCGGCGAGCTCAAGCCCGAGACCGAGGCACTCGTCGGTCCCGATGCCTTGGCAACCCTGGACCGCTATAACTTCAACTGCGGTTTTTGGGGTTCCAATGGCATCGCCGCCGAGCAAGGTCTCACCACACCGGATATCGAGGAAGCGCAGGTCAAGCGTATCTCGATGCGCCATACCGCCAAACGCTTCGTAATCTCGGACGCCAGCAAATTTGGCATGGTGGCGCCCGTCAAGTTCGCGGACTTCCGCGACGCAACGATTATTACCGCGGGCGAGGTGCCAGCCAAGTACCAGTCGATGGACAACGTCATCACGGTCTAGCGACAGGGCAAGGTCAAAACCATTTAGGTTCCTCAATAGAAAAGCGGCAACACCCTCGATGGGCGATGCCGCTTTTGTTGTCTGCCGTTTTGTCTAAATCTGTAACAACTAGACCGTTAAAAGTGGGCTAGGTGTTACAGATTGAGATACTTCCGAACCTTGCCGTCCCTTTGTCTCGATCTGTAACATCTGGGACCGATTTTGACGAGTTATTGTTACAGATTGAGATTTTCCCTTGAGGGGGATTCGAATGTCTCGATCTGTAACGGATAGACCGGAAAATGGGTTCTAACTGTTACAGATCGAGACGTTTTGGGACCGCGGCTGAGCCATTGCGGCAAAGCCACTACAAAGGTGCCTGCCCTTTTTGGCAGGTTTTAGGGCTCCCAGGGGCAGGGGGCTTCGATGTGGATGTGCTCACCGGTTACGGGATGCGTAAAGGACACGCTGTGGGCATGGAGCATCAGGCCGCAGGGGCGCGGCGTTCCGTACAGGTCGTCGCCAACCAGGGGATGGCGCTCGCTTGCCAGATGCACACGGATTTGGTGCTTGCGGCCGGTGAGCAGCTCGACATCGATATACGAGCGCGTGGGCAGGCCACGACGGCTCTTAAGACGCTTGAGCACCTTCACGCGCGTCTGAGACGGCTTGCCGCTGGCGCCGACGCGCATCTTGCGGCTGTCGTGACGGTCGCGGGCGATGGGCTTGTCGATGAGCTTTTCGTTCCAGTCGATTTTGCCTTCGGCGAGCGCCAGATAGTGCTTTTCGAAAGCGTGGTCGATCACCATCTGGTCAAAGGCGGGCTGCGTCTGCTTGTCGAGCGAGAACAACACCACGCCGGTGGTGTCGCGGTCCAGGCGGTTGAGCGGCTGCATGTCGGTCGCGGCAAAGCCGTCGCCCATCGCCAGCAGCAGGTCGCTGGCGTAGTCGGTGAGCGTGCGCTCGCCGGTGCCGTCGCCGTGGACGATCATGCCGGCGGGCTTGTCGATGGCCATGAGCCAGGCGTCGCAGTAGAGGACTTGAGGTTCTTCGTTCACGTGTAAGCCTTTCGGTTAGCTGATTCCCACAAACATGCAGCCCGAGGTCGCCCCGCGCAGACGGGCGGCGGGCTTACGGCCCGCCTGCGCCGCTTCGACGGCACGACGGACGCGGGCGACGGCACGGCTCACCTCATCCGTCTCGAGCAACGTTCCGTCAACCATGAGACGACGCACACCGGCATCGAGCAGCTGAGGAACCTGCGGCGTGAGGTCGATGGGGTAGGCATCGTACAGGCGAGAGCGGCCGTGGATGTCGGTGCGGACGGGCATGACCTTTCCGTCGATATTCTTGAGCGAGAGCTTGCGGGCACGCAGACGGCAGTTGACACAATCGTGGATGCAGCCGTTGGCAACCTGCAGAATGCAGTGTTCGCTCGTCATAACGCGCGGACGGCCAAAGACGGTGATGCCCAGAGCCGCGGGCGCGGCGGCGCCGAGCGAGGCAATCTCGTCGAGCGTGATCTCGGGCGAGAGCCAAAATGCGCCGGCTCCGCGCTCGGCAAGCGCCTCCATGCAGGGTATGTTGTGCACCGGCAGGCAAGAGCGAATCTCGGCCGTGGCGCCGGCATGCGCGGCTACGGCGAGCTCGGAGATATTGCCGACGGCGACGGTGGCTCCGGCATTGATCCAAGGATCGACGCGCTCGTGGTCGACGGCGCGGCAGACCTCGTCGAGTACGGGCACGATACCCTGCTCAAATGCATCGGCAGGGGAGAGTCCGACAGCCTCGAGCGCGTCGGTGGTCATATAGATGCGCGCGGCGCCCTCGGCGCGAGCCGCCTCGGCGGCTTCGAGCGTGGTGACGGCGGCGCAGATCTGCGGCTCATCGCGGTAATGCTCGGGCATGGCGCGCGTACATTTGTCGAGCAACGGAATCTCGAGCGTTTTCGCGCGCTCCTCGTACGGCGCCAGAATGGTCTCCTCCAATGCTTTACAGGCGGCGGCGCGCACCTTGTGCACGGCGGAGAAGCCCATGCCGCAGCCGGCGTCGAGCGAAACGTCAAAGCTCGCAGCCTCAAAGGGCGAGGAACCCATACGGCCCACATGCTCAACCAGGTCTGCCGCCTCGACGGCGCGAGTCTTGGCGGCCTCGACGGTGAAGCCTGTGGCGGTGGCGGCGAGCGCGGGGTTGTCACAGCAGGTGAGTGTGACGGTAAACGGCTCGCCCAGGCGCGCCACGACGGACACATCAACAGCTCGGCGGCGCAGCACATCGCGCTTGAGCGCGGCGCCGGCGGCGTCGATGGCACGCTGACTGCGAATCACGCGGACGCGGCAGCCCTCGGGCATGCTGCGGGGTACGCGACATTCGATGATGTCGCCCGCGGCGGTATCATCGGCGGCAATGGTGGTCAGGAATTGGTCGAACTCATCGTCGTGGCGAAGCTCCAGCAGGTCGCCCTTGCCCACGGGCTCAAACAGCTCAATACGGGCGATGGCGGCACGGCGACGGCGGTCGTCGGGCTTGAGGCCGCGCACATCGCGGTTGGCCGGGCGGCTGCCCAGCACCGTGCCCACGATCTGGCCGCGGTTGTTGGAACGCTCGTAGCTCATCATCTCGTCGCCCGAGGTGCCGTCCTGATAGGCGTGCGTAAAGTCGCGGTTGAAGCAGCGCTTGAGCTGGCGCTGGCGGGCGGCTTCCTCGTCCTTGGCAACGGCGACCCCTGCCAGCATGTCATCAATTTCGTGACGATACACATCAACGATGGAGTACACGTAATCGGGCGCCTTCATGCGGCCCTCGAGCTTGAGCGATGCGGCACCGGCGTCATACAGACGGCGAACAAGCTGCGAAGTGTTGGTGTCGCGCGGGCATAGCGCACGCTCGCGGCCGGCGGGGGAGAGCGCGCGGCCGTTCTCGTCGATCAGCTCGTAAGGCAGGCGACAGGGCTGAGCGCACATGCCGCGGTTGGCCGAGCGGCCCGCCATGGCAAAGCTCGACAGCAGGCACAGACCCGAGTAGCAAAAGCAGATGGCGCCGTGGCTAAAGACCTCAAGGTCCACATCGGGCGCGGCATCGTGAATGGCGGCAATCTCGTCGATGGAAAGCTCGCGCGAGAGGGTCACGCGGTCGGCGCCCTGCTCGCGGCACCAAAGGGTTCCGCGGTCATCGTGGATGTTTGCTTGGGTTGAGATGTGCGTCTCGATGCCGGGCATGGTGCGCTTGACCTCAAAGAACAGACCCCAGTCCTGGATGATGAAGGCGTCGGCGCCCAGCGTGGAGCAGCGATGGATGAGTTGCAGCGCATCGCCCATCTCGGACTGCTTGATGACGATGTTGACCGTGACGTAGACGCGCGACCCGGCCAGGTGTGCAGCACGGCAGGCCTGCTCAAAGGCCTCGTCGGTAAAGTTGGTGGCCTTGCGGCGGGCGTTGAAGCTTCCCATGCCGCAGTAGATGGCGTCTGCCCCGGCAGCGAGTGCGGCGGCAAAGGGCTCCGGGCCTCCGGCGGGGGCCAAGAGCTCGGGTCTGCGGTTGGTGGTTCGACTGGCGGTTGCGGTCATATCCTGCCTTTCAAAATGCTCAGATAATCAAAAGTATAGTGGCGCCGTCGCGATGGGCGATGCCCGCAGCCTAAGCAGGATAAAGTCTTCAGCAGCCCTTGCAGCAAAAATGATCCGTTTCCCTCCGTCCCCTATGGATTGCCTGATCCGATGGGGACGGAGGGAAACGGATCATTTTGAGCTTCACCGTCCGGTCGTGCCGTTCAGCGGCCGACAGGCGCCGTTGGGCGATAAATTATTCTCGCAACGTGATAATAATCTTGCATCGCGCGGAAACCTTGAGTACTATCCCAAATCAAGCGCGGTGTTCAGACCGAATTGTGCCTCCCGGTGCGAACGCCGCGCTCACGCTCTCTATCTGATCGTAAGGAGAAAAAAATGAGCAAGACCGTCGTGTCTTCCGATAACGCACCCGCAGCCATCGGCCCGTATTCCCCCGGCATCAAGACCGGCAACATGGTGTTCCTGTCCGGCCAGCTGGGCATCGACCCCGCAACCGGCAAGATGCCCGAGGGCGTCGAGGCCCAGGCTAAGCAGTCCCTTGCTAACGTCGAGGCGCTGCTGACCGCTGCCGGCGCCACCTTTGCCGATGTCGTCAAGACCACGGTCTACCTGGCCGACATCGCCGACTTCGCTGCCGTGAACGAGATCTACGCCTCCAAGTTCGAGGCTCCGTTCCCCGCGCGCAGCGCTTTCCAGGTTGCCGCCCTTCCGGCCGGCGGTCTGGTTGAGATCGAGGTCGTCGCCGCTCTCTAAGGCGTTGGCAACAACTAAACATGACATGCAAAAAGACCCTGCAGCGCGTGTGAGCTGCAGGGTCTTTTGTCAGGCGATGCGGCAAAATGATCCTTTTTCCTCCGTCCCCAAGGGATCAGCGGGTTAGCCTTCCTTGCGGACTTTTTGCAGGTAGCGGTAGACGCTGGGCTCCGAGATGCCCAGCGCGGTGGCGGCGCAGGCCACGGCACCCTTGAGCATGAACACCCCGTTGCCGTTGAGGTGGCGAATGACGTCCACGCGGTCGCTTTGACCAAGCGATGCTACATCCAGCCCGCGCGCGCTCAGCAACTCGGCAATGCTGCGGTCGATGAGCTCCTGTGTAGACTCCGAAAGGCTTTCGACCTCGATAGACGCGGGCTCTGCCTGTCTAGGCGCCGCGTCGAAGCACGCCATGAGCTGCTGCGCCATGGCGTTGATGGAGCGCACGGTCGAGAGGTCAGTGTTGACGCAGAGCATACCGACAATCTCGTCATTCTCGCGGATAAAGTACGTCGCCGACTCCAACGTCTTGCCACCGGCACCGCGCCCCTCGTAGCCCGTAATAAACGGCAGGTCACGATACTTGGCGTCGTGCATGATCTTGAGTGCCAGGTCGGTGGCGGGACCGCCGACCTTGCGGCCGCTCACGATGCCGTTGCGAATATCGACGATGGCGTGGTCGGGATCCGAGAAATCGTGCAGCACGATTTCGCTGTTTTTGCCGAGTATCTGCTCCAGGAAATCGACCATCGGCAAAAAGCGACTTACGGTCTCGTTCACGGGCAACTCCTTGGGGTGAAATCGGAAATGTTCATAACAATTTTTTATCATGGTAACACGCTGCTCATCATCTCGTATATCCGCAGGTACATTGCGTAATACAGACGAACGGTAGGAATTTAGCGGTAAACGGTTGACCAAAAGAAAAGTAAGATGTTATTTTGACCAGACACTTTCCTGACCTGCGGAAATGCGTTATCTCAGCTGAAGAATAGTCTGATAACAAAAAATTATTATTGAGAATGAGAATCATCTTTAATACGATATGCAACGAAGGCACAACCTCAACCCCGCACTGCGTCACAATAGAGCGTTAGATGCGAAAACAACTATTTCGAGGATTGGTGGTCAAATGACCCAGGAGACGGTTACGAACGGCACTGAAGCCCTGTTCACTCGCGAAGGCATGCCTCCCGTTAAGGAAATGATCCCGTGTGCCCTTCAGCACGTACTGGCATCGTTTGCCGGTATCATTACCCCGGCGGTCATCATGGCCGGCGTCTACGGCTTTAATAGCCAGCAGAGCACCGACATCATTCAGGTTGCGCTCATTCTTTCGGCAATCGACACGGCCCTTCAGGCCTTCGCTCCCTTCCGTCGTATCGGCGGCGGCCTGCCCATCGTCATGGGCGTTTCGTTCGCGTTCCTGCCGGCCCTTCAGGCCATGGGCGCCTCGGGCTTTAGTTTTGGCGCGCTGCTGGGCGGCGAGATCGTCGGCGGCGCCGTTGCGGTTCTCTTTGGTCTGGCCTACAGCAAGATCAAGTGGCTGTTCCCGCCCGTCGTGACCGGTACGGTCATCTTCTCCATTGGCGTCTCTCTCTATCCCACGGCCGTCAAGTACATGGCCGGCGGTATGGGTACGCCGCTGTGGGGCACCCCGCAGGCATGGTGCGTCGCCCTGATCACCTTCGCTGTGGTCTTTGCGCTCGCCAACTTTGGCAAGGGCACGCTCAAGCTGGGATCCGTGTTCTTTGGCATGATCGTTGGCATGATCGTTTCGATCCCCTTTGGCATGATCGACTTCTCCAGCGTCGCCACCGCTCAGGTCTTCGCCCTTCCCAAGCTCATGCCCTACGCGCTCGAGTTTGATCCCGAGGTCTGCATTACCCTCGCCGTCGTGTTCCCCATGGTCGCCATCCAGGTTATCGGCGACGTCTCCGCCGCCTGCCTGGGCTCCATTGACCGTATGCCCACCGAGCGCGAGCTCTCCGGCGCTATTGTGTCCCAGGGCCTCACCTCTATGGTCGGCGGCCTGCTGGGCGGTCTTCCCACCAGCGCCCTTGGCCAGAACGTGGGCATCATCTGCTCCAACAAGGTCGTCAACAAGTGGGTCTTTGTGATCATCGCGGCCGTCTTTGCCATCGCCGGTCTGTTCCCGCAGCTCTCTGCCGTCCTTTCCGCCATCCCGCAGCCCGTCATCGGCGGCGCGACCGTCGGCGTCTTTGGCACCATCACCATGAACGGTGTGCGCATGTTCACCCGCGAGGGCCTCACGCAGCGCACCACCACCATCGTCGGCACCTCCGTTGTCTTTGGCCTGGGTATCTGGATGGCCAGCGGTTGCCTTGCCGGCGAGGGCATGCCCACCTGGGTGTCCACCGTCATCGGCTCCAATGCCGTAACCCCCACCGCCATCATGGCCATTGTCCTTAACCTGATCCTTCCGCAGACGCCGGTCGTGGCTCAGCACATCGATGCCGCCAAGGATGCCGCTGTTGATCTGGTCCTGCCCGAGAGCAAGAAGTAACCAATTCGGTGCTATTCGCCGGCGGACGCATCGCCTCGTCCGCCGGCGCCATGCGGCGCCAAGCCGCACTTCAAAGGGCTTGTCCCTTTGGTGAAGCGTTGACGGGAGAGGGCCCGTTTCCGGTGTAGGCCGGCGCTTCGCACTCCGCCATGTCAGAGGTGTCAAACCCCGCCCCTGATGTTGAAGGGAGCATTTATGCTTCTGGTCGCTAACGGTTCCGTCTTTACCCGCAACGCTCAGACTCCGTTCATTCCCAACGGTGCGGTCGCCATTGACGGAGATACGATCGTCGAAGTGGGCCCCGAGCGCGAGCTCAAGGCCAAGTACCCGGATGCCGAGTACGTCGACGCCCAGGGCAACCTCATCATGCCCGGACTTATCAACTGCCACACCCACATCTACTCGGGTCTGGCCCGCGGCCTTGCCATTAAGGGCTGCAACCCCACCAACTTCCTGGAGAATCTTGAGCAGCAGTGGTGGAAGATCGACGACAACCTGACGCTCGACGGCACCAAGGCCAGCGCCTATGCCACGATTCTGGATTCCATCCGCGACGGCGTTACCACGATCTTCGATCACCACGCGAGCTTCTGCGAGATCCCGGGAAGCCTCTTTACCATTAAGGACGCCGCTCAGGAGCTGGGCATGCGTTCGTGCCTGTGCTACGAGGTCTCCGATCGCCGCGGCCAGGAAAAATGCGACCAGGCCATTGCCGAGAACGCCGAGTTTGCCCAGTGGGCCGCCAAGGAGCGTCGCGATAACGACAACCACATGATCGCCGCCATGTTTGGCGGTCACGCCACCTTTACGCTGTCGGACGAGACCATGGACAAGATGGCCGAGGCCAACAACGGCCTGACCGGCTTCCACATCCACGTGTGCGAGGGCATGAACGACGTGTGGGACTCCCGCCTCAACCGCGGTGGCATCAGCCCCGTCGAGCGCCTGCTGCAGCACAACCTGCTCGGTCCCGACACCATGCTCGGCCACTGCATCCACGTGACGCCTGCCGAGATGGATATCGTCAAGGAGTCCGGCACCTGGCTGGTCAACAACCCCGAATCCAATATGGGCAACGCCGTGGGCTGCGCCCCCGTGCTCGAGTTCTTCCGCCGCGGCATCCCCGTGTGCATGGGCACCGACGCCTACACTCACGACATGCTCGAGAGCCTCAAGGTCTTCCTGATCATTCAGCGCCACAACGCCGCCATGCCCAACGTGGGCTGGTGCGAGGCCATGACGATGCTGTTCGAGAATAACGCCAAGATGGCGAGCAAGTACTTCGATCGCAAGCTCGGTGTGCTCGAGGCCGGCGCTGCCGCCGACGTCATCGTCATGGACTACAAGCCCTTTACGCCGCTGAGCGAGGAGAACATCGACGGCCACATGCTCTTTGGCATGATGGGCAAAAACTGCCGCACCACCATCATCAACGGCCGCGTCCTGTACAAGGATCGCGAGTTCGTCGGTATCGATGAGGAAAAGATCAACGCGTGGACCATGGCTGAGTCCAAGAAGCTCTGGAGCACGCTCAACGATCGAACCTACTAATTCACAAGTAGATTCGCGCGCGTCGGATGTTTCGCCGCATTCGACGCGCGCATAGGCGGCCTCCGCGGGGTCGCCGGCGCTGTGCTAGCGCTACACCGTATTTGCGCCCGCCGCGCGGTCTCGCCGGGCGTTACAGAGAGGAGCTCATTATGAGCGACATCATGAGGCCGATCCCGTTTTCGCAGCTGATGAACTGGATCATCGAGGAGCACAAGACCCAGGACGCCATCTTTGGCGTGCGTAAGATGGTCACGACCAACCAGGAGGGTGCGCTTCCCATTTTTGACGAGCGCATCGAGACTCCGTTTGGCCCGGCTGCCGGTCCCAATACGCAGCTGGCCCAGAACATCGTGGCCTCTTATGTGGCCGGTTCTCGCTTCTTTGAGCTCAAGACCGTCCAGGTTATGGACGGCGAGGAGCTCTCCAAGTGCGTCAACAAGCCCTGCATCGTGGCTCAGGACGAGTGCTACAACTGCGAATGGTCGACCGAGCTCGAGGTTCCGCAGGCCTTTGCCGAGTACGTGAAGGCATGGTTTGCCTGTCACCTGATCGCTCGCGAGTATGGTCTGGGCAGCCCGGACGGCTTTGTCTTCAACATGTCGGTGGGCTATGACCTGGAGGGTATTAAGAGCCCCAAGGTCGATGCCTACATCGAAGACATGAAGGACGCCAGCGGCTCCGACGTCTGGAACGAGTGCCGCGCCTGGGCGCTCGCCAACCTGGACAAGTTTGAGCATGTCGACGCCGCGTTTGTCGAATCCATTCCGGCGCGCGTGTCCAACTCCATCACCGAGTCTACCCTGCACGGCTGCCCGCCGGCGGAGATCGAGCGCATCGCGACCTATCTGATCACCGAGAAGGGCCTCAACACCTACATCAAGTGCAACCCCACGCTGCTGGGCTATGAGTTTGCCCGCCAGCGCCTCAACGAGCTGGGCTTTGACTATATCGTCTTCGATGACACGCACTTCCGCGAGGACCTGCAGTGGGCCGATGCCGTGCCTATGTTCGAGCGCCTGATTGCCCTGTGCGCCGAGCGCGGCCTGGAGTTTGGCGTCAAGCTCACCAACACCTTCCCCGTCGACGTGACGAGGAACGAGCTGCCTTCCACCGAGATGTATATGTCCGGCCGTTCGCTGTTCTCGCTGACCATCGAGGCTGCCCGCCGCATTACCGAGCAGTTCGATGGCAAGCTGCGCATCAGCTACTCCGGTGGTGCCACGGTCTACAACATCCGTGCCCTGTACGATGCCGGCATTTGGCCCGTTACCCTGGCGACCGACGTGCTCAAGCCCGGTGGCTACGAGCGCTTTAGCCAGATGGCTGGCGAATTTACCGATCTGGACGGCAAGCCGTTCGCGGGCGTCTCGCTCGAGGCCGTGACTGCGATCCAGACCGACTCGCTCACCAACCCGCTCTACAAGAAGCCGCTGCGCCCGTTGCCCGACCGCAAGGTTGCCGGCAAGAGCCCGCTTTCCGACTGCTTTACCACGCCGTGCCGCACGAGCTGCCCCATCCAGCAGGATATTCCCGCCTATCTGGCGGCTGTTGACGAGGGCCGCTACGAGGACGCACTCAACATCATCATCGAGCGCAACGCCCTGCCGTTCATTACCGGCACCATCTGCCCGCATCCCTGCGGCCGTGCCTGCGAGCGCGCGTTCTACGAGCCCGAGGGCGCCCAGATTCGCGCCAGCAAGCTCAAGGCCGCCCGCGAGGCCATGACCGCCGTGCTGCCCAAGCTGCGCGCCCAGGCCATCGCCAACGACGGCGAGCGCAACGTTGCCGTTATCGGCGGCGGCCCGGCCGGTCTGGCGACGGCATTCTTCCTGACGCGCGCCGGCGTGCCCGTCACCATCTTTGAGGCCCGCGACTCGCTCGGCGGCGTGGTCCGTCACGTGATCCCCGAGTTCCGTATCGCCAGCGACGATATCTCCCACGATGCCGAGCTCTGCCTGGCCTTTGGCGCCAAGGTGCAGCTCAACGCCCGCGTGGAGTCCATTGATGAGCTCAAGGCCCAGGGCTTTACCGATGTTGTCGTGGCCACCGGCGCCTGGATGCCTGGTTCTGCGGGCTTGGGCGAGGGCGCCGAGCTCGACGTGCTGGAGTTCCTCGAGGCCGCCAAGAAGGGCGAGAAGCTCGAGCTGGGCGAGGACGTCGTGGTCATCGGCGCCGGCAACACCGCCATGGATGCGGCCCGCGTGGCCAAGCGCCTGGCTGGTGTGAAGAACGTGCGCCTGGTGTATCGCCGCACCAAGAAGCAGATGCCCGCCGACGAGGAAGAGCTTGATCTTGCTCTTGCCGACGGCGTTGAGTTCTGCGAGCTGCTGGCTCCCAAGGCACTCAACGGCGCCGTGCTGACCTGCGATGTTATGGAGCTTGGCGAGCCGGATGCAAGCGGCCGTCGCAGCCCCGTTGCCACGGGCGAGACCGTTGAGCTTCCCGCCACCACGGTGATCTGCGCCGTGGGTGAGGGTATCGATGCCAGCCTGTATGATGCCGCGGGCGTCGAGCACGACCGTCGTGGCCGTCTTGCCGCCACCTCCACCGGTGTCGAGGGCGTCTGGGCTGCGGGCGACTGCCGTCGCGGTCCTGCCACCGTGGTCGAGGCTATTTCCGACGCCGCCGAGGTCGCTCGCGCCATCGCCGGCGTGGACTTTAACAAGTACGCCGACTGCAACGAGCAGGCCGGCCGCGAGGACACCTGCTACGAGCGCAAGGGTACGCTCTGCCGCGACAAGCGCAACTGCACCAAGACCCGTTGCCTGGGCTGCGGCTCGGTGTGCGAGGTCTGCTGCGACGTGTGCCCCAACCGCGCCAACGTGGCAATTAAGGTGCCAGGCCTGGCCAAGCATCAGGTCGTCCATGTCGACGGCATGTGCAACGAGTGCGGCAACTGCGCCGTGTTCTGCCCCTACCAGGAGGGTCGTCCCTATAAGGACAAGCTCACCCTGTTCTGGAGCGAGCAGGACATGGAGAACTCCGAGAACGAGGGCTTCCTGGCCGTGGACGAGGACCACTTTAAGGTCCGCGTCGCCGGTACGGTCCGCACCGTCTCGGTCGATGCCGTCAACACCGGTCTGCCCGAGGCCGTCCGCCTGACCATCAGGGCCGTGCGCGACAACTATTCGTACCTTCTTAAGAAATAGGCGAGTCTCTTATGGCCAAATCCATTCAACATCACGTGGCTTACGTTGCCTGCGGAAGTGGTTGCGCCTCCGCAGGCGGCGACGCCCGCTGCAGCGAAGGCTGCATTGGCTGTGGCGCCTGCGTCACGGCTTGCCCCCACGGTGCCATCGCGCTGGTCGACGGCGTCGCCCGTGTGGACCGCTCCAAGTGCACGGGCTGTGGCCTGTGCGGCATGGCGTGCCCGCAGCGCGTGATTGCCTTCGTTCCCGGCTACCAGAACATCCTGGTGCGCTGCAACAACACCGATAAGGGCGCCATTGCGCGCAAGATCTGCGACACCAGCTGCATCGGTTGCGGCATGTGCGCCAAAAAGTGCCCTGCCGGCGCTATCCGCATCGAGGACAACTGCGCCCATATCGACGGCGCGGACTGCCTGTCGTGCGGCATGTGCGCCGTCGTCTGCCCGCATGGCGCCATCCACGACCGCACCGGCATCGCCGCCGGCGTGTAGAAGGGAATCACCATGGCACAGGAATTCACTTTTACCGTTAACGGCGTCGAGCGCACGACGACCCAAAATAAACCGCTGCTGCGCTACCTGCGCGACGACCTGCACATTCACTCTGCCAAGGACGGTTGCTCCGAGGGTGCGTGCGGCACCTGCACCATCCATGTGGACGGTGCAGCCGTCAAGGCGTGCGTGCTGACCACCGCTCTTGCCGCCGGCCGCGACATCGTGACCGTCGAGGGCCTGCCCGAGGACGTGCGTGAGGCCTTTGTGTACGCCTTTGGCGCCGTGGGCGCCGTGCAGTGCGGCTTTTGCATCCCCGGCATGGTCATGGCGGGTGCGGCGCTCATCGCCGAGGATCCCGAGCCCACCGAGGAGCAGATCAAGTACGCCATCCGCGGCAACGTCTGCCGCTGCACCGGCTACAAAAAGATTATCGAGGGCATCTCGCTTGCCGCTGCGGTGCTCCGTGGCGAAAAGCAGATCGACGAGGATTTGGAGCGCGGCGACGACTACGGCGTGGGCAAGCGCGCCTTCCGCATCGACGTGCGCAAGAAGGTGCTCGGCGAGGGCAAGTATCCCGACGACATCGACGAGCTCGATCAGCCGGGCCTGACCTACGCTAGCGCCGTGCGCTCCAAGTATCCGCGCGCCCGCGTGCTCTCCATCGATACCTCCAAGGCCGAGGCCCTGCCCGGCGTGGTGGGCATCCTGCGCGCCGAGGACGTGCCGGTCAACCAGGTCGGCCACCTTATCCAGGACTGGGATGTCATGATCGCGGCGGGCGATATCACCCGCTGCGTGGGTGACGCCATCGTGCTGGTGGTTGCCGAGGACGAGGCGACGCTCGAGAAGGCCAAGAAGCTCGTAAAGATCGATTACGAGCCGCTGGAGCCTGTGCGTAACATTGTCGAAGCCAGGGCTGCCGACGCGCCGCGCCTGCACGACAGCTTCTTTGCCTTTGGCAACACGGTGGAGCTCAAGGACAACGTGTGCCAGAGCCGTCACGTGACGCGCGGCGACGCCGCCAAGGCGCTGGCCGAAAGCGCGTTTACCGTGACGCAGCGCTTTACCACGCCCTTTACTGAGCATGCCTTCTTGGAGCCCGAGTGCGCCGTCGCCTTCCCGTACAAGAACGGCGTCAAGGTGCAGTCGACCGACCAGGGTGCCTACGACACGCGCAAAGAGTGCGCCCACATGTTTGGTTGGGATAGCGAGCCCGAGCGCGTGGTCGTCGAGACCATGCTCGTGGGCGGCGGCTTTGGCGGCAAGGAGGACGTGTCCATCCAGCACCTGGCCGCGCTCGCCGCATATAAGTTCCAGCGTCCTGTGAAGTGCAAGCTCACACGTGCCGAGTCGCTCGCGTTCCATCCCAAGCGCCATGCCATGGACGGCACCTTTACGCTGGGTTGCGACGCCGAGGGCAACTTTACCGGTCTGGACTGCGAGATCAACTTTGATACCGGCGCCTACGCATCGCTGTGCGGCCCGGTGCTCGAGCGCGCCTGTACGCATGCCGTCGGCCCCTACAAGTACCAGAACACCGACATCCGCGGTTTTGGCTACTACACCAACAACCCGCCCGCCGGTGCGTACCGCGGCTTTGGCGTTTGCCAGTCCGAGTTTGCGCTCGAGAGCCTGATCGACCTGCTGGCCGAGAAGGTCGGCCTGGATCCGTGGGAGATTCGTTACAGAAACGCTATCGAGCCGGGTGAGGTTTTGCCCAACGGCCAGATTGCCGACTGCTCCACGGCGCTTAAGGAGACGCTGCTCGAGGTCAAGGATGCCTACTACGCACATCCCGGACACGCCGGTATCGCCTGCGCCATGAAGAACGCCGGCGTGGGCGTGGGTCTGCCCGATGCCGGCCGCTGCAAGATTCGCGTCGAGAACGGCGTGGCCACGGTCTATGCCGCCACGTCCGACATCGGCCAGGGCTGCAACACCGTCTTTTTGCAGGACGTTGCCGAGGCATGCGGTCTGCCGCTGAGCTGCATTGCCAACGGCGAGTGCTCCACCGAGAACGCTCCCGACTCCGGCACCACGTCTGGCTCGCGTCAGACGGTCGTGACCGGCGAGGCCGTGCGCGGCGCCGCCTTCTTGCTGCGCGATGCCATGTTTGGTGTCGAGGCCGGCAAGCCCGCTCCCGCCGCCCCGGTTGCCGCCCATGGCGACGGTGCCAAGATCGAGTACGACGACGGTCGCGCCTATCAGCTGCGCTCGCAGGAACTTGTCGCCGGTCAGGGCATGCATCCTCAGGACCCTGCGGCTGCCATCAAGGCGCTCGAGGGCTGCGAGTTTAGCTACGTGTACTTGGAGCCGACCGACAAGCTTGGCGCCGACGTGCCCAATCCCAAGAGCCACATCTGCTACGGCTTTGCCACGCATGTGGTCATCCTGGATGACAACGGTCGCGTGGGCGAGGTCTATGCCGCGCACGATTCCGGCAAGGTGGTCAACCCCATTTCGATCCAGGGCCAGATCGAAGGCGGCGTGCTCATGGGTATGGGCTATGCGCTTACCGAGGACTGGCCGCTCAAGGACTGCGTGCCCCAGGCCAGGTACGGCACGCTCGGGCTGTTCCGTGCGCCCGAGATTCCGGATATCCACGCCATCTACGTGGAGAAGGACGAGCTGCTGCCCGTGGCATACGGCGGCAAGGGTATCGGCGAAATCGCTACGATCCCCACGGCGCCCGCGGTGCAAAATGCCTATCGCGCGTTTGACGGCAAGCTGCGCCCGGATCTGCCCATGGTGGATACCCCGTACAGCCGTGCCCGTCACCGCGGGTAGGGCGGGGGACGAGCTTCTGGCTCAACCTCAACTGCATAAGCTGTGCCATTGGCCCCGACTCCCATGCGAGCCGGGGCCTTTTGCTTGAAGCGGAAACTGCGTCTCAGAATTGACGCTCGGAATGGGACGCATTTTCCCTTTGAGTGCACTTCGGGAAACAGCGTCCCAGAATTCGACTCCAGAGTGGGACACACTTTCCCGCTGAGCTTGTTTGGGAAACTACGTCCCGGAATCAAGCCCCAAAGTGGGACGTACTTTCCCGTAGGACTCCAAGCGGAAAGTGCATCCCAGATTTCGGCCCCAAAGTGGTCTCCACTTTCCCAAACGCGTTTGCCGTGCTCTCCTTGTCTTCGATATTCGCCTCGTCTGACAATCTTTATACGACCTTTATCTAACAAACGTTTGATAACCCTCAAATGAGGAATATAACTATGAGGGATTAACCGGTATCTGCGTTACGGAGGATTGAGGTTGAAGGAAAAGTTGTTTCGGTGGGTTGTGAAGCATCGCAAGCCCATCATCGTGTTCTACGCGGTCGTGGCGTTTATCTGCCTGTTCCTGCGTCAGTTTGTGGGCGTGAACTACGACATTACGAGCTATCTGCCCGACAAGGCTTCATCGACGGTCGCCATCAACACCATGAGCGACGAGTTCGACGGAGACATTCCCAACTGCCGTGTCATGGTGCCCGATGTCTCGATCGCCCAAGCACTCAAGTACAAGAAAAAGATCGGTAAGGTCGATGGCGTCGAGGAGATTCTTTGGCTCGACGATGCGGCCGATATCGATCAGCCGCTTGCCACGCAGGACAAGGACACGGTCGAAACCTATTATAAAAAGAACAACGCCCTGTTCACGGTGACGATTGACTCCGAAAAGGAGATCGAGGCCACCGATGCCATTCGCGAGATCGTGGGCGACGAGGGCGCCATCACGGGCGCTGCCATGTCCAACGCGCTGGCAACCACCTCGACTGAACAACAGATCAGCATCATCACGGTCGCCGTCATCGCGATTATCTTCTTGATCCTGGTTATCACGACTACCAGCTGGGCAGAGCCCATCCTGGTCCTGCTGGGCCTGGGCGTCTCGGTCTTTATCAACTGGGGCACCAACCTCATGTTTGGCGAGATCAGCTTTGTCACCAACTCGGCAGGCTCCATCCTGCAGGTGGCCATCGCACTCGACTTCTCGGTCTTTTTGCTCCATCGCTTTAACGAGGAGCGCGGACGTCACGGCAGCGTGGCGGAGGACATGGTGCAGTCGTGCTGCATGTCCTCGGTCGCCGTGTTCTCGAGCGGCTGCACCGTGTGCATCGGCTTTATCGCGCTGACCGCCATGCAGTTTAAGATCGGCCCCGACCTTGGCCTTGCTCTGGCAAAGGGTATTGCCATCAGCCTGATCTCGGTCTTTACCTTTGTGCCCTCGATGTTTGTGCAGTTTGACAACTTTGTCCAAAAGACGCAGCACAAGCCCTTTGTTCCGCCGCTGGGCAAGTTCGCCCGCTTTGTGCTCAAGATTTGCATCCCTGCCGCTATTGTGGTTGTCGCCGCGGTGGTCCCGGCGCGCATCGCCTCGACCTCGACTGACATCACCTACTATTACGGCACATCGCATATCTTTGGCACCGATACTCGCTTGGGCCAAGACATGGAAAGGGTCAAGGACGTCTTTGGCAATTCCGATACCTACGTCGTGCTCGTCCCCCGTGGCGAGGTGAGCGAGGAACAGGCACTCTCCAACGAGCTCAAGGCGCTGCCCGAGGTCAAGTCGGTCCAGAGCTATGTCGATGTGGCGAGCCCCTATATCCCCACGGGCATGGCAGAAAAGGACGTGCTCAAGCAGGTCGAGGGCGACAACTACAGCCGCCTGGTACTGACGGTCACCGCGCCCTACGAGGGCCCGAGCACCTTTAAGCTCGTCAAGAAGATTCGCCGCATCGCGGACAAGCACTATCCCGGCAAGGCGATGCTCGCCGGCGAGGGCGTGAGCACCACCGACCTTAAGGACACCATTACCGTCGACAAGGACAAGGTCGATATGATCGCCGTCGTCGCCGTGTTTGTCGTCCTGCTGCTGGCCACCAAGTCCATCAGCCTGCCCGTGATCCTGGTGCTCGTGATCGAGACCTCCATTTGGATTAACTTCTCGGTGCCGCTCTGCACCGGCATGCACGAGTTCTTCCTGGCCTATCTGATCGAAAGCTCCATTCAGCTGGGCGTCGCGGTCGACTACGGCATCCTTATCGCCGACCGTTACCGCGAGGACCGCGTGACCATGCACAAGCGCGAGGCCATGCTCGAGACTATGGAAGCCTGCACGATCCCCGTTTTGACCTCGGGTACGGTGCTGCTCATCAGCGGTTTCTTGATCTATGCGATCTCGAGCCACGGCGTCCTGAAGCAGATTGGCTGGTTCTTGGGCGTCGGCGTGAGCATCGCCTTGGTGGGTGTGCTCTTTGCGCTGCCGGGCTTTTTGTATGTGCTCGACGGCCTTATCGGCAAGACCACGCTCAAGTCGCACTTTTTGCCCAAGGATGCTCCGGCTCCGTGCGCGGATGCCGCCAAGGCTTCTGCCGCAGACAGCTCTGCCAAGTAACGTAATCCATTGCATTTGGAAGGAATACCGCCATGCATACCACTGATACCGTCCGCCAAGAGCTCGATGCCCAGCGCGATCTTGTTCGTCGTCCGCGCAAGCGCATTGCCGCACTCGCCGTTGCCGCGGGCTTAACCGTAGCCCTTACCGTTCCCGGTGCCGTCGTCTTTGCCGACGGCGTGGGCTCCACCAACGCCAGCTCTGCTGCGACCGAGACGGCTGCAAGCTCCGATACCGCTGCGCCGGGCTACAAGAAAAACCAGGTTGTCTACGTTAAGACCGACGCTGATGGTAACCGCACGGGTGTCTACGTGGTCAACAGCTTCGAGGCCAACAAGGGCGTCAAGATTGACGACGCCGGCTCCTACAGCAAGGTGACCAACCTCTCGACGACCAAGAAGCTCACCGACACCAACGGATCGGTTGCCGTTGAGGGCCAGGGCGTTCAGGACTTTGTCTACCAGGGCGACCTGGACAAGAACACGCAGATGCCGTGGAACGTGGCCGTGAGCTATCAGCTCGATGGTCAGGATATCGACGCCAAAGACCTGGCGGGTAAGAGCGGCAAGCTTTCCATGAAGCTCAAGGTCGAGAAGAACGAGGACTATGCCGGCGGCGACTATGCCGACAACTATCTGGTCCAGATCACCGGCCAGCTCAAGGATGCCGAGGCGCACAACATCGACGCCGAGGGCGCGACGGTTGCCGCCAACGGCTCCAACACGCAGCTCACCTACATGGTGATCCCCGGCACGACGGGCGACTACACCATTTCGACCGATGTCGAGGATTTTGAGTTCGATGGCTGGCAGATCGTGGGCGTGCCGCTGAGCCTTGCGCTCGATGTCGATTCGAGCAGCATGGACACGAGCCAGCTCACGGAGCTCTCGAACGGCATTGCCACGGCCAACAGCGGTGCCGGCCAGGTTGCCGACGGAGCCAAGACGCTGGCGGCTTCGCTTGCCACCGCCAACACCGGCGCCGGCACGTTGTCCGACGGCGCCGCGGCGCTCGCTGCCGGCACGAGCCAGCTCAACGCGCAAGTGCCGACACTGGTCGAGGGTGTGAGCAACTTGAACGACGGCGCTGCTGGCGTTAACGCCGGTGCCGCGAAGCTCAAAGGTGGCGCTGCCGATCTTAAGGCAGGCCTTGCCAAGCTGCAGGGGGGCGCTCAGGAGATTTCGGGCGGCATGAGCGGTATTTCGGCTGGCTCCGATGCCTATGTGAATGCGCTGACGTTGAGCAAACAGGCGCAGGAAGGCAATCTGGAGAAGGCGGCGACTGCTACCGAGGCGGCTCAGAAGTCCGTGACCGCTACTTCCACCAACGCTTATAACGCGCTGTACGGCGCGCAGGGTCTTGCCGCGGCGCTCAATGGCGAGAGCCAGTATCTTGCCGGTGTTCAGCAGGCGCTTGCCGGCGCCAGGCAGGTGGCGGGCGCTATGGGCAACGATGCCGCTAAGGCCAGCGCTGCGAGCGCAAAGACGAGCGCCGAGAGTGCCGCTGCGAGTATTGCCGCCGCCAAGGCCGCGGTCGCCGATGCCCAGACGAAGGTTGCGAGCGCGACCGACCTCGATAGCGCGAAGGCTGCGGCGGCTGAGTTGAGCGACGCCACGGCGAAGCTCGATGCCGCCATGGCCAGCGCGGGATCGGCGGCCGCCAGCGCCGGCACAGCCGCTGCCGCTGCCTCCACCGCTGACGAGACGGGCCTCAACGCGATGCTCGACAACGTTGCCGGGGTTGTCTCCGGTGCCCAGGGCCTCAACAAGCAGGCGTCTCAGGGTCTCGACGGTGCCGAGCCTATGTTTGGCGAGCTTACCGACCAGGTTACCGCGCTTGCGCATGCCGCCGGTGCCCAGGGTGGTGCCCAGGGTGCGGTCACCGCGCTCGACGGTGCCATTCAGGGCTACACCACCGTGCAGGACGGCCAGCAGCTGAGCCTTGCCGGCGCTATCGCCTACATGAACAGCGCCATCAACCCGGCGACTCCTTCTGCCGAAAACCCCGGTCTCGTTGCCGGTGTGGCTTCTGCCGCCACAGGCGCGGGCCAGCTCAGCGATGGGACGACGGCGCTCGCTGCCGGCACCGAGCAGCTTGCCGGGGGCACGCAGCAGCTTAACGGCGCTACGCCCGCCCTTGCCAAGGGCGTTTCGCAGCTCAACAGCGGCGCAGCGCAGCTCAAGGCCGGTTCGGTGAGTCTGGCCACGGGCATGAACCTTCTGTCCTCGGGCGCGACCACGCTTGCCAACGGCGCGTCGGAGCTCGGCAGCGGCATGCAGGAGCTTGCCGATCGCACGGGCGATCTCGATACCCAGGTGATCGACACCATCAAGGACAAGGTCCAGGACATGCTCAACCCCGACTTTACGCCGACGGACTTTGTCAACGGCGAACAGGGCGGGCACATGGGCCGCGTTCAGTTTGTCTACATGACAGGTGCCATCAGCAAGTAAGCGGTCGAGGTATAGCTCGCTTTCGTTTGTGAGAGGGGGGTCGTCGAGCAACGTCTCGGCGGCCCCTTTTTGCTGCTGTGCCTGCGTGCGGAGGATGTGTCATGGAATCGGAGTTTGAAGTGGGATGCGCTTTCCCAAAGGTGCCGCAAGGGGAAACTGCGTCCTGGAATGAGCGCTCGAAATGGGATGTGCTTTCCCAAAGAGGCTGCTCGGGGAAACTCGTTTTCCGAAAGGACCGCTTGGGGAAACTGCATCCCAATTCTCAGCCCCAGAGTGGGATGCCGTTTCCGGATCGGCCCTCAAGCGGAAACTGCATCCCAGATTTAGCCTTCAAACCGGGATGAGCTTTCCCAGTGGCACCTCTGCCGGAAACTGTGTCCCGGAATTGAGTTTCAGAGTGGGACCCATTTTCCGTTAGAGGCATGGGGCGGAAAGCGCGTCCCGGAATAAGGGCGATTTAGTGATCAGGTGGTTGAGCGAGCGCCGCGCCAAGGATGCCAAGCGTAAAACCTACATCGAGAATGGCGTAAAACCTACATTGAGAACGGCGTAAAAACTACATCAAGAATGGCGTAATTTCGCAAGATGACGTCGCCCGCTGGTGCTGCAGGGGCGGTTGGCCTGCAAACCTTGGGCTTTCGGACGAGCTTGCGCGAGAGGCGGCAAGCCAGTACGTGCGCTCGAGGGCCCGCGTTCGCGTGCGCCCCAAGCGCTACTTCTGCGACCCGTCGCTTGTGGCGGCGTTGCTGGGTGCTACCCCTGAGTGGCTGCTTGGCGACATGCAGACGCTGGGGATGCTCTTTGAGAACCTCGTCCTGCGCGACGTGCGCGTGTTCCTTTCCACCTACGGCGGCGTCGACAACAGCGTCCATTATTTCCGCGACGAGAAGGGCCTTGAGGTCGATCTGATCGTCGAGCACGACGGGCGCTGGGGAGCTATCGAGGTCAAATTGAGCGATGCGAAGGCAGACGAAGGGGCGAGAAACCTCAAGGCGCTGGAGAGGAAAGTGCTCTCCAATCCTGCCGCCCAGAATGCCGCGCCGGCGTTTTTGGCGGTCGTGGTTGGAAAGGGGAGCATCGCCTATACGCGCGACGACGGCGTGGCGGTGATCCCCATGGCGGTGCTTGGGGCGTAGCGGTTTTGCGGGGTGGGGCGCGCGGGGGTGCCAAGGGGTGCCAAGGCCTCGTAACCGAAAAACCATTTGTTAAATCCGACGCCCATGGGTAGAATGGTGTCGACGGCAGCCCAAGTTGGGTAAGCTGGGCAGCGCCGTTGCTTAGATTAGGGGGTCAATGCCTTAATGGCGTCGACCCCTTCTGCTACGCTTCGAGCACTGCTTAAGCGCCTCGGAAAGTCCGATAAGCGCCGTGAGGAGCGAGACCAGAGCGGTCAGGAGCTTCACGAAATCAACCAGATCGGTCATGGGCATCACCTCCCGTCGCATGGAGGGCGCTGCCCGGCACATGGAGCTGCCGTCAACAACAGCTATTCTATCAAATTGCAGCTATAAATACGAATATATGTTCGCTCTTGTTGGCGCAACGACCCAGTGGGCGAGGACGTTCTGGATAAGCCTGCTCTGAATGGCTGAGTGGGCTCTTTCTTTGCTGAGATTGTTGCTGGAGGAAAGTGCGTCCGGGAATTGATGCGGGACTGCGGACGCGTTTTCCCTTTTGCGGCCCTTGGCGGAAGCTGCGTCCCAGAATTCGGCTCCAAAACGGGATGCCGTTTCCGGATCGGCTCCAGGCGGAAAATACGTTCCGGAATTCGGCTCCAGAATGGGATGCGCTTTCCCAATGGCCCGCAAAAGGGAAACTGCATCCCAGAATGAGCGCCCAGAACGGGATGAACTTTCCCAACGGGGCCGCATGCGGAAACTGTGTCCCGGAATCGAGTCTCAGAGTGGGATGCATTTTCCAACAAGGACCTCGAGCGGAAAGCTCGTCCCAGAATCCGGTGGGCGAACCCCGGGCTCGCTACCGAAAATCCATTTGTTAAACCCGACGCCCGCGGATAGAATGAGGTCAACGGCAGCCCAAGTAGAGTGGAGCTGGGCAGCGCCGTTGCTTAGGTCAAGGGGTCATGCCTGAATGGCAGCGACTCGTTATGCTTCGAACACTGCTTGAGTGCCTCGGTAAGTCCGATAAGCGCCGTGAGGAGCGAGACCAAAGCAACCAAGAGCTCTATGAGCTCTGATGGGCCCGGGATGACCTCTGATTCAAGTCACCGGGCCTCAATCTTTTTGGCGAATATGAATAAGCGGGCGGCTCTCTTGGGGCCGTCTCTATGATGTGTGCCAGGCGCGCATGGCACCGCATCCCATTTTTGTGTCCGCACGGGCGGCTACGCTTACAGCAACGTAGCCATTCGTGGAAAGGACGGATGTCATGGCAATGGATAAGACCGGTTATGTAAGCGTTGGCGCTGAGGTAGAGGACGAGGTCATGCCCGACCGCGTTGTGTTTAGCGTCTGCTTTGGGGGAGGCTTCGATACCAAGGAGGCGTGCCTGGACGACTACAACAAAGATCGTGCCAAGGTTGCCGCGGCGTTGGCACCCTTTGGCCTTGATGACGAGCTAACGTGCCGCGGGTACAGCTGCTACGCGCGAACGACGCGCAGAAAGGCGACTGTCATGGGCTATAGCTACCATGCCTACGGCACGATCGCCGCGCCGATCGACTCCATAGATGTCGCGGCTGTGTGGACGGCGCTCAACACCTGCGGATCGCGCGCTGACATGACAGTTGGTTTTGACCTAGCCGACCAGCGCGCTGCCGAGGATGTCCTTATCGCTCGTGCCGTCGAACGAGCCCGCAGCAATGCGCAGGCGCTCGCCGCCGCCTCGGGGTCAAGACTGGGCGGCGTCAAGCATATTTCGTACAACAGCCGATTGGATGACATGGGATGTTTTCGATTTGACAGCGCGAGAAGCCTTGGGCTCGAGGCTCCTGCGGGATCTGACGATTTTAAAGCTACGGTGCTGGAGCCAGAACCCATTGAGGTCGAGTGCTCCGTCGACGTCGAGTGGTGGCTGGAGTAGTGGGCGAGTCGGGTGAGCGTCGGCCCCTCGTCGCAGAAGGCCCGTTTGATTGACCAGCTTTCTGTAAGTACGCTATTTGCTGATGGGCCCGGGGTGACCTCTGATTCAAGTCACCGGGGCTCAATTTATTTCGTACGAGTTCAGGCGCAAGCGTGTATTTCCTTTATACGTCCCATTGAGGTGAGCCACCCCGTTGATATTGATTGGTGCTCGGCGCGGCCGAAGCGGCTCTGAAAAGCCCCGTCAGTCAATTCAGAGGGCCCGGGCCATCTCCGAGGAATGGTTGCGGGACCTATAATTATTGAGATAAGTTAAATGCGCTTTTTGCAATTACGCAGATGGGTTTTGCCATGGTTTTCGATAAAGAATCTTCGTTCGAAGAAGCGGTTATTACCGTGTTGAAGCAGCACGGTTGGGACGATGCGGAGGGTGTCCTTCGTTACCCTACCGAGCAAGATCTTATCGAAAACTGGGCAAAGATTCTATTCAACAACAACGCTGGCATAGACCGTCTGAATGGTTGCCCGCTAACGCAGGGTGAGATGGCGCAGGTCATCGAACAGATCGAAACGCTTAAGACCCCGTTGGCGCTCAACGGGTTCATCAACGGCAAAACCATCTCCATCACGCGCGATAACCCTGATGACACCCTTCATCTGGGCAAGGAAGTCAGCCTGAAAATCTACGACCGCCAAGAAATCGCCGCAGGCCAAAGCCGTTACCAAATCGCCCAACAGCCAATCTATCCCGCCAAGAGCAAAATCCTTAACGATCGCCGCGGTGATCTGTGCCTGCTCATCAACGGCATGCCGGTCATTCATATCGAACTCAAGCGCAGCGGCGTGCCCGTAAGCCAGGCAACCGGTCAGATTGAAAAATATGCGCACGAAGGTGTGTTTACGGGCCTCTTCCGCCTGGTGCAGATCTTTGTGGGAATGACTCCTGATGAGGCTAGGTACTTTGCCAATCCCGGAGCAGGCGCTTTCAATCCCAACTTCTTCTTCCATTGGGAAGACTTCAACAACGAGCCCGTCTGCGCGGGCGACAAGCCCGGCACTGACGAGTGGAAGCGCTTCACCTCGACGCTTCTCTCCATTCCCATGGCGCATCAGCTCATTGGATTCTATACAGTGGCCGACAGCTCGGATGGCTGCCTAAAAGTCATGCGCAGCTACCAGTACTATGCCGCCGCGGCCATCTCGGACAAGGTTCGCAGATGCAAATGGGACGAGCCGCGGCACAGCAGCACGCCCGGTCGTCCCGGCGGCTATATCTGGCACACCACCGGCTCCGGTAAAACCATGACCAGCTTTAAATCGGCCCAACTTGTCGCCGACTCCCATGATGCCGACAAGGTCGTGTTCCTCATGGATCGTATCGAGTTGGGCACGCAGTCGCTCTCGGAGTACCGCTCCTTCGCTGACGACGCCGACGACGTACAGGGCACTGAGAACACGCAGGTCCTCAAGTCCAAGCTTGCTAGTGACGACCCCAAGAATCGCCTTATCGTCACCTCTATCCAAAAGATGAGCAACTTGAAGGCCGGCGAGGCAGGGATCACCCAAGCCGAGCTCGACCGCCTGGCCGGCATGCGCATTGTATTTATCATTGACGAGTGTCACCGATCAACCTTCGGCGACATGCTCCAGGATATACGCCGCGCCTTCCCCAATGCCCTCTTCTTCGGTTTCACGGGAACACCAATCCTCGACGAGAACCAGAAGAAGGGGTCGACTACGGCCATGGTTTTCGGCGAATGCCTGCACCGATACAGCATCGCCGACGGAATCCGCGATGGCAACGTACTGGGCTTCGACCCCTACATGGTGACGACGTTCGACGACTATGACGTGCGCGAAGCGGTTGCCCTAGAGCAGGCGAAGGCCACAACCGTGGCCGAGGCCATTTCCGACGACCGAAAGAGCAAAGTCTTCTACTACTATAAGGACTCGGCAAAGGTCCCCATGGGGTCGATGGTCGACGCCGCCGGCAACCGTATCAAGGGGATCGAGGATTTTCTCACCCGCGCCCAGTATTGGCCCGACACCCCGCATCACGGAAAGGTTGTCGAGGACATTCTGCGCCGCTTCCCGGTGCTCTCCCACGGCAACAAGTTCCATGCAATCTTGGCGACGAGCTCCATCCCAGAGGCAATCGACTACTACCGAGCCTTTAAGGAGCGCGCCCCGCAGATGAAGGTGACCGCCCTTTTCGACCCGAGCATCGACAACAACGCGGGCTCCACGGTAAAGGAGGACGCTCTGGTCGAGCTTATCGAAGACTATAACAAGGCATACGGGCAGGAGTTCACCATCCCCACATGGCCCGCCATGAAGAAGGATATCTCGGCTCGCCTGTCCCACAAGAAGCCTTACGTCAACGTCGATACCAACCGTGATTCCCGCATCGACCTACTCATCGTGGTTGATCAGATGCTCACGGGCTTCGACTCCAAATGGCTCAACACACTCTATCTCGACAAGGTAATCGACTACGAGAGCATAATCCAAGCGTTCAGCCGCACGAACCGCCTGTTTGGGCCCGACAAGCCTTTCGGCACGATTCGCTATTACCGTCGTCCCCATACTATGAAGGGCTATATCGAAGCGGCGGTGAAGCTGTATTCGGGAGACCGCCCGCTTGACATGTTCGTCCAGAAACTACCGGAGAATATCGCGCAGATGGATGCGCGCCTTCAGGAGATACTCATGGTCTTCGAGGCCGCTGGCGTGGGAGACCTCTCGAAGCTCCCCGCATCGCAGGAGGCCAGGCGCAAGTTCGCGAAGGAATTCGTCGAGCTCAACGAGTTCCTCGAGGCCGCGAAGGTGCAGGGTTTCACATGGGAACAGGACACCTACGAGTTCAGGGAAGAACCGAAAGGGGGCTCGCAGCCCGGCGAGTCCGTCCTCGTCCAGCCCATCATCGACGAGAGAACCTATCTCGTCCTCGTGCAGCGCTACAAAGAACTCTTCTCTGACGGCACTCCTGGTGGTGCTCCCGATGCGCCCTATGAGCTCGATGGGCACATCACGGAAATCGACACGGGTCTTATAGACAGCGATTATATGAACTCAAACTTTGAGAAGTGGCTGAAGTGCCTAGAGCAGGACGAGGAGGGTCTCGCGGCAGCGCGCGAGGAGCTTCACCGTTCTTTTGCATCTTTAAGCCAAGATGACCAGCGCTTTGCAGAGCTGTTCCTGCACGACGTGGAGCGTGGTGACGTGGCCCTTAAGGAGGGTATGACGCTTAGGGACTACATCACGTCATATGCCCACATGGCCAAAAACGCTCAGGTCCAGCGCGTTGTTGAAGCCCTCGGCATAGACGGCGACCTTCTCACCGACATGGTGGCACTCGACTTGACTGAATCGAACATAAACGAATTCGGACGCTTCGACGACCTGAAAGACTCAGTTGACAAAGTCCGTGCCAAAGCCTTCTTCGAGCAGAAGGAAGGCAAGAGCCTGCCGCCATTCAAGGTGAACACCCGGGCTGCGGCGCTTCTCAAGAGATTTATCCTGGAAGGCGGCTTCGACATCGACGAGTGAGCGGCATCATCATCCTTCATCAGCGTGAGCCGCCACATATGATGAAGGAGACAAATAATGCTCATCACCATCACTGAAGATTCCCTCTTTTGCGACTACTACTCGCAATGGGTCAGCGTCTATAAAGAGGGGGCCATCCGCGAAGTCACGATGGGGAAATATCGGCTAACCCAATCTTGGCTGGCTAGGCTTATCCCTAACCTCAAGATTAAGGATTTGGACCGAACCTCGTATCAACAGCTCATAAATGGCTACGCCGAACATCACGAGCGGCAAACGACTATGGATTTTCACCATCAGCTGAAAGGAGCGATCCTGGACGCCGTCGATGAGGGGCTCATTCCTCGCGATCCCACGCGAAAGGCCATCATCAAGGGTAAGCAACCGCGGGCAAAGAAGATAAAATACCTCAACCAGTTCGAACTCCATGCCATGCTTGGCGATCTCGACTTGTCAACAAGCGAGCCAAGTTGGGACTGGCTCATCCTCATCGTCGCCAAAACAGGCTTGCGCTTCTCTGAGGCGCTAGGCCTCACCCCTGAGGACTTCGATTTCGCCCATCAAACTCTTTCCGTAAATAAAACCTGGGACTACAAGAATGGCGGCGGCTTCGTCCCCACGAAAAACGCCTCGTCGGTGCGAAAGGTTCAGCTCGATTGGCAACTAATCATGCAACTCTCCGGTCTATTGAAGAATCTTCCCCCGTCTGAGCCAATATTCGTCAAGGGCAAGGTATATAACTCAACAGCAAACAGTGTTCTAGCGCGTCACTGCAAAAACGTCGGTGTACCAGTTATATCCGTCCATGGTTTGCGCCACACGCATGCATCACTCCTCTTGTTTGCTGGCGTATCCGTAGCGAGCGTATCGAGAAGACTCGGCCATGCAAGTATGACCACCACCCAGGAAACTTATCTTCACGTCATTCAAGAGCTTGAAAACAAGGACATCGACATCGTCATGAGGGCCCTTTCTACCCTCATATAACCCGTATCGGTAAACTGTGGCTCACGCTGATGAAGGGTGATGAGGGCATCAAGGTCGGTGAAAAAGCCGCCAAGATGATTTTGCTCAGCTGCGTCCGGAACGCTCAGAACCGTTTCGTTAATTGCTTCTTTCGATAGACTCGGCAGCCCCGTTGATTCATCTTTGGCTTTCCAATTAACATTCAAAAAGGAGCAGAGGACAAACTCAAGGTTGATATCCGGCTTCGGGATTGCATAAAACAGCGTGTCAACCGTCCAAAACGGGGCTTTTAATAGATAGGGCTTATCAATGGTCCCTTTTCTGCCGATACCGACGGCGTCCCGATTATGCGACAGCGCATCGCAAACGCTGGTCATGTATCCACCGGTTCCGTAGACTGGGATGGGCCCTTCGTCAAGATGTTTATAGTCACGCCCACTACAGACATCGACGATTTCTGATAACTTACGCTGTTCCCAAGCGGTTATTTGAGCCAAGAAACTTCATCTTGGGAACAGCGTAAGTTGGGGGAACTCTGCACGTTTTCTAAGGGGCATGGCTACAGTAAGGCTGACATTAGAGATGTCGGCACCCCGCTGATTCTATATGGGCGCCTGTATACCCAATATGAATCACGAATTGAGGATGTAGATACTTTTGCCGTCGAGCAAGATGGATCGCTTCTTTCAAAGGGTAACGAAGTGATCGTTCCTGCATCCGGGGAAACGGCAGAAGATATTGCCGTTGCATCATCCGTGCGCAGGTCAGGAATCATTTTGGGCGGTGATTTGAACGTCGTCACTCCGGTTAGCAAACTCGACCCGGACTACACCGCGCTTGCTATAACGCACGGCAAAGCTCATGATGATTTAGCGAAGCGAGCACAAGGAAAATCAGTCGTGCACGTCCATGAAAGCGACATCGCTGAAGTTGAGGTCTCTTACCCGTCGGAAAGAGAGCAGAAGCGCATATCTACGATCATTCTTAATCTTGACAGCCTTATCACCCTTCATCAGCGTGAGCGCGGGAAGGCGCCATTCACTCAGTCTCTCGCCTGGGAACAGCGTAAGTTGGGGGACATTGCCCAAATAATCGGTGGCGGCACTCCGAATACTGGCATTGAAGACTACTGGGACGGTGATATTGACTGGTATTCGCCCGCAGAGCTCGGCGAGGCTATCTATGTAGATTCCAGCGTTCGCAAGATTACCCAAGCCGGATATCAAAGCTGCTCGGCCGTTATGCTTCCCGCCGGAAAAACCGTCCTGTTTACTAGCCGTGCTGGAATAGGTAATACGGCAATTCTCCGCAGGTCAGGATGCACAAATCAGGGTTTTCAATCGCTTGTTGTCAACGATGAGAATGATGTTTACTTCGTCTACTCAATGAGTGGACAGATAAAAAAGTATGCCGAGCAAATGGCTTCCGGCTCAACCTTCCTCGAGATTTCTAGCAAGGTCCTTGCGGCAGGCGAGTTTGCATTCCCGGGCATTGCTGAACAGCGACTTATAGGATTCTACTTCTCCCGCCTCGATGCCCTCATCACCCTTCATCAGCGTAAGTATGACAAGCTCGTTCAGTTGAAGAAATCG
>CAVCBD010000016.1:0-32362 GCA_963599935.1 Acutalibacteraceae bacterium | reverse complement strand
CGAGCCACCTCATCCTCACCGACTCGGGCGGCATCCAGGAGGAGGCCCCGAGCCTTGGCAAGCCGGTGCTCGTCATGCGAGACACCACCGAGCGCCCCGAGGGCGTTGCAGCTGGCACGCTGAAGCTCGTCGGCACCGAGGAGGACGTCATCTACCGCGAGTTCAGCAGGCTCCTCTCCGATCAGGCCGAGTACGAGGCCATGAGCCATGCGTCGAATCCTTATGGTGATGGGCATGCGAGCGAGCGCATCGCGGACGTGCTTGCGCAGTAGTTTTCTCCGAGCTGTTTTATGAAGCTGCTCTTTTGGAACATAAATAGTAAAGACAATGCCGACCTTGTCCTCGCGTGCATGCGAGAGAAAGAGGTCGGCATTGCGGTTTTTGCTGAGCTTTTTTAACAGACTTTTCAGATGAACTGTTAAATAGAACTGGTTGAGGCGCCGTCAAGAATCTTTCGCAAATTGATTTTACCGGCCTCAGCCTCGTTCTCTTCTGGCCTTCCGTCTTTCCCTTCGGCCTGTCCATCTCCTCCAGCTTGGACATGTCCAGGTACCTCCTATTGCCCCACTCGTGCTCCACTATGCACTTCAGCCTCGCTGTCACCAGCATGAGGGCCGAGTTGCCGTCCGGGAAGGTCCCGGCGATCCTTGTCCTCCTCCTGATCTTGCGGTTTATGCGCTCGATCCCGTTGCTCGTCCCGATCCGGCGCCAGTGCGCGGGCGGGAATTCCGTGTAGGCCAGCGTCTCGGCGAACAAGTCGCGCACCGTCCTCGCGGCCGTTCCGCGGAGCTTCGTCACGCTGAACTCGATTTCCCCGATGCCCTTGACGAGCCATCACGCGTACTAGCCGTCTGTGGCAGGTATCCCGACCTGCTGTCCTCTCGTAGCGCTCGGCCCCGACGAGCTCGGATGCCTCCTCGTCGACCGATGCGATGTTCGCAGACGCGGCCCGTGCCCCTATCGTAGGTGATTTGTTGCTTAGTCGCCTGAAATCATATGACGGTGCGTGGGTCGTGTTCCGCTATGCGGTTTTCAATTTGCGAAAGCAATTATGCGTCACCACCGTTTGACGAAAAACTAATAAACAATGGTTCTGGTGCACGCGCATGGGGGTAATATCTACTCAGACGTTCAGTGTCTGGAGCATGACGTTTTATGTCCGCACGTTGACCTTTCTATGAGGTTAACTGATTGCTTGGGGTTGTCATGCTGCTATACGATGAAGCATCTCTACATACTAATAATTTTTGCGAGATGACGCTTAGGTCATCTCGCTGATTGCTGCAGATTGATATTTATTTCCGTGCCGCGATGGCGTTTCGTGTTCGGGGGTTAGGTTTCCTGCTTTGGCCTACGCCATTCAACATCTCACTATCTTCGTTTATATCAAACTGAATGGGTTGGATGAAGGCCATTTGATCGTCTCTCATTGGAGATATATCTGCGAATTAGATTGGAGCAGAAATGCAAAGGAAGATGTACACCGCATTTGTATCCTCCGTATCTTCTCTTAAAGAGGAGCGCAGAGCAACACTCGATGTTCTTCTTGATTTGGACGTATTTCCAGTGGCAACTGAGCATTTTGTAATCCAATCAAAGGATGGGATAAATGATATCGAGCGGCTTATAGACGACTCTGATTTCTTTATCCTTCTTATGGGTAGTGAATACGGTCCCAAGAATAAGATTGGCGAATTTACCGGTAGCTGGACTGAATATGAGCTTGTGTACGCACTGGAGCACGCTCGAAGCAACAACACTAAGATCATTATTATTGAGCTGCCAGAGCTAAAACGCATCTCGTCGTTGTCTTCTTCCGAAAAGGAGACTTTGAAGACTTCGGAAAAGAACCAGCTTGGTTTCTTGGATCGCCTTAATGGAAACACCATCTGCCAAGTTGCTGATATCAGTTCTTTAAGATCGACGCTATCTACCTTTATCGAGGGCAATCGACGCGCAAATTCGGCGTCAGGTTGGGTGCGAGCATTGTCCGCACAGGGCTGTTTTGGTATTGAGTTTGGACGGACCTATCGTCAAGTTCATCTTTCGCCGAATGATGATACGTATATCCGAGTCGGGACCGCAGTTTTTAGCTGCAGTAAGCAATCGGCTACGATGGTTCATGTCGATGGAGTCAACCATAAGGCGAGTCTTGACGCTAGCGGAAATATTATCCCTCGCAACGGTAGGAGCAAGACGGAATGGCAAGGCGAATACTCTTGCCAAGACGGAAGGCTGTGCGGTGTCTATGAGGCATATAGACGGGACAACGGAGCGTTTGGCGGTAAATCTGTGACTGCGGGACATCGTCGTGGCGTCCATGAATTTGCAATTTCCGATGGCTCAGAGGCGTTTATGGATGGAACATTTCAAGATGCTGTTGGCAGAAACAATATAAACATAGCCTGCAAGTCTGGCGAGATTTACTTCTTTGAGAGCGAGGAGCTTATGAATCGTTTCCTCAAGCGCGAATGTCCTGAATTGTTTTGTACGTTGCCGGCGGAGGGGTAAAAATGGACTATCAAGCGATTATTGATGTTGTTAAGTCTGTCAAACCATTTTTCTTTGATAACGATTTGAGGTCTCAGTCCTCAATGAAGGGTGACGCTGACTTTGTTACGCAAGTCGATCTAAAGATTAGCTCGTATGTTAAGTCTGCACTTGCTGAGTTAACGCCTGAAATAGGTTTTATGAGTGAGGAGGAAGACCCTGGCGAGGTGAAGCCCACTCGTTGGATTCTTGATCCTGTTGACGGTACTACAAATCTTGTTTTTGACTATCGCGCAAGCACTATCTCGTTAGCACTTGTCCGCGATGAAAAGCCTGTATTTGGCATTGTTTACAATCCTTATAGCGATGAATTATTTACCGCTCAAAGGGGCTTAGGAGCTTTTTTGAATGGTAACAAAATTCAAACATCCGATCGTGAGCTTACTAATTGCCTTATTGAGTTTGGTGCTGGCTCAACGCATAAAGACGGCGCTCATGAGATTTTCGGTATCGCCGAAAAAGTATTTTGCGACTGTCTGGATTTGCGTCGCATGTGTTCTTCTGCGTTGGCAATCTGCTATATAGCCTGCGGAAGGTCTAATGGTTATTTCGAGAAGAGGCTGAAGCCCTGGGATTATGCCGCTGCTGCACTCATCTTGGAAGAGGCGGGTGGTTATTCGTCGGAGTGGAACGGGCAACTTCTTCAGTACAAATCTGCTTGCAGCTTTGTCTGCGGGTCGCAGACGGCGTTTGAGTATTTAAGGGGAGCTGTTTCGTAGCTCTGGCTATTTGTTTGACGACGATTGCAATGGCGATTGGCCGTATGAACTGTTAAATCACGCTTTGAAAGAGGGGAGCGCTTTATGAGTCTTCGTGACTATCACATTTTTATTAGTCATTCATGGGATTACAGCGATGACTATAGGACGCTTAAGGATTGGTTCAATACGTCTGCCTACTTTAAGTGGTCAGACTATTCTGTCCCTATCGAGAATCCGATTGACGCCAGGAGTAAGGCTGAGCTTAAGCAGAGGATTTCAAATAAAATCTCAAGCTGCAGCTGCGTAATTGTTCTCTCCGGAATGTATGTTGCCTATAGCGAGTGGATCGACTTTGAGATTGAAACTGCCTTGAGGTTTAACAAGCCGATTATTGGGGTTAGGCCACTGGGACAGATGCGCGTCCCTTATGAAGTGTCCTCTAACGCCGACGTTTTGGTTGGTTGGACAAGGGATGGTATTGTCGACGCTGTCCGGCAACATTCACTCTAGGAGAATCATGTTTTTTAATAAGCGAAATTCAGACTCGAATCCCTCAAAGCCGTCGCCTGAAAAGCAGCAGCCGACAAGTCACCCTAATCCGCCAATCAGGGTAGTTCGTGGCAATACCGAAAAGAGGCCCGAGTTCCCTTGCCCCGGATCCCCTTGCCCTGGAGCCCCCTCTCCTCGTCCGGAAAAGAAGGATTAAATGGGTAAACGCAGCCGAAAGCAAAAAGAGAACGATAGCGTAGGCGCGGGTATCGACGCTGTTGACTATTCTGCCGAATATCTTTCATGGATGACCGAGCTGTCGTATCAGACGGAGCTCAGTCGCTGTGATTCGTATGAGCGTTTGTCTAATTGTTTACTAAGCTGCGTTTCCATTATTTCCGTCGCTTTATTGACGGTGGCCCCGGTGTTATTTGCTAAATATAGCTACAACAACAACGGGGCTAAGGCGTCTTTTGTTTTGCTAGCGAGTGGCTATGTTGTCGTTATGCTGCTGCTAGGCGCATCGTTTCTGCTGTCGTTGCTTAGCCAAGTCAGGCTAAAGATGAGCGTTCTTGCATCACCGGCTGAGTTGAATGACTATGTAGCGGGCGAGGTTAATCGCGGTGCGCCTTTTGCCTCTGCAATGGAAGTTGCCGAGGGTAAGGCAAAAGCTGTGCAGCCCCACTTTGAATCGCTTAATCGTAAGAACGAGTACATGAGAAAGTGCCTAAAGGCATCGATGATTCTGCTGATCGTGGTTGTTTCGGTGTGCCTGTTCTTGGTTTGCCTGTTTTCGTTATTTGAGTTTTTATTGCCACTGTTTTGGAGTTGATGTAATGCAGGATCGCAAGGCGCTTGTCGTCGGTATTGATGAATATGCATCGACTCCGCTTTATGGCTGTGTTGCCGATGCTAAAGCGGTGGCGGAAGTATTAGAGAAGAACGGCGATGGCTCTCCCAATTTCTCCATTCATCTTGAGAGAAATGTTGAGTCTCCTTACGTATTGAAGCGGATGATCGAGGGCTGCTTTTCTGGGGAGCCCGAGATTGCATTGCTGTATTTTGCGGGGCACGGCGGAAGATGCGAAGCTACCAATAATGGTTTCATCCTATCTGGACAGGGCTATCCAGAGGGACAGCTTTCCCTCGATGAGATTCTGACGATAGCGAATAACTCCAAAGCGAAAAATCGCGTAATTCTTCTCGATAGCTGTAATTCTGGGTGCATGGGGGCTCCTGGAGTGCTGGACGGGACATCCTGCTTGCTTGGTGAGGGTTTAACAATTCTGAGTGCATGCTGCCCTAATGAATGTGCGGAGGAATATAACGGCCGAGGGACTTTTACATCGCTTCTTGTGGATGCGCTAAATGGCGGCGCAGCAGATGTGATGGGGCATATTACCCCTGGTGGAGTCTATGCGTTTATAGACAAGGCTCTCGGTCCATGGGATCAACGTCCCGTTTTTAGGACCAACGTAAAATCATTCATATCGCTAAGGAAAGTCGTTTCGCAGGTTCCGGATAGTGTCTTGCGGCAGCTGCCATCTTTGTTTGATGCGCCCGGTGCTCAACTGTCCTTGGATCCGTCTTTTGAGCCCACCAACAGTCCCGATTGGGAAGAACATCAAATTGTTGAACCCTATGCGACTAAGGATAATACGGAGAAGTTTAAGATCCTTCAACAGCTGGAGGGTATAGGCCTTGTCCGCCCTGTTGGGGCAGAGCATATGTACTTTGCCGCCATGGAATTTAAGTCGTGCGAACTGACGGCTCTGGGCAAGCAGTATTGGCGCCTTGCTGATACGGGGAAGATATAGGCGATTCGTCTCTAGGGACAGTTGTTAGAATAGGGATATTATTTTTCAACTAGCGTATCGATTGTTATTACGCATACATGGGCCTGGCTTGTTGAGTATTTGCCCGCATGAGCACCGCTGAATATTGCGAATCAGCACCGCGGCTATCGCGGATGAGCACCGCCGGCGTCGCCACGGGCACCGGCGGTGCACCCATCTCAGACTACCGCACCTTTCCCGCCGTTGCCTGCCGCATGTTCACGTCGCCCATCTCGAGCCAGACGGCGTTGTGGACGATACGGTCCATGATCGCGTCCGCGTGCACGCCGCCGAGCCTCGGGTGCCAGTCCTTCTTTCTGAACTGCGTGCACAGGACGGTCGATGCCCTCCCGTAGCGCAGCTCGAAAAGCTCCAGCAGCATCCCCCTGAACAGCTCGTTCGGCCTCTCGAGCAGCCACTCGTCGATCACGGGCAGGCCGGACGCCCCGGTCTGTCGCTAAACGCGAAGCCTGTGTTAGCGCACATGCCCAAGCACGCTTTTTCACGTCTTCAACAGGCTGTTCGACAATGCGTCGGTTTTCGTGATGCGGGGACCGAGCTGCCACGGCAGGGGGCTCGACACATACTCGGTGCAGGCCGTCCCCCAGGCGGTAAAGGGAGGGGGGTCCAGCCCGAGGGTATCTAGGAAAGCGGCAGGAAAGCTATAGATGCGGGCGTGTTGGCTAAAATGGGTCGGCCGGGATTGGACAATTTCAGCCGACTATATTTGGCTTAATTATTCCGACGCTAACAATTTAGTGTTACAAGGTAAATAACTGGACGATTGGAGTTCACAGCGATGCGAGCGGAAGAAGTAACTAAGGCGATTAAGAGCTACATGGAATGCGATGCCAATACTCTCCAAGCGTTAGTTCTATATGGCGAATGGGGTTCGGGCAAGACATATTATTGCGAGCACGTTCTTAAAGCCGCGCTAGATGAAATAGACATTAAAACATGCCGCGTTTCGCTATTCGGTGTTTCCGATTATGATGAAATTTTAAGTAGGGTTTTGGCCTCTGTATTTCATTTTTGCGAAAACCCTGCAGATCGTTTTGATGCTGCTTTTAACGTTGTTAAGAATAATCTACTTTCGGCTGGCAGCTCATTGCTTAGCAAAAAACTTGCTGAGCTCGGAATTCAGGTGTCCATTAAACCCGACCTTCTGCTGTCTTTAATTGACATGAAGAAAGTCCTCGTAGTTTTTGACGACTGTGAGCGCAGTAGCTTTGCCCAAGATGATCGGTCTTTTCTTGGGTTTGTCAACAATATGGTCGAAAACCATGGCTGGCATGTGATGCTCGTTAGAAATGAGCAATTGTCATTCGAGAAAGACTGTTCTGTCGAAAAAGCTGTTGTGCGCCAAATTGCGTTCGAGCCAGATTCTCAGGAGCTATATAAGGTCGCAATTCAGCCCAAGATACAATTTCCTCAACAGATTGACTTTGACATTGAGAATGCGATTCTCGATGGAATTAAAGGGTCCATTATCAATGTGAGGGCTATAGCAAGATCGATTCCGGCAATAAATTGTGTTTTGGGAGCATCAATTCTTGTTGATACATTATTCGATTCAAGCGGAAGAGCGCGGGCACTCTCATCATTTATCGGTTATGCGGTCCAGGCATCAGCAGGAAAAACTCCCAAGAAGCCCAACGCGTCGAACATAGCCGTGAATATGATCGATGACTCTAAGGTTCTGGAATACGAAGACTATTTACTTATATCTAAGGCTCTGGCCCCCTTAACAAGAGGAGAAGACGTAAGCCCTACAATCGTTGAGGACTCTTTCACGGAGTTTGTTCTAGCTAAAAACCCTGATTCTGCAGCAGACCTCAAAGCCCAAGACATCGTTAACCAATGGCATACCATGAGCACAATGGAAGATGATCAAGTTGAATCGTTTGCGAACCAGCTTGAAGGCCTATTGTCTGATGGTCAGTATTCGCATAGATGGTTTCCCGAGATTGCTAAGATCTCACTTGATCTTAAATACTTGGGATTCTGGGATGAGACTAATCTCGAGAAACTTCTTGACTCTTTAAAGCGTGCTGCCGGCTGTGATCCACAATGCAGCGCAAAAGCAGTGCGACAAGAAATTCCAATGTTCAATGGCTTTTATGGCAAAGAAGTTGGTCAGATATTGGATGTTCTCGCAACTAGCATTGAAAATGAAGAGTACGCCCAGGATTTAAATCTCGCCAGGTTCGAACTATCTAAAATCGACTCGAATACAGGTGTGTCGATTTCATCATATCTTGAGGAAGCCGTGAAGTCCCAGCATCCAAGAAAGATTTTTGATTTGCCTGCTGAGTGCGTCGTCAAATCAATCTACGAAGGAACCGCTGGTTCTCAACAATCGCTCCAGTCATTTTTCCACTTATGCATGAAAAATTACCCAGATAACGAAAGCCTGGGCGGAGCCATCGAATGGCTGAAAGACATTGACGCCCAGTTGGACGAAGTCGAACCGAAATCACGAATGAGCCGATTGAGGACTAAGTGGATTCGAGGCGAAATTAAAGAAGCGATAGATGTGTTGAATGAAAAGTTGGGAAGTGCAGCAGCGGATTCCGATGGCGATATGATTAAGAGTAACTAGGGGAGTGGACGGAATGGCCCGTTCTCGATTCTTCTATCGGGCACAACCTAACTTGCTCATATTGGTTTACGCCAACCCTTGCTGGCCAACACCCACATTTGGCTAACGGTCAGATACTAAAATGGCACACTTCTTCATATGGTAATTTCAGGTATAGCAATTTCATAACATTTAATAGTGAAATCAGTTCGCTATTAGCTGATATTTGTGCTATAGTACCAACCAAGGTAGTCGTGACCATAAGCGCTTGGCCACGAAGGTCTTTTCCCATTCCAGGGCGAGCGCAAGCTCGCCGCGGGCCGCTTTGGTGGCCTACCTTAACCCCCGCTCACCCGGTGCGCCCGCGCTGGGATGCGCGGGCGCACGAAGCTGGGCGGGTGTTACCGGAAGAACCTCTCCTTTCTTTGGGACGCTGCGATTGCGGCGAGAAAGGGGGTGTGCTGTATGGCACAGCATCTATCTGATTCCGGAAACAACCATGTTGCTTGCCGACCTCGAGTGAAGATTCGGGTTGAGAAGCGTAAGAAGGCTCGGATTGACTTCCGTGCGCTGATTAAGCTCCTAGAGCTTCTCGGTGTTTTGCTGGAAGTGCTTCACAAGCTCAAATGCTTGTTGAGTGGTTGGTAGTATTCCATGGTAACCCGCCCGGTATTTGATTATTTACTCCTTTTAGTCTGTAAGGAGATCAGGACATGCTGGGCAATACGCTTAAAAGGTTACGGGGCATATATGGCTACAATGCCAAAGAAATGAGCGAATTGCTCGGCATTTCGAGCAGCTATCTTTCCGAAATCGAAAACGGAAAGAAAAAAGTATCGATGGATCTGCTCGAACGCTATTCAGAACTTCTTGGTCTTCGAGTCTCAACGCTGATGCGCTTTTCAGAAGACTATGAGGACGCAGAGCTGAACAACGCAAGCCAAAAGTTCATCACGTCCTTGATGTCTAAAGTAATCGAGGCCTATAGCAATGACAAATAGAGGCTATGAAATTGATCAGAGTCCTCTATATATGCTAAGCAACAAGCGGAAACTCGCTGCGCTTCTCCAGATAGAGTCCACCAGTCTTTCTCATGCTAAGGACTGGATTAATTACACTGTTAGCGAAATTGAAAAAAGCTCCGGGGGATTCCGAACTATCTATAATCCCTATGATGAATTAAAGCAAGTCCAGCGCCGAATTAAGAACTTACTGAGTAGAATTTCGATTCCAAACTGGGTATTCTCTGGACGCAAAGGTGTTTGCCATGTGGATAACGGCAAATTCCATGAGCACTCTGTTTATTTTATTCAGTCTGATTTGCATGCATTTTATGACTCATGTTCACGGGAGTGTGTTTATCGACTCTTCAAAGATAGATTTAAATGCAGCAGTGATGTATCCGCTATCCTTAGCGATCTAACAACCCTTACGCTAGCGGATGGTTCCACTGTAATTCCGACCGGAAGTCCATGCGCGCAGCTTGTTGCCTACTTTGCTTATCAAGACATGTTTGACGAATTACATGATCTCGCCTGCAATCATGGATGCAAATTCTCCCTATACGTTGACGATTTAACCTTCTCGTCCAAAACGCCAGTCAGTAACCCAGCTGTATTTAAAAAGAAGGTTCTTCAAATCGTAAAGCGATATGGGCACTCTCTATCTCTCAGTAAAACCGCATATCGTGGCGCGGATGAAACCAAAGTAGTTACAGGCGTTGCCATCACCAAAGAAGGTGTTTCGGCTATTCCGAATAAGCTAAGACACAAAATAGTAGAAGGAACGGCGCAGAGCTGCGCTGGCGATATAACAGCTGCATCATCTACGCTCGGGAGAATTAGCTCAGCGAGAATGATTGAGCCCCTCGCTTTTCCTGAAGCAGAACGACAAGTTTTACTAAGCTTGGAGAACTAGCAAAACAATGTAAATTGAGCGCATGCATAATCAAGTAGATATAAACGCCTCTTCCATGGAGATCAGATGTCTGAATCGATCGTCATAAAGCTTGCCTGCTGTAACAACATTGACTGCGCAACTATTAGGCAAAAACCCAATGCAGCCACTGTTCTCCACGGAATGAATGGCTCCGGTAAGAGCTCGGTTGCAAAAGCGATTCAGTTATATAACGGCGATGACGGACAGACGTTAGAAGTATTGAAACCCTATGCCTCAGATTCTCTGCCATCTGTTGAAGGTCTGCCGTCGGATGCACATATTCTCGTGTTTAATGAAGGCTACGTCGATAACACGCTATTTAAAGGCGACATGGAGTTAATCGAAAACGGATACAAGGTCTTCGTTGATACTCCCGAATATCGTAAAGCGGCAAAAGAAACAGACGAGCTGTTGGCGGATGCCGTTAAAAGGTTGCGAGATGAGGGCAAGGTGGCCGACTTGCTCTCTACGGTTAATAACTTACTGTCCTGCTTCGGGAAGGTTTCTAAGCAGACTTATTCAAAGACAAGCCCAATTGCGAAAGGTATCGTATTAAACGGAAACCTTGTTGAGCGTGTATCTCCAAAGTTCGAATCGTTCACTTCGCTAATCCAAGGTGACAATGCCAAAGAATGGCTGCTGTGGCGTGGCAAGGGCGGAAAATTCAGCTCTCAGGGTGTATGCCCGTACTGCGGTAAGGCTCTCGAGCAGTCTGAGCTGGAAATATGCAATGAAATGCAGGCCGCATACGGCGGAAAGTATATTGATAGCTTCACAAAAACGATTCAGACTTTTGGGGAAGCTGAGGTGCTTCTTAGCGAAAACGCCCGAGTGTAGGCTGATGAGATTTTGCATGGGAAGCTTGAAGATGAGTCCAATCCTGAGAATGAAGCCTTTCTTTACAGCATCAAAGGGGATGCGGAGGGGCTTAGGGCCAAACTTGAGAAAATTCAGCAGCTTAATTATTCGTCCCTGAAGGATGAAGAAAAAGGTGCTGACTATTTTGAAGGTCTAAAAATACATGTCGAGCGTCTCGAAAAGATGAATTCGCAATACGCCGTTGAACGCATCAACAGCATTAATGCTGTACTAGATGATCTTTCATCCAAAGTGAGGGACATCCAAATTGCCATCGGTCGTCAAAGCGCAGCATTAAGGAAATCCATCAAGGCATCGATGGCCGAAATGAATGCTTTTCTGGAGTCGGCAGGATTTCCCTACGAGATTTCAATCGCTTCGCCAGATGGTTCTCGCTGTGCCGTCTCACTGAAGCCTCGCGGGCTCGAGATGAACGTCGAGGATTTAAAGTTGCATCTAAGCTATGGCGAGCGTAATTCGCTTGCGATTGCATTGTTTTCCGCTCAGGTTAAAAGTGAGAAGCCGGACATGGTTGTGCTCGACGACCCGATTTCTTCCTTTGATCAAAATAAGAAATACGCGATTCTCCAAAGGTTATTTTCGAAATCTAAGGGTGTTTGTAGTGGAATTACAACGTTGCTGCTAACTCATGACTTTGAAACGCTCATTATGATCGGCAAGGTTCATAGGTCCCTTCTATGCGACACGTCTTGCTTCTATGCGCGCAACGATGGCGGCGTACTTTCCCTGATACCTGTTGAGGATGATGATTTTAATAGTACGGTACAGTGCTTTAAGGCAATCGTAGCGAGCGACGCATCCCTGCCTTATAGAATTGCGCTTGCTAGGAGAGCGGTTGAAATTGCGTACGGAAAGTCGCCTGCCTGGCATGTTCTGTCAAGTGTGGCGCACCGGCGAAATGTTGCGACGCGGAATAGGCGAGAACTTACCGACAAGGAGTGGGAAGAAGCCAGGAAGCAGCTTAAAACAATCGGTTTTAAGGACTTTAACTATCAAGCATTGTTGGCACAGCTCGGAAACGCGGAGCTGCTGTCCGTTTATGACCAGGCGCCTTCACCCGTTGAGAAAATCTGTGCGTTCAGATTGCTCGCTGACAACAATGTTGACGAAATGAGACAGGTCAGCAATCGTGCACATGTTGATGAGACAGTATTTAAATTCGCAAACGAATACTTCCACATCGAAAACCTCATGGCGTATCAGTTCGACCCAGTTAAGTTCAATACAGTTCCGGCAGGAATCATCGAAACCTGCGACAAGTTGATTGCCGGGTTTAAGGTGCAGCTTGAGCGGCAAGCTGTTGCGGACAGTTAGGCTTATAGCACAGAAGGTTTGTCAAGGTTGGGAGGGGGTCTTCAGCGGTCGTCGACGCTCCTTTTCTCGATAGTACATATGAAGTGGAGTGAAGTTTGCGGGCGGTAGATTGCTTCTGCTTTTTGCTTTTGCTTATCAAGCCTTCAATTGTGCAACAAGTAAGATGTTTTATGTCCCAGTGATTCGCTAGCATGATCTTGTTTTAATCACTTGCTTGCTCGGGAGTGTTGTAGATGAAGGGGAACGCAGTCAAAATCGATGTAGATGCCTTAAAAAGTGCGCGCGAGGAGCTGCAAGTTGATATTTTTGAGCGCAGAAGTCGGTTGGTGGCCCTAATTGAGACGCTTGATCCTTTAGAGATTATGCTTAGGTCAGCTTGGTACTCGCGTTTTTTAGCCCATATGCGATTCACCGATATGTTCGATAAAGATGAGCATGATGCCTTTGATGAGCTTTACTTTAATAATGCTAACCTTGTTCCAGAGTACCTGCAGTCTTGCCTTCTTTATGTTTCGGCACGGGGCAAGTTTTCTAATGTGGATAGCTCGGCAACATCTCGGTTAGAGGAAACGATGGCTTGTGCAGAGTCCATCATTGAAGTTTTGAATCGGGCATTCCTTGTCCGATATTCCGATGTGCATATTGCTGGCAAGAATGCCGGATTGTCTGATGATGTAATTAGATATCAAATAGAGTCTAAGACATATCAATCCTTGCGGGGTAGGCGTTATCAGGCTATTGAAGAGGACTATTTAACTCTACTGCTTAGTAAACAAGACGCTTTAATTAAAGAGGTATACGGAGTTGGGGCTATAGGTGTAATTAATGGGTTTGTTGCGTTGATGACATCCCTTACTCTTGGTTGGTCAGCCGCTTTCAATGAGCTTGGAAAACAATACGAAATTTGGCAAAAGGAGCCCCTGCATTCATTTGACGGCATTTCTAAAGATGAGGCGGCTCGAATTGCCAACTCGGTATTCGGCACTGCGCTTCATGACGTTGCCGCAGTGACGCAATGGCCTGAGTCGTTAATTGAGGACCTCTCTCTTTCGGCTGCGTCAGTTACTGATTTCGAAAAAGTCAACTCAATTGACCCCCTTGGGATTATGCCGATTGTTGACAAGCCATTTATCAGAATTAACGGCATTAGCTACTGCTTCTGCGTTGCAAACTTTTTGGATCACTTTTATAGGTCTTTTTATCGTGCCATCCGCAGTCGATTCATAGCTTCAGAAGTTGGATCTAGTAATGAATTTACCTTGCGCTGGAAGGAAAGCCAGGCATCTGCTTCAGAGGATGGGGTTGCCGCGTTATTTAAGAAGTTATTACCAGGCTCGATCATCTGCATAAATGGATATCATCCACGTAATGGTGCCAAATGGAATAAGCGTGATGTTCAAGAAAGCGATTTGGTAATCCTGTATGAAGATGCCTTGCTTGCGGTTGAAGTCAAGGCGGGAGCATTCTGCCCGACGGATCCGGTTGACGACTCAAAGGGACACATTAAATCATTCCAGGGGTTGTTGGAAAAGGCTTCGCGACAGGCAGAATCAACTGTCGCATATATTCGCAGTTGCTGCGGAGGTCCTTGTCGTTTTTACGATGCGGGTGGTAAAGTTAAGGAGGAGTTTTCTTCTGCCGCGATACGAACTATTTTTAAAATTTGCGTGACAGTAGATGATTTTAATGAATTCGCTTCTAAAGCCGACAAGCTCGAATTTATAAAGATGTCAAAAGGTACAATCGCACTTTCTCTTGATGATCTTCTCGTTTATACCCGTTATTTTAATAACCCTTTAGTTTTTCTTCATTACCTGGCTCAGAGGCGTTCAGCGGCGTCAATGCCGGCGTTATACATGAATGATGAACTTGATCATCTCGGTATGTATATAGATAACAATTGCTATACGCAGACGCTGGAAAGACAGGCTAGAGATTCAGGTCCCGATATTAACAATGACTTGAATTTTAGGATTCAAGGCTTCTTTGGATATAGGGATAAGATTGACGACTGGTTTAATAGTTTATATATAGGAGATATGGTTGAAAAGCCCGTTCAAACCTCGCCGAAGTTGTTCGATCAAATAGTCGAAATGCTAGATGACTCCAGCCTTGGTTATTGGAGAAGGGCTATTGCAAGCACTTTATTAAATTGCGGATCCGATACAAGGAAAGTGGTCTCTAATGGAATTGCAACGAGACTCAAGCCCGGAGTGCCTTCTGATTTAAGGCTTGATTTGCCTGCTCAAGAGGCTGCCGATGTACCGCTGTGTATTTTTGTCAATCGTGACAATATGCCGAATGATGATGAGATTTGTAGGGGAAAATGCTTGGCGGTTTTAATTCATGATGCCGCTCCGAACATTGTTCGTCTCGATATCAACGCTTCAGATGGAAAAGTTAAGTCACTATGCATCAATGAGTATAGACTCGATAAGCTATCCGAGGAGGATAAGGCGTATGCAGCAGGGTTCATTCCGGCATTAGACAGGACGCGAAAGTACTGTATTAAGAAACAGGTCGGAAGAAAAATTGGCAGGAATGAGCTTTGCCCATGTGGAAGTGGGAAAAAATATAAAAAGTGCTGTGGAAGGTGAGCGGTTGGGATTTCGTCGCGCGCCTGGGTTCGTTCACATGCTTTCGGGATTGCTTGCTTTTTTTCCTTGCTTATATTGATATGCGCTAGAACATAATACAAATATGATTCTCGCCATTTTCCGGCATCAACATGGCTGATGTTCGGAACGAAATCGAAATTGACTCGAGTAGTCCATCCTACGCTATCTGCACTTTCTCTATGTTTTACCGTGTTATGTGGTTCAGTCTGTTCTTTGCACTTTAGGCCTTCAGCTGCCTTAAGCACTTGATTTAGTCTACTTAAAGTCTATAATCAAAGAAAAACTCTGAAATATCTTTTCAAAACAATGAAAGGAAAGTTGAGGACGATGCTTTGCCAGTTTTCCTTCAGGAACTATAGGTCCTATCGCGACGAGGCGGAGCTTTCCATGCAAGCGACGCCGATGAGGGAGTTTGAGCGCTCCCTTATCGAGTGTCCCGATGGGCAGAGCTTTTTGCCGGTGGCTGCGGTGTACGGACCCAACGCTGGCGGCAAGTCCAACCTACTCGAAGCTCTCGACTACGTTCGTTCGGCTGTGGCCAGACCAATCAGATTGCTGTCATCTAGCTCTGATGCGCCAGAGGGCAATCGTCCTTCGATACCCCGTTGTTCGGCGTTCGAGTTCGATGATGTGTCTGCTCTCGAGCCTACCGAGTTCGAGCTCTACTACCGCGCGGGCGAGCATGAGTACCGTTATGCCCTGTCCGTGCATGCTGACGAGATCGTGTCCGAGGGACTGTGGCGGCGCAAATTGGGAGCTTCGCGTACGGCAATGTTGTTCGAGCGCGAGGGTGCTGAGGTCGAGCTCGGTCCCACGCTGCGCAAACTTGTTACGGCTGCGAGATTCAACCCGAGTCTGCCGTATCTGTCGTTCCTCTGTATCAACTTTGACGCGCCGGTGATCAAGGAGGCTGCCAGCTGGTTTCTTGATGGCGTGTTCCTGAACTACAACAGCTCTTACCTGGAGCGGATGCTCGAGCAATTGCTAGACGAGGCGGAGTCGCCCGAGGTCACGCGTTTTCTGCGCGCCGTCGACGTACGCATCGATGGCTTTAGGGTGGAGAAGGCCCCGGAATGGCGCGGCCAGCGCGTCTTTGTGAGGCACGAGGTGGACGGCAAGGGCTATGAGCTGCGCCTTTCTGAGGAGTCAGCCGGCACACAGAAGCTCATGGGGCTAGCTGCATATCTGATGACTGCGCTCGAGCGCGGCGCTACCGTTGTGGTCGACGAACTTGACGCCAAGCTTCACCCGAAGCTCCTGCGCTACGTGATTCTGTTGTTTAAGGATCCCGAGGTCAACAAGAGCGGCGCGCAGCTCATCTTCTCGTCCCAGGACGTGTCCACAATGCGAAACGACGTGTTCCGCCGCGACGAGATATGGTTCGCCGCACGCGGCGAGGGGGAGGCGAGCCAACTGTGGTCGCTCGCCGACATCCACGAGGCTAATGGCAACTTGGTTAGCAAGAATGCTGCTTTCGATAAGCAGTACCTGTCTGGTCGTTACGGTGCCGACCCGTATCTCACCCGCATCGAGGAGTGGGATTAACATGGCAGCGAAGAAGTCGAAGGGCTGGCGTAGTGGCAAACGCGAGGTTCGCCCGCGCATGGTGCAGATGACGCGCCACCTCGTGGTGACCGAGGGCATGGAGACTGAGCCTCGCTACTTCGAGGGCGTGCGTGCTGCTTTGTGCGCGGCAAACGAACGCAAGGTTGCCGTTATCGTTAAGGGAACGGGCAAACACACGCTCGACCTGCTTGACTTCGCTGTCGAACACTGCCGCTATGCGCCCGAGACGTTCGACCACGTGTGGCTCGTGTATGACAAGGATGACTTCCCTGCGTCCGACTTCGACGCGATGGAGCGTAAGTGCACCGAGCTCTCCGATGGTTCGAGGACCTTCCACGCGTTGTGGTCGAACCCCTGCTTCGAGCTGTGGCCGCTTCTGCACTTTCGTTATACAACCGCCCCCATGTCGGCCGCGGAGTGCCAGCGTGCCCTCGCTCAGGCGATGTCTAAGGACTTGGGCATCGAGTACCGCAAGAACTTGGACGGGGTGTTCGGAGCGGTTGACGGTAGGCGAGGCGAAGCATTGCAGCGTGCCGGACGCCTCATCGTGCACCATAGGGGGCTATGCAACGTCAAACCGTCTGCGCAAAACCCTGCAACCAGGGTTGGCGAGATATTCGATGTAATAGGGCCGTATCTGGTTAGATAGTCGAGTTCGATCAGGCTTGCTAGAGCATGGGTCCACGAAAGAGGCTGCATGCTGGCTTGCTTTCTGCCTTGAATTGGATTGACCTTTTGGGGCACGAATAGGATACTAGCGTGAATTAGCGGCATTGACGCAGCCAACCTACGGGCCTGTGTCCTGCGGAGAGGCGGCTGTTCTTCTGGACGGCCGTCTCACTCTTTGCGTCCATGATGAGAAGAATATTTTGCCAAGTTTGGCGGTCTCGAGCGTGTGGTTTCAACTGGTGGTCGAGTTTGTAGACAAACGGAGGATATCGACAAAAAAGAGTCAATTGCGGTGGAAGCCTTCGGGCGACACCTGAAGAGGGCTGATGCGTCGGCCCTCTTTTTTGGATTTAAGATTCGACCTGTCAAAACTTACATCTCAATTGGGAAAAGACGAAATTACGGGTGTTTTTCTGCCCGCATGTAACTTTACTGACGCGTGGTTGCTTGGCCTTAATTCGCTGCGGGTTTCCCGGTTAAGGATTGACTGGAATTTGGCTCTTCCTTAAAGTTCTAGTTTTGAGGAGGCCTTGCGACGGTACGTCCGGCTTGGTCCGTGGAAACCGCCGAAAGGCGGTTTTTGCGTTTAAAAGGCTGTTATCCCAGCAGAATTTGTCGCGTTTTCCGCTTCAGGGTGCTCGGTGTTGCTGCGTTTTCCGGAAGTGCGGGGAAAAATCGGAAACCGTCGAGCACAACCCGATTTTCGGCAACAAAACCGCAGCTCGCGTAAGCGTAAAACCGTGGTCTGGTCGGCCGATCTCGGTTTTTACCCCGCACTTCTGGAATCGCCGCACGGAAGTATGCGGCAAATTCCGGAACTCATGAGCACACCGCCCTTTTCGCGCAGAGAAACCGCAGGTATAGGCGTCGCGGCATCCCGGTGCGCTCGGCAAGTTTTGAATTTGCCGCATACTTCCGATTTTCGTCCCTGTGGCAGGCCGTGCCTACTTATATCCTCGGCTAGATAATGGACAGAACAGCCAATTCCGTCTCCATACTAAAACGCCGGCAGAGGCGAAATTGCTCCTGCCGGCGTTGGCGTGCCTTCTTGTGCTGTTTTCGGCTCGCGCAGTGGCCCGTTTTGGACCCTTACGCCTCCGTGGGCTCCACGCCCAGCTCGTTGCGGACGAGTTCGAATGCCGCGGCGATGGCCTTGTCCATGTCGTAGTACTTGTAGCCGCCCAGGCGACCGGCGAAGATCACGTCGCCCTCCTGCGCCGCCAGCTCCTCGTACTGCTTGTAGAGGGTCTCGTTCCTGGCGTCGTTGATGGGGTAGTAGGGCTCGTCGTCGGGCTTCCAGTCGGCCGGGTACTCGCGCGTGATGACGGTCTTGTCCTGCGTGCCGAACTCAAAGTGCTTGTGCTCGATGATGCGCGTGTAGGGGATCTCGCGCTCGGTGTAGTTGACCACGGCCACGCCCTGGTGGTCCTGCTCGTCGAGCGTCTCGGTCTCGAAGCGCAGGCTGCGGTACTCCAGCGTGCCCAGCTTAAAGTCGTAGAACGCGTCGATGGGGCCGCAGTAGATCGTCTTGGCCGCGATATCGGGCTCGGCGGCAATCAGCTCCTTGTACTCCACGCCGCAGCGCACCTCGACGCCCTCGAGCATGTTGGCGACCATCTTGGTGTAGCCGCCCATGGGGATGCCCTGGTAGCGATCGTTGAAGTAGTTGTTGTCGTAGGTGAAGCGGCAGGGGAGGCGCTTGATGATGCTCGCGGGCAGGTCGCGGCAGTCGCGGCCCCACTGCTTCTCGGTGTAGCCCTTCACGAGCGTCTCGAAGATGTCGCGGCCGACGAGCGACAGCGCCTGCTCCTCGAGGTTGGCCGGCTCGCCGATGTTCTCGGCGGCCACCTGCTCGGCGATCTTTGCCTTGGCATCTGCCGGCGTGACAACACCCGGCCACATCTTGGCGAAGGTGTTCATGTTGAAGGGCATGTTGTACATGTTGCCGTGGAAGTTGGCGACCGGCGAGTTGACGTAGTTGTTGAACTCGGCGAAGCGGTTGACGTAGTCCCAGACGTCCTTCATGGAGGTGTGGAAGATGTGGGCGCCGTAGCGGTGGACCTGGATGCCCTCGACGTCCTCGGTGTAGATGTTGCCGGCGATGTGATCGCGGCGGTCGATGACCAGGACCGACTTGCCGGCGCGCTTGGCGGCGTTGGCAAAGACGGCGCCCGAAAGGCCGGCACCGACGACGAGGTAATCGTACTGGGACATGGATATGCTCCTTTGTATGTCTATCGAACAGTTACTTAAGTTTTGGGACAAACAAACCTGATTATTTTGTCCCATGGATTAGTGTAGCAGATGCTCTTTCAGCAGCTCCAACGCATGGGAGTAGCCTTGGAGGCCTTCGCCGGTGATGGTGGCAAAGCAGGCTAGGCGGGCGTAGCTTACCTGGCGGAAGTCCTCGCGCGTCTCGAGGGCACTGATGTGGACCTCGACGGCGGGGATGGCGACGGCCTTGAGGGCGTCCAGGATGGCAACGCTCGTGTGCGTGTAAGCCGCCGGGTTGATGACGATGCCGTCGACCTTGCCGTAGGCCTCCTGGATCTTGTCGACGATGCTGCCCTCGTGGTTGGACTGGAAGACCTCGACCTCGTCGAAGCCCTGTGCGGCGCCGGCCTCCTTGCAGATCTGGACCAAGCGGTCGTAGTTGTCGCTGCCGTAGATGCCCGGCTCGCGAATGCCGAGCATGTTGAGGCTAGGGCCGTTGATGACGAGAGCTTTCATGGTTGCTTCCTTTGCGGTTGGGCGGGTGGTGCGACGGTGCGGCGGTGCGGCGGAGTGTAAAACCACCACAAAGGTGCCTGTCCCCTTTGTGGTGGTTTAGAGGGTGTCGAGGAGGGCGCGGGCGGTGTTGGCTGCGCAGTCGCGCGAGTCGATGATGTGGTCGGCCCAGGTGCGGTAGCGCGGCATGCGCTGCTCGGCGAGCTTATCGATGCCGTCGCGCGCGGTGATGGGGCGTCCCTTGTGGGCGAGTTCGTCAAGCTTACGGTTGAGCATCACGATCTGGCTGTTCTGGTGCAGCAGCGGGTAATTCTCGTCGCGCGTGACCACGCCGCCGCCGGTGGAGAGCACCAGGCCGCTGCGCTTGGAGAGGTCGGCCAGGGCCGCCGTCTCCTGCTCGCGGAAGGCTGGCTCGCCGCGCTCGACGATAAAGTCGGCGCAAGGCATGCCCAGACGCTCCTCGAGGGCGCGGTCCAGGTCGATGTGCTCGCGGCCGGTGAGCAGGGCGATCTGCTCACCCACGCGGGTTTTGCCCGAGCCCGGCATGCCGATCAGGGCGATGTTCTGCTCGCGGCGAGATAGACGCTCCGTCACGTCCAGGATGCGCTCGCGCGGGGTGATTTGACCGGTATAGCGCTCGACGGCTTGCGCCGCTTGGGCCACAAGCATGAGCAAACCGCCGATGCAGGGGATGCCGCGACGCTCGGCCTCGAGCATGAGTCCCGTGCGGGCGGGGTTGTAGACGATATCGATGATGCCCTCGAGCGCGTCGAGGCACTCGAGCGTGCAAGGCGCGTCGGGGCAGTGGGGGAACATACCGGCAGGCGTGCAGTTGACGAGCAACGCGGCGTCGCGCTGCTGTGCGATGTTGTCGTAGTTGACCTCGCTCGCGCGTCCCACAGGCACCACGATCGCGCCCAGGTCGCCGAGCACCATGCTGGCAGTGGTGCCGGCGCCACCGGTGGCACCGAGCACGAGGGCCTTCTTGCCGGCTACCTCAACGCCCAGCTCCTCGACTAGGCACTGAAAGCCGAAGTAGTCGGTGTTGTCGCCGCGCAGGCGGCCGTCGGGCAGGCGCGTGATGGTGTTGACGTTTCCCATACGCTCGGCGAGTGGACTCAGCTCGTCCAGGTATTCCATGACGGCGCGCTTGTAGGGGATGGTCACGTTGGTGCCCTCCCATTCGTCACCCGTCATAAAAGCCTGGAGGTCCTCGGGCTCGCGCTCAAATCGTACGTACTCTAGCCCCGCGAGCTCCTTGTAGATGGTCGGGGTGTAGCTGTGGCCCAGCACGCGGCCCAGCACGCCGTAGGGGCGGGTTGCGGCGGTATCGGCCATCTAGAGCACCTCCGTGTAGCTGCCAAAGTAGGTGAAGCTCTCGCACACGTCATCGATGGAGTCGAGCAAGTCGTCGAGGGCCTTGCTACCAAAGGGGCAGTCCAGGTCAAAGTAGAACATAAACTCAAAGTCATGCCCGGGGATGGGACGGCTCTCGAGCTTGATGAGGTTGATATTGAGCGCGTAGAAACGCTCGAGTACGCGATAGAGCGCGCCCGGCTCGTTGGCCGTGGTAATCATAAGCGAGGTGCGGTTGGCACCGGGGTAGACGCGTGGCTCGCGGCTGATGACGACAAAGCGCGTGTAGTTGTTGTCCGAGTCCTGGATGTTGGGCTCCAGCACCTCCAGACCATAGAGTGCCGCGCAGCTGCGCGATGCGATGGCGGCAACATCGGTGCGCTCGGAGCTGGCGACCATCTCGGCCGACATGGCGGTGTTGGGGTACTTGGTGGCGTGCAGGCCGTGCGCCTCGATAAAGCTAGCGCACTGCGCGATGGCCTGACCGTGGCTGTAGACCTCGCGTATGCCCGCGAGCTTGGTGCCGGGCTTGACGAGCAAGTTGTGGTCGATCTTGAGGCGCAGCGAGCGCACGATGTGGAAGTCGAACTGGGCGAGCAGGTCGTAGACGGCGTTGACTGAGCCGGCGGTGGAGTTCTCGATGGGCAGCACGCCAAACTCGCAGAAGCCGTCGCGCACGGCGCGCATAACGCCCTCGAAGGTCTCGAAAAACGCGATGTCGGGCACGTCGAAGAGTTTGCACGCGGCGATTTGACTGTAAGCGCCCTCAACACCCTGGCAGGCGACGGTGGCCGTCTGGGGGAAGGGCGTATCGAAGGCCTCGGCCGTGGCGTGTGCCCTTTGCGAGACCGTGATGCCCTTGAGCTCGTTGATATAGCGCTGCTGCTCGGCCTTGCTCATGCTCATGAGGAGGCGGAACAGGGTGATGGTTTGCGCCTCGTAGCGCTCGGGTGCGCGGCCGGCGAGGTTGTTGAGCTTGGAGCGCTCGCGGGCGGGGTCGAAGACGGCCTTGCCCATCTCGATTTTTGACTTGGCGACTTCGGTGGCAATGTCCATGCGCTCGACAAAGCTGTTGAGGAGCGTGGTGTCGATGCTATCGATGGCCTGGCGGATGTCAGCAAGGTCCATGGAGGCCCCTTTCACGTGTCGGGGGATGTTGAGGGGTGGGTAGTTAGCGCTGGGCGGCGTCTTCGAGGAGGGCGTCCCAGATGGCAAGGGCGGCGGCTGCCTCGGCTACGGGGACAGCTCGGGGGACGATGCAGGGATCGTGGCGGCCGTGGACCGAGAGCTCGGCATTTTCCATAGCGTCCATGTCCACCGTCTGCTGCTCGCGGCCAATGGAGGGCGTCGGCTTTACGGCCATGCGCCACATGACGGGCGCGCCGGTCGAAATACCGCCCAGGATGCCGCCGGCGTTGTTGGACTCGACCTCGATCTCGCCGGTCTCGGCATCGATGCGATACGGATCATTGTTCTCGCTGCCGCGCATGGCGGCCACGGCAAAGCCCATGCCAAACTCCACGCCCTTTACGGCGGGAATGCCAAACGCGATCTGCGCGATGCGGTTCTCGATACCGTCGAACATGGGGTCGCCGATGCCCGCGGGAAGCCCGTAAATGCCGCACTCCACGATGCCGCCGATGCTGTCGAGTTCGTCGCGCGCGGCTAGGATTTCCTCGCGCATGCGGCCGGCTGCGGCGGCGTCAATGCACGGCAGATCGTTCGTAAGGATCGCCTTGCGGTCGGCCTCGCGATAGACCATGTCGTCCATCGGCAGGTCGGAGATGCCGCCGATCTGCGCCACATGCGCCATCACTTTAATGCCGCGGGCTTCGAGTGCCTGCAGCGCAATGCCGCCGGCGATGCACAGGGGTGCCGTTAGGCGGCCGGAGAAATGCCCGCCACCGGCGACATCGTGCATGTTGTGATACTTCACGCGCGCAGGGAAGTCCGCATGTCCGGGGCGGGGCTTGCGGCGCAGCTCGGAGTAATCCTTGGAGCGCGTGTTGGTGTTCTCGATAATCGCGGCGATGGGCGCGCCGGTGGTATGTCCATCGACAACACCGGCGATGATGTGGGCGGCGTCAGCCTCGCGGCGTTTGGTTGCGGTCTCGTCGCGACCGGGGGCGCGACGGTCAAGGAAGGCCTGCAGCTGCTCCTGGTCCACGGCGATGCCCGCCGGAATGCCATCGAGTGAGCAGCCGATGGCGGGGGAGTGCGACTGGCCGAAGATGCTTAAGTGCAAGACGTTGCCAAAGGTCGAGGACATGCTATTCCTCCTCGAGTGTGACCTTGCCGCCCAGCAGGCGGTAGTGGTCGAAGAAATCGGGATAGGACTTGTTGACGGCCTCGGCGCCGTGGATCACGACCTCGCCGGTGGCGCGGCTCGCGGCGATAGCGGCCATCATGGCGATGCGATGGTCGTTGTGCGAATCGACCTCGCCGCCGGTGAAGGCATCGACACCCTTGATGATGAGGTCATCACCGGCAATGCGCACCTGCGCGCCCAGCGCGGTGAGCTCGCGGGTGGTGGTGACCAGACGGTCGGATTCCTTGATGCGCAGACGGGCACAATCGCGGATAAAGGTGCGGCCCTGTGCCAGCGAGGCCACGGCCGAGATGACGGGCACCAGGTCGGGAATGTCGTGGGCACTCATCTCAAAGCCGGCGAGCTTGTCGGACTGCACGGTGGCGGCGTTGGTGGAGCGCACGATGCGGGCGCCAAAGCGCGAAAGCGCGGCAAGCACGTTACGGTCGCCCTGTGCGGAGCTTAGCGACACGCCCTCGACGGTGATTGGGTCGGTGCCGATGGCGCCGGCGCACAGCCAAAAGGCGGCGTTGGACCAGTCGCCCTCGACGGCTACGCTGCCGGGCGTGCGGTACGAGCCACTGCTCACGCGGAAGTTCGTGACCTCGGGCTGGCCGTCCTTGGCCGGAATGCGCTCGACGTTGACCTCGACGCCAAAGGCCTTCATGGCCTGTATCGTCAGGTTGATGTAGGGGCGGCTCTCGATGAGGCCGGTTACCTGCACGCAGGAGGGCTGGGCCAGCAGCGGGGCTGCCAGCAGCAGGCCGGAGATATACTGCGAGCTCACGTTGCCCGGAAGCACAAAGGTGCCCGGGCGCATGCGGCCGCTCGTCTTGAGCGGAAAACCGCCCAGACCCTGTAGGTCGCAGCCGGCGGCGATGATCTCGTCCGAGAGCGGGGAGAGCGGGCGGGCGCCCAGACGGCCCTGGCCCACGAAGGTGGCCTCCGCGCCCAACGCACAGGCGACGGGCAGCATGAAGCGCAGCGTGGAGCCACTCTCGCCGCAGTCGAGCGTGCCGCCGGCAAGGGCCTTGAGTAGGCCAAATTCAATGCTCTTCATGGTGGGGTGGACCTGGAAGCCATCCTCGACGGTCTCGATGCGGGCGCCGAGCGACGTGAGGCAGCGCACCGTGGCCTCGATATCGGCGCAGGTCGTGTTGCAGGTAACGTGCGTCTCGCCGTTGGCAAGCGCGGCGCAGATGATGAGGCGATGCGCCATCGACTTGGACGCGATGGCGGGAACGGTGCCCTTGAGCGGGGACGGGGTGATGCGGGCTAGCATGCGGATGCGTCTCCCTTCTGGCCGAGGCCCTCGGCAATCAAATCGTGGAAGGTGGAAAGCGGCGTGCGGTCGATGCTGCAACGGCCAATGCCGTGCGGAATTACCAGGTCGATGGTGTCTCCCGCGCGCTTTTTGTCGTGGAGCGCCTCGGCAAAGACGGCATCGGCATCTAGGTCGCAGCGGGTCTTGAGGCTATGGCGGGCGCAGAGTTCCTCAATACGACCGGGAAGGGCAGCATCGCAAACGCCGTGCAGGACCGCGGCGCGCGTGATGATACCCATGCCGATCGAAACGCAGTTGCCGTGTCCCAGCTCAAAGTGCTCGCAGGCCTCGACGGCATGTCCGGCACTGTGTCCAAAGTTGAGGAGCTTGCGCTGGTTGGTTTCGCGCTCGTCGGCGACGACCACGGCGCGCTTGATGTCGATATTGCGGGCAATGATAAGCGCCACGCGAGCCACGTCCTGGTTGAGCAGCTCCAGCGTGAGCGGGGTCTTCTCCAGCTCGGCGAAAAGCTCCGGGTCGGCGATTACGGCGTGCTTGACGACCTCGCCGCAGCCGTCGGCGAACTGCTCGGGCGTGAGGGTGGCCAGGCACCCCACGTCGGCGATAACCACGCTCGGCTGCCAAAAGGCGCCGGCCAAGTTCTTGCCGGCAGCCAGGTCTATGGCGGTCTTGCCTCCCACCGACGAATCCACCATGGCGAGCAGGCTCGTGGGGATCTGCACAAACTTGCAGCCGCGCATGTAGGTGGCGGCCACAAAGCCCGCCACGTCGCCCACGACGCCGCCGCCGAGTGCCACGATCACGTCGGAGCGCGAAAGCTCGTGCTCGGCCACAAACTCCAAAATGGCAACGTAGGTCTCGGCGCGCTTATGGGCCTCGCCGGCCTCGAAGGTGCAGATGCTCACCTCGTAGCCTGACGCCTCCAGGCTCTGCTTAACGGGTATCTGGTAGAGCGGGCCCACGTTGGTGTCTGTCACGATGACGGCGCGGGTGCCGCCGGCGGTGGCGCGCACGAGCGGCCCCGCCTGCTCCAGCAAAAACGTGCCAACATGCACCTGGTAGGGGCGTGCAGTGTCGATATCGATGGTAATCGCCATAAGCTTCGGTCCTTTCGACCTGGCGTGATGGGTTGTCTAGTGGGAGGCCTCGTCGTCGAGTGCGCGCTTAATGCGGTCGCCCTCGGCAAGGAGATTCTCCAGATAGCGCTGGTCGCGGTCCTTGAGCGCGCGGCTGTAGGCGCCAAGCGATTCGATCAGATGGTCGATCTCGAAGGCGAGCGCGTCGGCGTCGTCGATCATGAGCTCGGACCACATTTGCGGGTTGAGGTGCGCCACGCGGGTGAGATCGCGGTAGCTACCGGCCGAAAAGCCGTGGTGGACCTGGGCAGTGGGGCTTTTGACGTAGGCGTTGGATACCACGTGCGCAAGCTGGCTCGTGAAGGCGATGACACGGTCGTGCTCGGCGGCGCTGGTCACGCTGAACTTGCCAAAGCCCAAGGGGCGCACCATCTCGCGCACCTGGCCCAAAAGCTCCAGCTTGAGCGCATCGTCCACCGCGGGCGGTACGAGCACCAGCGGGGCGCCCTGGAACAGGTCGGCGCGGGAGTGTGCATAGCCCGAGTACTGCGTGCCCGCCATGGGGTGCGCGCCCACAAAGTAAAAGCCGTGCTCGCGGGCAAGCTCAAAGGCGCGCTCGCACACGATACCCTTGACGCCCACCGTGTCAATTACCACGGGGCCCATGATGGCCTCGGTATCGGTGGCGTCGGCGAGTGCCTGGGCGTGTGCCTCGAGCCACTCGATGCAGGCTTCGGGGTAGCAAGCCAGGACGATGATGTCGCATTCGCCGAGCGTCTCGTCGTTGAGCTCGCCGGCAACGGTGCCCATGCTGGCAGCCGTCATGACATCGTCATCGGGATCCCAGGCCAGCACGCGGACGCCCGCCTGCGCATAGCCGCGGGCAAAGCTGCCGCCGATGAGGCCAAGGCCGACGATGCCGGCGCACTTGGGGCCGCCCTGGTTAACGCGCGCGTTTCTCACTGTACCCATGGGCTACTCCATGGTCTCTTGGCAGACGACCTCGCGGATGGCTCGGATGCGGCGCATGGTGTCGTCGAACTGATCGGGGGTGAGGGCCTGGGCGCCGTCGGACCAGGCGCGGCTCGGCTCGTCGTGGACCTCGATCTCCAGGCCGTTGGCGCCGCAGGCGGTCGCGGCAAGCGCCATGGGCTCAACGTAGCGGGTGTAGCCGGTGGCGTGGCTGGGGTCGGCGACGACGGGCAGGTGCGACAGGTGGTGCAGCACCGGCACGGCGTTGAGGTCGAAGGTGTTGCGGGTGCGGGTCTCGAAGGTGCGGATGCCGCGCTCGCACAGGATGACGTTGTCGTTGCCCTCGCTCATGATGTACTCGGCGGCCATGAGCAGCTCATCGATCGTGCCGGACATGCCGCGCTTAAGCAAGATTGGAGTCTTGGTCTTGCCGACCTCTTTGAGCAGAGGGAAGTTCTGGGCGTTGCGGGCGCCGATCTGCATGACGTCGATCTTCTTGTCCAGGAAGACCTGCACGTCGCGCGGGTCCATGATCTCGGTGACGATCGGCATATCGAGCTCGGCAGACGCCTCGCACAGCAGGTCCAGGCCGGCGGGGCCCATGCCCTGGTAGGCGTACGGGGAAGTGCGGGGCTTGTAGGCACCGCCGCGCAGCATCGTGGCACCGGCGGCCTTCACGCGGCGGGCGATGCGGATGAGGTTCTCGCCCTCGACGGAGCACGGGCCGGCGATGACCTGGAACTGATCGCCGCCGATCTTGACGCCATGGCCGCAGTCGATGACGGAGTCCTCGGGGTGGAACTTGCGGTTGGCGCGCTTGAACGGCTCGGAGACGCGCTGCACGCGCTCGACGACGTCCATGGACTCGAGCAGGAATGGGTCGATCTTGGTCGTATCGCCCACCAGGCCGATGATCGTCTCGTTCTCGCCGCGCGAGACGTCGGTCTTCAGGCCCTTTTTCTCAATCCAGCTGACGATATGGCTGACGGCCTCGTCGCTGGCGCTCTGCTTTAAAATTGCAATCATGGTGTGCCTCTCACCTCGATGGATAACCCTTGCAAAAACGGCCCGCATCGCGAGCCGTGTATATATGGTGCATGAGAGTTTATACTATCTGATTCGCTTTTGCCTTCTAAAGTGAGCCGTTGCGCCGCGTCTTCCCCGGAATTGCAAAGCTTTTTCTTTTATTTTGATAGCCCGTGGTGCACTTGGGTATAATGCCACCGTTGGCCCTATTAGCTCAGGGGATTAGAGCGTCTGCCTCCGGAGCAGAAGGCCGTTGGTTCGAATCCAACATGGGGCACCATCGAACGTAAGACCGTCCGAACCTCGCATGGTCCGGGCGGTTTTTCTTATACCGACGCGACGTGATGGGACGTGGTATGGCAGCAACGGATATCGAGCGCGGACTCTCGACCGCCGAGGTCGAGGAGCGCATCGCCGCCGGTAAGATCAACCGCAACATGGAGCTCAAGACCAAGTCGGTCAAAGAGCTCATCATCGAGAACCTCTGCACGCTGTTCAATTTGATCAACGTGATCTTGGCGTTCCTGGTCATTTTGACCGGTTCGTTTAAGAATCTGACGTTCCTGTTCGTGGTGTTCCTCAATACCGCTATTGGCGTCATTCAGTCCATGCGTTCCAAGAAGATGGTCGATAAGCTCACGCTGCTGACCTCCAAGAAGGCCATCGCGGTGCGCGACGGCTCCGAGGTTGAGCTCGACCTGGATCAGATCGTGCTCGACGATATCATCCGCCTGGGGCGTGGCGACCAGATTCCCGCTGACGCCGTGGTGGTTTCGGGCGAGGCGCTCGTGAACGAGAGCCTGCTGACGGGCGAGAGCGACCTTATTAAGAAACAGCCCGGTTCCGAGCTCATGAGCGGCAGTTTTATCGACTCGGGCCTGCTGCGCGCCCGCGTGATCCATGTCGGCGCCGACAACTACGTGGCCAAAATTAATAACGAGGCCAAGTACGTCAAAAAGGTCAATTCCGAGATCATGAACGCGCTTAACGCCATCGTGCGCTTTGCGAGCATCATCATGATCCCGCTCGGTTTGGCGTTGTTTGCCTCGAGTGTGAGCGAGCTGTGGGATGCCGCGGGAACCCCAGGCGATAGCGCGCTTTCGTGGTGCTTCTCCGAGCTGTTGGCTGGCCATGTGCCTTCGTCGGCGCTGCTGTCCACAGTGGGCGCCCTGCTGGGCATGATCCCGCAAGGCCTGGTGCTGCTGACCTCGTCGGTGCTCGCCATCGCCACGGTGCGCCTGGCCCGCCGCAAGGTGCTGGCGCAGCAGCTCTACTGCATCGAGACGCTCGCGCGCGTCGACGTGCTGTGCCTGGACAAGACGGGTACCATTACCTCGGGTCGTATGGAGGTCGAGGGCACCTACCCGCTGCCTGTTGAGGGTGTTGGCTTTGGCGTGGACTCGGACGAGGCGGCTGTTCCCGTCGATACCACGGTGCTCGATTTTGCCCTGGCTAACGTGGCGCGTGCGACTTCGGCCGATGCCAACGAGACCTGCCAGGCACTGCTCAACTATTACGCCGATCGCCCGGTCGAGGTGTCTGAGCCGCTGTCGGTCATTCCGTTCTCGTCGTCTAAAAAATGGAGTGGCGCTTCGTTTGCGCAGGGCTCCTACGTAATGGGTGCGGCGCAGTTTGTGCTCTCTGATCGTGCGTTTGCCCAGGTCGAGAACCGTGTCGCCGAGCTTGCCGATACCTGCCGCGTGCTCGTGGTGGCACTCGTGGACGGCTTTACGCCCGATGGCGATATGGTGGGCGAGGCCGAGCCCGTGGGCTTTGTGACCATCCGCGACGAGATTCGTACCTCGGCGGCCGAGACCATCGGCTACTTTAACGAGCAGGGCGTGACCCTCAACGTGATCAGTGGCGACGACCCGCGTACGGTGTCGTCGATCGCGCGCGTTGTGGGCGTGCCGGGGGCGGACGCTTATGTGGACGCCACGACGCTCGATACGCCGGCCAAGCTCGATGCCGCAGTGGACCGCTACCATGTCTTTGGTCGTGTGACCCCGCAGCAGAAGCGCGAGCTCGTGCAGGCGCTCAAGCGCCGCGAGCACACCGTGGCCATGACAGGCGACGGCGTCAACGACGTGCTGGCGCTCAAGGAGGCCGACTGCTCCGTGGCCATGGCGGCCGGCTCCGATGCCGCGCGTAACGTGGCCGAGATCGTGCTCGTCGACAACGACTTTGCCTCGATGCCCGCCGTGGTGGCCGAGGGCCGTCGCTCCATCAACAACCTGCAGCGTTCGGCTTCGCTGTTCTTGACCAAGACACTGTTCTCGATGGGCCTGGCGGCGCTGTGCATCGCGCTGCCGCCGTACCCTTTCGAGCCGATTCAGATGACGCTCATCAACTTCTTCTGCATTGGCGCGCCGGGCTTTGTCTTGGGCCTGGAGCCCAACAATGCTCGCGTGAAGGGGTCGTTCCTGACGAACGTGCTCAAGCGGGCACTGCCGGCGTCGATTGCGGTCATTTTGGCCGCGGCGCTCGATATCTTTGTGGCGCGCGTGTTTGGCTTTAGCCAGCTCACGCTGTCTACGATGTGCCTGCTTACGTCGTGCGCGGCGAGCGTCAGCCTGATCTGGCGCATCTCGCAGCCTCTCACGCCCTTGCGCGTGGTGCTCTTTGTGTTTGTAGTCGCCGGCATCTTGGTGGGCGTTATCGGATTCCCGGAGCTGCTGTCTATTGCCAACCTGTCGATGGGCCAGATGGTTATCTTGGCTGTCATCGTGGTCTTTACCTGCTCGGTGTTCTTTAAGCTCGCCACGATGATGGATTCGCTCAAGCCGCGTCGTCGTCATGCCGCAACTGGATTTGGCCGTGGTGTGCGCGTCCACCTGGGTCGCGGTGGCGGCAAGGTGAGCTCGACGGGTTCGACGGCCGAGCGTTTTGCCAAGCGCGTCGCCGCCGACATGGCGCAGCGCCGCGAAGATCGCACCGCTCGCGAGGCCGAGGCCCGCGCACTCGAGGGCGTGGCCCAGGTCCAGCCCAAGAAAAAGAAGCCCACGGGCGCCAAGCGCTCCCGCGTAACCAAGTCCGCCCAAGGCATCAAAGTTTCGATGCCAAGCAAAAAGAAGAAGTAACTGCGCGTCCTAGCGATGTTGAATTGGTGCCTTGCTCCTGTGGGGCCGTGGCGATGTTATGCTCTAACCTCGATTGTTTGAATTGCTTCGAAAAGAGGATGCCGTGATCTGCCCGCATTGCCTTAAGACTATCGAGGACGGCGCCTCGTTCTGCCCCTACTGCAACGCCTATGTGGGTCCGGGCGATGGTCCCGAGCACACCGAGTTCGTGTTCTGTGAGGGCTGCGGTGCCCGTCTTTCTCCGCATGATCGTACGTGCCCCAAATGCGGACGCCCCGCTCCGGGCATCCTCTCCGAGGACGCGGCTGCATCCGATCTGGCAGCGGGCCGCACGGCGGGCTTTCCGCGCCTAACGCAAGAGCAGATCGATACCGAGGTGCCGCATGCGCCGGCCTCTGCCGCTGCGGTGCTTTCGGACGCCGCCGACCCCAATGAGACCTGCGTGCTGCCAGCTTTCGATAAGGATTTCGGTATCCCCAAGGTCGATATTCCCATGCCCGTTTCCCTGCATGACGATGCTCAAAAACCCAAGCGCAAGGTGCACCCCGACGAGGATGCCTATCACAAGCACAAGCGTCATATTCCCAAGCCGCTTATCGTCATCGCGGTCCTTGCCGTCGTTTGCGGCGGTGCCTATTGGTTCGTGACGACCGATCCCATGGGTGTCATGCCTGGCTTCTACGACCAGTTTGGCCAGGCCGCGCAGACGACCTTCCCCACGCGCCAAAAGGGCGAGGCCACTGAGGACGATACCAAGCAGGACGATTCTGCCGAGGTGGTCCAGGAAGAAACCGTGCTCACCGATGATCAGCTCTATACCAGGCTCGACGGTCTGTATCAGACCATCGTGTCCTACGCTGACGAAGACCAGATCGGCGAGGTCATCGATTCCTTTAACAACGGCTATCTCCGAACGCCGCTGTCCACCCGTCAGGAGCTGTCGCAGAGTGCCTACGCCCTGCGCGACCAGATCAAAAAGACGCAAGATGAGCTTAACAACCTGAAAGTACAGGACGATACGGTCTATGCGGACGACATCGCCCACTTAAAGCAGCTTGCCGAGTGGATGTATGAGCGCGTCGACGTGATCTGCCAGAGCTGGGACATCTCGCTGGCCATTCCCGATGGCGAGTCGATGAGTTCCCACCAAAGCGAGATCCTGGCGCCCATCGCGCAGGGTGGCAACAGCGCGCTGAACCAGTACGACGCCAATGTGGGTTCCTGGAAGCCGCAGCAGCGTTTCTAAAATTAGTTCGCCATAGTCGGCATAACCTACGTGCGCAATTGATGTAAGCCCGTGCTTATTGCTACAATTCGTACAAATATGCTTTAAACGTACGAGGAAGGAACCACATGTTTGGTTTTAAGAAAGAGCTCTACACGCCCGAGTAT
>CAVCBD010000015.1:0-33967 GCA_963599935.1 Acutalibacteraceae bacterium | reverse complement strand
CCGATGCCCGTTGCGCGCTTGGTGGTGCGGCCGTTGTCGCCGGTAAAACCCTTCTCGAACACGCGCGGCAGGTCTGCCGCACACACGCCGCAGCCGTTGTCCGCGACAGTGAGCTCAATGCGCTCGCTCGCCAGGCCCTCGTCCAACAGCGCGCCCGAAAACGTGATCTTCGCACCGTCCTCGCGCGCGTATTTAATGCTGTTCTGGATGAGTTGGCCCAGAATAAACTCGAGCCACTTCTCGTCGGTAAAGACCTCAAAGTCGAGGTTCTCACACACCGGCGCTACGTGCGCCGCGATAAGTTCGCGCGCGTTGGCTTTAATCGCACCCGTCACCAGGGCCTTGAGGCTCCAGCGGCGAATCAGATAGTCACGCTCCACAACCTCCGAGCGCGCATAGTAGAGCGCCTGATCGATGTAGCGCTCCACGCGGGCGAGCTCGCGGCCCAGGTCATCCACACGAGACAGGTCGTCTTCGCTGCCGTCCAGGTTCTCCAGAATCAGATGCGCTGCCGCCAGCGGTAGCTTGGCCTCGTGGACCCAGCTCTCGATATAGTCGCGATAGTCATCGGTCTGGCGACGGCCTTCCGCCACCTCATCGCAAGCCGCCTTGCCCACGCGACGCAAGACCTCGTACTCGAGCTCGCCCTCGGCATAGGTCGGGCACTGCACCATCTCCTGCACCCAAGCGGGGCTTTCCAGCTCCTCGGCCGCCCGCTCCAGCTGATGCAGAAAACGGCGGCGGCGCGCGTACTCAATCACGATGCCGAGCATGCCAAAGATAAAGGACACGCCGACCGCCACAATCACGATGGAGACGGGCGCCCCGGCAACCGTCAGCACAAAGCAGCTCAACAGCACGCCGCACGTCCACACGGCGACGGGGAGCAGCGCGTCTTTAAAGAACTTGGCAAACGACATGGCCGGCCCCTAGACCGAATAGCCCTGGCCGCGGTGCGTGGTCAGGTACCCCTTGATGCCGATTTTTTCGAGCGTGGTGCGCAGGCGGTTGATGTTGACGGTGAGCGTGTTGTCGTCCACGAAGGCATCGGAGTCCCACAGATCCTGCATGATGGCCGAGCGCGAGACGATTTTGCCCGCGCGGCTCAGGAGCAGCGAGAGGATGCGCAGCTCGTTTTTGGTGAGCTCGGTGCTGTCGCCGGTTGCCGTGTTGGTGACCGCGGAGCGGGCGAAGTCGAGCTCCAGCCCCTTGTGGACGAGCGTGCTGCGCTCGCCGGCCGCCGCGGTGCGACGCAGCAAGGCGTTGATGCGCGCCACGAGCACGCGGGCGCTATAGGGCTTGGGGACAAAGTCGTCCGCGCCGAGCGTCATGGCCATGACCTCGTCGATCTCGGTCGTGCGCGACGTGAGGACGATGATGGGAACCTCGGATTCGCGGCGAACCTCGTGGCAGATATGCTGGCCGTCCTTGACGGGAAGCGTGAGGTCGAGCAGCACCAGGTCGGGCGCGGCGGCGAGAATATCGCGCGAGACATGCTCAAACGATTCGCATGTCTCAACCTCAAAACCGGCGCGGGCAAGGATGTCGACAAGCTCACGACGAATGGGCTCGTCGTCCTCAACGACATAGATCAGCGCCATGGATTCCACTCCCCTCTTGGTTGTCTTGCCACCATTATGGCTGCGGAGCCGCAGGTATGCGCCTCGCGCGTCACCAAGGTGACAGAACTGTTCGCGAGCGGCAGGGGCTTGCCCCTCGCTCGCAACGGGCACGGGAATTAAATGAGTTTTTAATCCCGTCCCAGAAACATCATTTAGCGGCGGGCGCGAAGCTTTTCGTAGCCGTCGGCAAAGAAGGCGACCGTGGCGGCGTCGGCCTCCGCGGCGTCTGTCTCGGTTGCGGGGACCACGCCGTGCTCGTCGCTCACCAGGAACAAGGCGCCCTTGAGCTGCGCGGGAATGTCTACGCGCGTGACTGGGATGCCCTTGGTCTGGGCCAGCTGTTCGATGAGCGTCGCCGTGCCGCACAGGCACTCGTCCGCCGGCGCCACAAAGGCAAGCTCGCCGTTGTTGACGGCAGCGAGCAGCTCGGGCGCCACGCCGGTCTCGTCGGCCTCGGAGCGAGCCTCGGCAGAACGGGCACGCAGCGTCTTGGCCGACGTGTCGGCCAGCGGCTCGTACTCCCCCACCGTCATGGCGGCGTTGCCGTTAACGTCGATCACCAGCATGAGCACACCGTCGCGGGCGGTGTAGTCGCCCTCGGCAAGCGACCACTCAACGTGCTGTTTGGCCCAGCTGAGCATGTTATGGGTAAGCGGCTCACCCTGCACCAGGCGCTCGGATAGCGCACGGATGTGGCGATTGAGCATGGGCACCTTTTTGTTGGACATGCGCCAACGGCAGACGAGCGCGGGCTTGTCGAGCGTGAACTTCTCGACCGCCTCCTGATTGGCGCAAAAGTCCTCGTACGCACGCTGATCCTCGGCATTGCCAAACAGCTCGGCATCATCAATCTGGGGCATGGTCAAACCTTTCGTGTTAGTCATTCCGTCCTCTTATACCAAAAAGACGGCCCTCCAAACGGAGCAGCCGTCTTTTGCAGAGATTATTTTGTCCCAGGGCGAAACTTAGTGGCGGAAGTGGCGAGCGCCCGTGAACACCATAGCAATATTGTGCTCGTTGCAGGCCTGGATGCTCTCATCGTCGCGCTTGGAGCCGCCGGGCTGGATGATGCAGGTCACGCCGTGCGCGGCAAGCACGTCCACGTTGTCGCGGAACGGGAAGAACGCGTCGCTTGCGCAGGCAAAGCCGCCCTTCTCCACGCCCTCGCGCTCGCAGAAGTCCTCGGCACGCTCGCAGGCCAGCAGCGCAGAATCCACACGGTTGGGCTGACCCGGGCCCATGCCAATGCCGGCCTTGCCCTTGGAGACCAGAATAGCGTTGGACTTAACGCCCTTGCAGACCTTCCAGGCAAACTCGAGCTCGGCCATCTCAGCGTCGGTGGGCTTGCGGTCGGTGGGGAACGTAAAGGTCGCGGGGTCCTCGGTCACGTGGTCGACCTCCTGCACCAGCATGCCGCCGTCGATGGAGCGCAGCTCCACCTGGGCGCCGTGGTCCACGCCGCCGGTAGCCAGCACGCGCAGGTTGGGGCGCTTGGCCATGCGCTCGAGCGCCTCGTCGGTGTAGCCCGGGGCAATGATGACCTCGACGAACTGCTTGTTCTGGTCGGCGAAGTGCTCAACCAGCTCAAAGGGAACCTCGCGGTTGCAGGCGATGATGCCACCGAAAGCGCTCTTGGGATCGCAGGCGAAGGCGCGGTCGTAGGCGGCCGTGATGTCCTCGGCAACGGCGGAACCGCAGGGATTCTGGTGCTTGAGGATCACGCAGGCCGGCTCGTCGAACTCGCGGACCAGGTTCCAGGCGGCGTCGGCGTCCAGATAGTTGTTGTAGCTGAGCGGCTTGCCCTGGATCTGCTCGGAGCCCACGAGCGGGAACTGCGAGCTCGCGGTGTTCTCGCAGCCCTCGGCAAAGCGATAGACCGTGGCCTTCTGCTGCGGGTTCTCGCCATAGCGCAGGTCGTCGACCTTCTCCAGCGAGACCTCGAGCTTGGCAGAGGTGTCCGCCACGTCGCTTGCCTGGGCGGCAAGCCAACGGGAGATGGCCGTGTCGTAGGCGGCGGTGGTCTGGTAGACCTTCACCTGCAGGCGGCGACGGGTGGAAAGCGTGGTGCAGCCACCGGTCTCGCGCATCTCGGCCAGGACGGCGTCATAGTCAGCCGGGTCGGAAATGACGGTAACGCTCGCGGCGTTCTTGGCAGCAGAGCGCAGCATGGAGGGGCCACCGATATCGATGTGCTCGATGGCATCCGCGAAGGTGACCTCGGGGTTGGCGACGGTCTTCTCGAACTCGTACAGGTTGACGACGACCAGGTCGATCAGCTTAATGCCGTGCTGAGCGGCCTCCTGCATGTGCTGCTCGGAATCGCGGCGGGCAAGCAGTGCGCCGTGAACCTTGGGATGCAGCGTCTTGACGCGGCCGTCCATCATCTCGGGATAGCCCGTGAACTCCTCGATGGGGGTTACGGGAACGCCCGCGTCCTCGATGGCACGAGCCGTGCCGCCCGTAGAGATGATCTCGACGCCAAAGTCGTCAACCAGCGTCCGTGCGAAATCGACGACGCCCGTCTTATCGGTAACCGAGATCAACGCGCGTGCGATCTTCACATCAGATCCCATGCAGTCCTCCTGTCCGGTACGCCGCCGTGCTCTGTGAGTCGGTGATACGTCGATCTGCAGCGCTCGCGCAGCGGCATTGAAAATACTGATTCAATGTAGCGCATCGCGCGTGCCTATGCACCCCGCAACGTCCGCTTGTGCAGAAAAAGCTTGCGAGCGGAGGGCACGAGCGCGTCGCCGGGCACGGTGAGTTCATGGAGCACAAGGGCACCATAATTGAATGCCAACGGCGTGGTAGAACTGTGCTCGATATGCATCCGCAAAAGAAAGAGGCACCATGGTCTCGCGGGTTCTCTACCGACCGTTTGATACCGAAGATTTCGACGCCATCGCGCTGATTCTGCAGCAGCTTTGGCATAACAATTCGGATAACGATGAGTACAACCGCCTTGAGGCCGCATGCGATCTTGCCTATTGCCTTTCATCCTCGACGTTTTCGCAGGTCGCCGTTATCGACGGCGAGGCGCGTGGCATTTCGCTTGCGCGTGCGGGGCAAAGCTCCGGCCGCACCGTCAACGAACATTGGATGGATACTGAACGCGCGCTGCTGTCGCAGATGCGCGAGCTGGAGCCCGAGGCGTGCGCCGAGTACCTCTCATTTGTGCGCGCCACCATCCGGACCAACAACCGCCTGCTCGAAAGCAGCCCGCTGCCGCACGATAACGAGGTCACGCTGCTTGCCGTTAATCCCGACGTCCATGGTCTGGGCGTGGGAACGGTGCTGCTCGACGCCGCCGTCTCGCACCTGTCCTCGCGTGGGGCAACGAGGGCGCACCTGTACACCGACTCCAACTGCTCGTGGAAGTTCTACGAGCTGCACGGCTTTAAGCGTACTGCCACGCACCGCGCCAACCGCGAAGAACGCCGCCGCGATATGCCACGCGAAAGCTTCCTCTACGAGCTGGACCTAACAGCCTAGCCTCGGCAGCCACACCTAGTCATATAAGTCTGTCCCCAATGAGTAGCCTAGGGGGTCTGCAAATGGCTGTGGGCAAAAAACATCAAATATGAGTACTGTTACCTTTTTAGTAGCAGCGAAATTTGGCTAATTCGGGTCTCTTTGGCGTCTCGGCGCGTCGGATGAACTAACGTATCTCCCCAAATGTACAATAAAATGAGCTCCTAACGAGAGCTATTCTCATTAGGAGCTCAATATTTTGCCTAAATATATGTGACTATAACGGCAACAGTACTCATATTTGGCATTTTTTGCCCACCGCCCCTTGCGCGGAGGTCCGCAGCGGAAAGCTTGGCCCGTTTTCGTGCACAAAATGGGATGGATTTTCCCTGGCAACCGCCCAGAAAGGTCCACCCCAAAGCTAGCGCTCGCTAGAACGTTCCGCCGCCGCCTCCGCCGGTGCCACCGCCGCCGCCGCCAGAGAAGCCGCCGCCTCCGCCGCCACCGGAGCTGTCCGAGCTCGACGCGAGCTCACGGATGCTCTCGTGATACACGCCATCGAATGAATCCATCGGCGACTCGTTGCCGTAATGATGGTAGTACCACCAGTAGCAGGGGTAATTGTCGTAGAATCCGTCGGCCTCGCGCACCTCGGGCGGCACGGCCTCGGCAAGCTGACGCAGGACTTCCTTCGAAACGCCCAGCGCCGCACCCATCACCAGAAGCTTATTCCACAGGACCAGATCGCCGGGGACGGCTTCCTTGAGGCGCGTGAAGTCCTCGAGCCAATGCTTAAGCGCCTTGCAGCGAGCCGCCACCTCGGCGCCCTCCGGCGTAAAGCGGCGGAACGTAAGGCCCACGCCAATACCCACCAGCACGATCGGCACCGAGATAACCGCGGCGATAATGTTCGCCTGTGCTCCGTCGGTAAAGAAGATGGACCCCACGGGGATAAAGGCGACCAAGATGCCAAGGACCAGGCAAAACACCATTGCGACAATACCGTCCGAGGCAACGTACTCGCTATCGGCCAGCTTGCCTTTAACGCTGTTCTGATAGTCCTCGAGCTTGTCGCCCACGGGCGTAGCGTGCTGCTTGACGTAATGCTGCAGCTCGTCGAATGTGCGCGAACGATCGCCGTTCTCGTCGGGCTTGACACCGGCAAAGAACACCTTGAGTACCATGCGGTCAATGCCCTTGGCCGATTTCCAGCCCTCATCACTCACCGTCACGCGGTACGTCTGTTCCTCTTTCTCGCGCCCCAACAGGCCCTTCTTGGCCTTGGTCACGGTCGCCTGCTCGAGCCTGATCACGCGGTCGTCGGTAAGTTTCATGAGCGTGGCGATATATGCCTGATCGGGCACCTCATTCCAGCTCATAAGAGCCGAAAGCACGGCAGGATGGTCGGCCGAGGGCACGTCACGGAAATATTCGTCCTGGAAAAGCGGCTTGGGTTTACGCTTGCGCAGTTTGAGCACGACGATTGTGCCGGTAAAGGCCACCGCCGCGACAACACTCACCACGGCCAGCACGTTGGCAATCATACGCGCATGGGCACGGCGGGCGTTGGCCTCCTCGGCCCATGCCTTCTCCTCGCTTAGGATCGTCGGCAGGCGCTGCTCGCTCGAGGCGCTAAGCCACGGCACCCAGTCGCTGGGAAAGACCACGCGTGCCTCGGCGAACTCGCCCTGATGCACGCAAGGAATGGTATAGGTGACCATGGGTTCGTCCGTGTCGAGTGACACGTCGCCCGTCAGCGGGCCGTGGCCCCACGCGCGGAAGTTATCGCCCTTGACGGCCGCCGTCCCGGCGGCAGCATTTGCGAAGTACACTTCCATCTCAACGTCATCGGAATCCGCGGACCAGCCGTCGCCCACAAACTTCCAGTAGAGCTCGGCGGTATCGGACCAGTTCATAACCGCACCGGTCATGGTGTAGCTCACGTAATAGATCGCGCTGTCGCCGCTCTCGTGGGGGCTGAAAACCTTGATCTTTACGCCGCCGTCGGACTGCTCAACCGTATAGACGCCGCTGTCGCCTTTGTTTGCGCTGTCGACCTTGTTAAACGCGGTGTCGTCTTCCTCGACGCTCAACACATTGACGCCCGCCGCGCCGCCCTGCTGGTTGGTGCCCGCATTGATCTCCCAAAACACGCCGTTGATGTCGTCGTCGAAATCGAAATGGCGTCCCTCGACAACGGTCAGCGATCCATCGGCCTCGACCGTGGCACCGATGTAGGTTTGGGTCATGGAGTAGCCGTCGGCGTGGGCGGCGACAGGCAGCAGCAGCAACGCAAACGCGACAAACGCGCAGACGGAAACGAATCGCGCAAACAAGCGGCGCTGCCGGCAGGCATTGGCAACGGGGGCGTTCATAGGCACATCCTTTGTCTGTGATACCAACAGCGTCATTGTCCCACGTTTATGGGCGCACATGACGAATATCTAGGCCAGCGGAGCGCCAAATGGGACAAAAGTCCCACCTAAGCCCGGCACTTAGGGACGTTCCTTATCTGCCGGCAGTCTGGGACACTCCTTGGCATGGCCCGCGCCAGCAATAGATACCACTTCACACCTCCATCACAGGTGTAGCGGCTTTGTGTTGCTGCGACGCGTGCCGATTGAGTCCGCGAGTAAGGGGCATAAAGCAGTTGAGCGAAAACGGTTGCCCCTTTCCCGTTCGCTCGAGGATCATGTCCCCCTTTTCCGCGGAAACCCCGGCAGTTGCGAAGAGCTGCCGGGGTTTCTGTCGTTTGAGGGGTTGAGCTGGCGGGCAGGGATTAAGGTGCTGGGTCGGCAGTCCGCCGCACACAATGCGCGTCCTCGGCAACTTGCGAGTCACGGCGGCGCCTCCCCTACCTCCCGCGCTATACTCGTCCGCATGGATATCAACGCATGCAACATAGAAACGCCCGCCGCGAGCACACCGACAGCAGCGGCGCCCGCCAGCACGCCCGCGACCGTCGTGGGCCGCTTTGCCCCGTCGCCCTCGGGCCGCATGCACCTGGGCAACGTGTTCAGCTGCCTGTGCGCGTGGCTTTCGGCCCGCAGCCAGGGCGGCCGCATCGTGCTGCGCATCGAGGATCTGGACGATCGCTGCAAGCGACCGGAGCTCGCCGCCCAGCTCATCGACGACTTCGCTTGGCTGGGACTCGAGTGGGACGAAGGCCCCTACTACCAGCACGATCGCCTGGACCTGTACGAGGCCGCCCTGCACCAGCTGCAAGACACCGGCCTTACCTACCCCTGCTTTTGCACGCGCGCCGAGCTCCACGCCGCGAGCGCACCGCACGCCAGCGACGGAACGCCCATCTATCGCGGCGCCTGCCGGGGACTTTCGGCCGAAGAAATCGCCCACCGCAGCACTCTGCGCGCCCCGGCCACACGCCTGCGCGTGCCCACCATCGATGACCTCGCGGACGACGTAGTCGAGTTTGTGGACCGCACGTACGGGGCCCAGTGCGAGGCGCTCGCCACCGAGTGCGGCGACTTTTTGGTGCGCCGCAGCGACGGCGTGTTTGCTTACCAGCTGGCCGTGGTGGTCGACGATGCCGCCATGGGCGTCACCGAGGTCGTGCGCGGATGCGACCTGCTGGGATCCACGCCGCGTCAAATCTATCTGCAGCACCTGCTGGGGCTGCCCACACCGTACTACGCACACATTCCGCTGCTCATGGCACCGGACGGTCGCCGCCTTTCCAAGCGCGACCGCGATCTGGACCTGGGCGAGCTGCGCGCCCGATTTGGCACACCCGAGGCGCTGTTGGGTTGGCTCGCCGGACAAACAGGCATCGCGCCAGACGCCACACCGCGCACCGCCGAACAGCTGGTCGAGCACTTTAGCTGGGACGTCATCCGCAAGCACAGGGAAAACATCACCGTAACGGCCGAGTAGCCAGACGCCCCGCCTCTACGCAACGTCCCAGGGTTGGAGTTCGTCGCCCAAGCGAACGATGCAGTCGTAGAGCACGGTATGGCGCTCGGCCGGGTTGGCATCCCGATGAAAATGCCCGTAGTACCAGCGCTTGTAGTCCAAGCGGTCTTCCAGCTCATCGAAAAATGCCGTAAGCCGATCAACGGCGGGACAATTCCAGCCAGGCGCCGGATAGAGCGTGGGCGAGAGCATGCGCGTGGAGCAGGTGTGAGTGATTACGTAGTCGACCTTCCAGCCCACACTGTCGAGCTTCGCCCGCGCCTCACCAAAGTTGCGCTCGTCCGGTAGCTCCTGTGGCCACCAGCTGGAATACGGTATGCGGTATTCCTTGTCCACGCTCGTGGCGCCGCCCATGGTAAAGATTGTCGAGCCGTCGAGCTCAAAGACCTCGCCGCGCGTCAGGCGCCGAATGGACGAGGTGTCCGATAGGCGCTGCGTGAGCCCGCCGTGCCACATCTCCATGGGGCGCTCCGTCCAGTGGTCGAAGCGCTCGTGGTTGCCGTCGACAAAGAGTACGGTGTAAGGGCGCGATTCCAGCCAGGCGATATCAGCGCACTCCTCGGCAGAGAAATCCCACGGAAAGCCAAAGTCGCCCGCGACGATTAGATAGTCGTCGCTCGTCAGACTATCCCCAAGCTCCCAATCGCGCAGCTTTTGCATGTCGAGGCCGCCGTGAATATCGCCCGTCACATAGACCGTCATCGGATCACCACTTCCCTCTTATAACTTTCGAGATCGTGCTCGACCTGCTCGTCGCCCGTGGCATTGACCCACCACGGCCATTTAACGCAACACATCGGCTCGTCTACCTGCGCAAACCAAGCTTTGAGCTCCTCCAAGCTCACCGGGGCGTAGCTGTTGGCGTCCACGCCCACGTCATAGCGCAGCAGTCCCTGCCTGCGGTTGAACTCGTTGTATGCGCCGCCGCAACTGTGGATATGCCCGTGCAAATGCCAGCTGCCGTGCGACATGCCCTGCCAGTCGACCATGGGATAGTGGCTCAGCACGATTTTTTGGCAGTTGATCTTGAGCGCGCAAATGGGCGGCTCGACGATAAAAGCATCCGCTACCGCAGGCTGCGTCCAGTCTTTGTCGTGGTTGCCGGGCAGCAGATGGACGCGCTTGCAGGCAATGCTTTTGCGCAGCTCGTAGGCGTCTTGGACCGTCATCTTAAAGCTAAAGTCACCCAAGATGTAGAGCTCGTCATCCGCAGCAACCTTGCTGTTAATGTTGGCGACCATGGCATCGTTCATCTGCGCAACAGTCGACCAAGGCCTATCGCTAAGCCGTAGCATGTTCTCGTGTCCAAAGTGAGTATCGCCGGTAAACCAGATCACGGGGACCTCCTGTTGCTGCGGGGTATCCATCCCTTAGGGCTTACCCCTCGTTCTTCCATCCAAACGGGTCGAGCACCCAAAAAATCAGATCGAGTACGCCGCCGGTCATCATGGCGCCGGCAAGGGCCATGCAAACGTGCAGAGAACTGGCACTTCGGAGCACGTCGAATGGCCCCAGAACAGCCAGCAGCGCGACCGCTGCGCCGGCAAGGCACAACGCGAGGCACGGCCCCGCGTCCTTGACGCACTTCTTTGCGAGATGCTTGGTGTTATCGCTCATTGGTATCGAACTCCTTAGAGGATCGTTGTTTGGGTACATGCCGCCGCGGCAGAGCAGGGCGGCAGGGTAAGTGTCCCATGCCGTGCGGACACGTTTTTAAACCCATGTATCCGCAGGGACCCATGTCCTTGCAGAACACCCCCGAAGAATCGTCTAAGCCGCTGGCGGGCAACATACTGAACAGGGGGTCTTTCCTCGTTTGAGCGCGGTCGCCAGTGGCACGCTTGTTCTAATGGCATTTTGAGGAAGGTTTTTGCATCCCCCAGAACGGTGATAAATCTTGCCGTTCTTGATGACGATCACCTTGGTTTTTGAAGCAGCCACGCTGCGGGACTTGATGGGCGCATCCGCCTTTTGACGAGCCGGTGCCGTTTTCCGAGGCCAGCCTCTCGGAAAATCAGAATCGCAGAATCGATTGATGTAGCTGTCGAAACATCCATCGAACAGCAGCCCCGTTGCCAAGCCCGCCATGAACCCACAGGCAATCGCGGCCTCTCCTCTAATTTGCATATGTCCCTCCTTAATTAATCTTGAAGATAAAAGCGGCGCGCGCCGCAGGACCCATGCCCTTGCGGCGCGCGCCGAAAATGATCCGTTTTCCTCCGTCCCTAACGGATCAGTTGGCGGCGCTTGTCGGAGAGGAAGACGCCGGCGGCAACCAGGACCGTGCCGCCGATTACGAAGGTCTCGCCCAGCAGGTCGGACGCATCGCCCGTGGCGGGCATCGTCGTCTGCGGCGTGGTGACCCCTGACGCCGAGGTCATGTGCTTGGCCTGGTACGTCACCTGCGTCGCAGGCTGAGTCTGCTCGCCATTCCCGCGCTCGGCGGCCTCTTGGCGAGCGATCTCGGCGTTGAGCTCGGCGATAGCAGCGTCAAGCTCGGCCTTGGCGGCGTTGTAGTCACCGAGCGCCTCCCAGTAGGTCGGTGCCACGGCATCGGTTGCGGCGGCAGCGGCGTCGAGTTCCGCCTTGGCAGCGGCGGCACGCTCGACGGCGTCGTGAGCTGCGGCGATCTTAGCGTTGAGCGCCTCGTCCGCATCGTCGGCATGTCCGTTAGCGATGGAGTCGGCAAGGTTGATCCTGCGCAGACGGGCAACCGTAGCGGCAGAGGCATCGCGAGCGACGATCGCATCCGTCACGGCGTCATCCGCTGCAGCCACGCCAGACTCGGCATCGGCCTGCGCCGAAGCCGCGACCTCAACAGCGGTATCGGCAGCGGCCTTGTCCTCCGCAGCCTGAGCAAGCGCCGCGGCAGCATCGCGCAGCTGAGCCGCACGAGCAGCAGCCGCAACGGACGTGGCCTGCGCCGCGGTCACAGCTGCGCCGGCGTCGGTTGCGTCGGCCTGAGCGGCAGCAAGCTCGGTCTGGGCAGCGGCAACGTCGGAATCCGCCTGATCGGCCACGCCCTGGGCGGCACCCAGTGCAGTCTGCGCGTCAACTTGGACAGCACGCGCTCCCTCGAGCGCCGCCGAAGCCGCATCAAACGCACGCTGAGCAGTAGCAACATCGGCCGAATACGCGGCCAGCTCGTCCTGAGCGGCGGCAAGCGCGCCCTGCTTATCGCCAACGCCGGCGCGAGCGGCATCCAACGCACGCTGAGCGGCAGCCGCCTTGCCCTTGGCGACATCGAGCTCACCAGACTTGGCAGTCACGACACCCTGCGCCGCGGCAACCGCAGCGTTGGCAGCGTCCACGTCGGCGCGGGCATCAGCCACGGCACGCGCAGCGGCCTCAGCCGCGGCCTGCTTCTCCCCCACGGCAGCCTGGGCATCCGAGACCCCAGCGGCGGCGGCGTCAACATCGGTGGCAGCGGCATCAACCTGCGTCTGCTTAGCGACGGCAGTCTGCGATGCGGCGCTCACCTTGTTGCCTGCCTGCGCTGCCACGCTCTGAGCAGCAGCAAGCTCCTGACGAGCCGCGTCCACGCCCTGCCCAGGATTTGTCAGCGAGTCGCACCACGCGTTGAGCGCAGCCTCGTACTCGGCAACTGTCATCGGATTGGCGGCATTCGAGTACCAGCCTCCAGACATAGAGAACGTCTGCGCCTGGGTTTTCCAACCAGACATCGATCCGCGCGTGCAAACGCCCATGCCCGTCACGGTGTAATGGGGATCGATCACATTCATGTAGTGACCGACCGTGTGCACAAGCCCGCCATGCACCGCAACGTAGCGGTCCACTTCATCGCCATGCTGACGATAGAAATCGAAAGCAGCCTTTCCCGTAAGGCCCGTCGCCCCCAGCGTAGCCGCGGCGCGGTCAAAGACGGCCTTTTCCTCATCAACCCACTGGATGAACGGATTGCTTCCGTAGTTCCACGCCACGTTTTCGCCCACGTTAAACTGCTGGGCATGGGCAACCTTGGTGTCGGAGTAGTTCGCATCGGCAATGGCGGTCGCCATCATGTTGTACGTCACCTTGAGCTCGCTCAGGCCGACGCTCTTGCGATAATCGTTGCACGCCTTGAGCCACACGACCGCCTGCTTCATGTTGGTCAGGCTCGTCGCGTCGACCTCCTCGCCCACCTTGGTAAGGCCAGCGTATTTGCAGTTGAGGATGATATCCGCCGCGTCGTCGGCGCCCACGCTCTTAAAGAACGCGATGGCGCCCTGGCGGTAGTTTTCCGCCGAAGCGTTCGCCGCGGCCTGGGCTGCGTCAAGCTTGGCCTGCGCCTGCGCCACAGCCTGATCGGTCTGCTGCTTTTGAGCCTTTGCCTGGTCGAGCGCTTGGTCGGCGGCGTCCTTCTCGTCCTTGGCAGCCGAGAGCTTGGCCTGAGCCTCCGCCAGTGCCGCGAGCGCGTTGGCATGGTCGGCCTTTGCCTGATCGAAGGCAGCATCGGCTGCAGCCGCGGCAGCCGTGGCGGCATCCAACGTGGACTGAGCGTCGGCAGCGGCCTGCTGCTGCGCGACGAGTGCCTGCTGAGCGGTCTGCACCTCGCTCTCGACAGCGGCCACCTCCTGCGAAGCGGCGGCGAGCTCGCCCTCGCGTTGCGCCTGGACCGACTTGGCGGCGTCCAGCGCAGCAGCGGCGGCGTCCACCTTGGCCTTGGCGGCATCGTACTCCGGGCCCGCGGCACCCTGCTCGGCGCGGTCAAGATCGGCCTTGGCGGCGTCATAGCTCGCCTGGGCGGAGTTCACGTCCGCATCGGCGTCAGCCTTTGCCTGCTGAGCTGCAGACAGCTTTCCCTGCGCATTTTGCTGCTTGGCAGCGGAAGCATCGGCAGCGACCTGGGCATCCGAGAGCCTGACCTGCGCGTCGGCGGCCTTCTGCTTCGCCTGCTCCAGCTCGCTCGCGGCCTGCTCGGCAGCAGTCTGAGCCGCGACAACAGCCTCGGGGGTTGCGTCGGACGCAGCAGCCTGCGCAGCCTCGAGCGCAGCCTGGGCATCGTCAGCCGCCTTCTGGGCAGCAGTCAGGGCATCGCCCTTGTCCGTCAGGTCCTTCTTGGCGGCATCGAGCGCAGCCTGAGCGTCCTCGAGCGCTTTCACGTCCGCATCCGCCTTGTCCTGCGCGGCACCCATCTGCTGCTCCAGCTCGGCCGAAGCTGCAGAAGCGGCAGCGTCGCTTGCGCCACGGGCCGCATCGTAGGCGCCCTGAGCTTGCTGCTGGTTGGCGGCGGCGGCATCGTAAGGAGCAGCGGCGGCATCCAGATTGGCCTTTGCGGTAGCAGCCTTGGCACGCGCTGCATCGACCGCAGCCTGCAGGTTGGCGACCTTCTGCGCCGCCGACACCGTACCCGCACCGGCACTAGCCGCAGCGGCGCCCGTCAACGGAGACAGCACGGCTGCCGGCTTGCCCGCAGCGTCGGCACCGCTCGCGCCCTTCGCCACCGCAGTCATCGGCGACAGCAGAGAGCCGCCCGTCATGGCGATCGTCGCCGCGGCAACCGTCGCCACGCGCCCGGCAGCCCTAACCTTGCTCGAAGCGACACCGTTCATGTTCTTGTTCATGTTCTTGCTCATTGCCGATTCCTTCCCACGATGAGCTGTTGTTTGACACACATAGTCGATCCAACGTGCCCCGCTAAAAAGAGGTGATAACGGGGTAATAAAATCGGAGGTTCTAGATCGCGAGTCGGCTGAATTAGCGGATGCCGAATTCATACTCCCACTCGTGCTCAATCTCGTTCAGATACTCGCGATCTTCGGCGCTAGGCTCCAAATCGCTCTGATTGTACAGGTAGTTCTTGGTTTTAGAACTGCCATAGTATTCGTACATCGCCTGAAGGTTGATCTGCTCGCTATTGTCGTTGTAAAGGGGTGAAATACAGGTAGTCATTGCTCAAGTCCCTCCAAGATAAACTCTAATGCGTATGCTTGGTCTCTTTTCGAGACCCCATCTGATGTGCTATGACTGCAGTATATGCACTCCTACTATAGGATGCAAGAACAATTATAGATTTCTAGTACATATAACTCGACTACACTCTTATGAGCATTCATCGCCATCCCCCACCGCGCCCTCACGCGCAGCGCACTCGTTGAGATACTTAACCGGAATCGGCCACACGGACGGAGCCTTATAGCGCGAAAGGCCTATGTTGGCCAGCTGAACCAACAGCTCGGACAAATCATCACCGTCGAGCATCTCGATCGAACGCACGTGAATCGCAGTCGCCATATCCTCCTGGGTGCCGTTGTTGACGCCCACAAAATAGCAAGTCTTGCCCGCGCGCTCGAACGTTCCAATGCCGTAATAAGGCGAGTTGTAGCTCTCGAAAAACTTCTTCTTACGCCCCGCCTTGCCTGCGAGTTGATGCTCGCCCACCAGGACCATAAAGTTGTTGGAAAACGTCGTCAGCCCCGTATCCCGCACACGCGCAAGCATAGACCGCCCACCCGACCGCACGTCAAAGACATAGGCGCCCTTATCGAGTTTGCCGTCCGCGGTCAGCAGATCGAGCTCCATCTCGTCCTCGGGACCATCCTCTGCCGAATGTGAGGCATAGCGCATGCCCCCATTCGCGCCAATCGCCAACGTCGCGATGCGCGAGTCAAGCTCAATCTTGTCCTTCTCCTTATGTGGCACATCGACCAAGCCGCACACCGTCACCGACTCAATACCCAAAGCGTCAAGGTCAAACGCCGTCACTCGCCCATCAACGACATCCTGTTTTACCAGCAGCTCTTTGAGCATGGCACCCAGGATCGCCTCTTGCGCGTTGCGATCCTTTTGCTTTGGCGCAGCCTTAAACAACGGCTCGCACACATCCGGCGTCACATGCTGTTCCACCACGCCGGCGTGCAAGGCATAGCCATCGTCCTCGGCAACTTCATTGGGCACAACGACAATGTTCAGCGCCTGCGAACCCACGGTCCTTCCGCCATACGATGCATAAACACCCCACGAGGAATCGTTGAGCCGATCGACCAATTGGCGTGCCACACCAGCAAGCCCATCGCGCGCGGCTGACGCCACGATACGCCGCCCCACCATACGCTCTGCCACCACGCGAGCATACTCATCGCCCTTGAGCACCTCGTAGAAACTCTTACGCGGATATTCCGCAAGCGTCACCCGGGCAAAGTCACTGTACCGACGCTCAAGAATCTGCAGCTCTCGGTACAAAATGCCCTTCTTGGTATAGGCGACCTTGTCCGCCTGGGCCGAAAACGTCAGATCGCGACGCTTAGACGGCTTGTCGCCCTTGGCACGGCGCAGGATGTACTCGTCTTTTTGTTCGTGGGCGAGCACCATCGTCGCCACAGGCGATAACCTGTAGCCCACCTGGCTCTTAATCTTCTCGATCTCTTTCTCATCACCTTGCGCCCTGCCAATAAGCACACGGCGCTTGGTGAACGTCCGAATCTTAAGATCGAAAGTGCAATCCTCATCGATAACAATCTCGACCGTTTCAATCTTGGCAGGCCCCCTACCGTCACTTTCGACGGCGTCGCGGCGGGCGCCCTTGGCGCTAATGACATACAAGTGCCCCGTATCATTGGGAACCTCGTCCTCAATCCCCTCAAACTGAGAGCAGGAGTTGAACAGCAAACGGAGCGCTACGTAATCGTCCAACTCGCTCCAATGAGTTTTAATCGGAACCACCTGCTCCTGATAAAGCGAGGCATTAAGATCGCCCGTCTGCACGCCCGCTTTGACCATCAGAAAGACGCGATTATCGGCAAGCTGAGTGAGCGCGACGACCTTGCCCGTCTGGCACACATCGGCCATAAAGTTCGCCACGGCATGCTTACCGGCATCGCCTACGTTGCACCAAAAGACCGAGTAGCGCTCCTCGGCAGCAGCGGCATCGAGCTGCAACACGAGCTCTGATACGGCGATGTCTCCCAGACCGCACGGCTGGTTATGCTTCGATTGCACGACGAACCGCCTCCATCATCTCCACATTGATTGCACCGTCAGCGGCCATATAAGGAACGGAGAACACAGTCCCTTCGGCGTCGAGTGCCTTGGGCACGCACTCAAGCGCTGCCTCATCAGCCAAAACGTTGACGATCAGCAGGCGTTTCGCCCCAACCTTTTGAGCCTTCGCCCTAAAGCGCTCGGCATCCGACGCCTCGCGACCGTCTCGAACATAAGCGATATACGCACCGATGCGATAGTGCTTAAAGTCGATCCACACCCCGGTCTTGTTGCCGGCGGCATCGAGCACCTCAAAGTCGCCGCCCGTCTCGGCATGGGCAGCATCGCCACGCGTAAGCGAATAACGGCCGTCGTAATATGCCTCAAAGATTGCCCTTCCGGCAGATTCTCCCAGCTCACCCAGGTAGACCGCTTGGAACATATAGGGCGTCATGTGTGCCGTTGCCGCCGGTTGCAGCGTCGAAGGCACCCCGTCACGAAACCAGCGCTCGCGCACCTCATGAATTGACAGCAGCTCGGGCACACGCGCCGCAGCCTGACTCACCTGATGAACCTTTGCGCCCTTATAGCCCGCGCTGCAGCGGCAATAGTCCTCCAGACGAGCGGCAATTTGCTCGACGGGCTCACCATCGTAGTTGGGGAATTTAAAACGTGGCACCTTGCATGCCCCGCCTTGCGCATACGCATAGCCGCTCGCAATATGCGGCATGTGCAGCGCGGTGCTCCGGCGTTCCGGGTATTGCACAAGGTCTTCCCACGGCAGGCAAAAATGATGCAGGTAAAAGTCGCGCTCGCTATCGAAGGCAGCAAGATCTTCGTCCCCGGCGTTTAGCGAGGTAACTTTCCACGCCAGCTTTTCGTGCTTTTGCTTGGCAAGGTTGTTCCTAAAGGCGGCAAGGTTCTGCTGCTTAACGGCAGCGTGTTCCTTGTTGTCCGTCATATGGTTGTTGGCAGCGGCGCAGGCACCAACCACCTGCTCAAGCTCGTAGCCCATCGGCAAATCATGCAAGAACGAAAAGTTGCAATCGTTCGCAATCTCGCGGTCGAGCATCACCTGCACGCAAGGCATCTTTACACTCGTGCGCATCAGGCGGCCCACAGCCTGTGCCACAATGCGAGCGCCTTCGACCTGATAAGAGAGGGTGTCGCGCACCGGCAGGCTCTTATTAACGCCAGATAGAAGCATCCGTACGTTCCGGCGCTTTTGAGTAAACGGAACCTCGCCGCGCGCTACCAGTTCCTCCTGCTCCACCACGCCAAGTAGCGCCTGCTGGACAAACTTATTTGAGTTGATCTCCACTCCCCAGGTCAAACGACTTGTGGGCGACTCGATATATAAGAAATCAAGATCCATCTTGGGGCGACGGTCGACATTTTCAAAGCCGCAATCGACCTGACGAACCATGTCGCACAGATTCTCCGGCACCTTGTATTTGAGATTCTTGGAAAAGCCACCTGCCGAAAGATTGATAAACATCAGGGTCGGCTGGCCCAGCTCGAGACGTTTTTGAGCGCCACGCCAACCTGCATCCCATTCCGCAGCGTTAAAGCACGGCACCATGTCCTTGGCGGCCTCAAGCGATTTCTCGTACGACATCTCGGGGCGCTTGACGTTTCTAATCACCAGCTCCGCGACAATCTCGCGCGCAAGATCCAGCGCCAGACTATTGAATTCGCCATGGTTTCCCATGTGGCGCGTGGTAAAAACGGCTCCCGCCTGTTGCTCGTTACGCGCCACACCACGGGCCCAAGTACTCACGGCAACAAGCGTCTTGCTCAGGCGCTTCAGCTCAAACTCGATGCTCTTGGCGTCGCTCACGCCTACCCTGTCGGCAATCTTTAAGCGCAGGCGCACCGCAAGTCCCTCACTCACGCCAATCCCGTCAAAGAACCGCATCGCGCGCTCGTACACCTCGTCGGGCGACACGATGATGCCGCCAAAGGCGCCGCCTGCCAGCGCGACCATGCCGGTAATTTCCTTGGACTCATCCACCCAGGCAATATCGACGTCGTACTCCTTCGCAGCCTGTTTGTTAAACAGCTTAGTCTGTCGCACGATTTCCTGGTTGAGCTCGCCAATCCAAGCGTCCTTGCGAACCACGCCATGAACCTCGTCAAGGTAATCGAGGTTGAAGTTTTTGACGGTCGGCGCACTCCATGTTGCGCTCATGCACACGCAAGGCGCTTTGGCGGCAATGGAGGCAAGGTAGGCCTCGGGCATGCGCTCAATGCCATGGCTGGTTAGGTACGTGGTAAACATGTGCTCGATGGTGGTTTCCATCACTAAGTAGTCAACGCCACGCGCATACATCGAGTCATCGGCGGCATCGATCTCGTCGTTCTTGCGATCTTTAAAGAACAGCGCCAGCATCAACGCATCCCAAAAATACTTCTCGCTGGTCTGGTTGTTCCTAATGCCCAGGGCATCGATGATGTTCTTGCGCGAAAGGTCGTCCTTGTACGAAAGACCTCCGTAGTACAGGCTGTCCATAAGTGTGGCGCAGCGGGCGAGATGACCCACCACCATCCTGACCAGACCGCGTGCACGACGCATCGCCTTGCTGACGGTTTGCTGCCCACTCCCTCCGCGAGTGATAATCATATTGCGAGTACCGCCCTCATTGAGTTTGAAGCGCAACGGATTCGCCGAGTTGTCGCCCACCGAAATATCGTCACTACCAAACAGATGTCGACCGGAGAGTTGCTCTTCTTTCGCCTCGTCAGACAGCGCAAAAGGCGGACGCAGTTTCATTTCCTTAATACAAGAGGCGAGTGCCTTTTGAATTTTCTTGGCATCCTTGGCGATTTCTTCGGCATCTTCCTCTACGCTCGCCCGCGAAACCCTGTTCCTCTCGGCGTTTGACCCTTTGTGATCGCCCGACGTGGAAGCGTGCGTATAGACCGCCATCCATTGATCTCGATTCCCCAGTAGCAGGGGGTCCACCACACCGCCGTTAAAATGACGATCGAGGATACGCAATACTTCGTCCGGTTGAAACGTCACGGGATCGTCTGTCAGCGTCGACAGTATGTCGGCCTTCATGTGGTCGATTTCATCAAAGATAAACAGGCCCTTCTCGGCAGCCATTGCGTTAAAGAGCACAACGCCTGCACCGGTCACTGTATCGATCCTATTGATGAGCTTTTGAGGCGTGCACGCAATCACATGCGGTATGCTCTCGTCATTGAGCAGGGCAGACGGCCAAATCTGGGGGATTACCTCCATGCCGCGCGTGATGTTTTTGAGCTCGTGGCTCACAGCCCAACGCAAGCTCGCATCCGCCGACGATAGCTTGTCGCGAAGGGCGGGGGTCAAACGGTCTGCAACACCTCCCAGACGATTTCGAGTGTCAAGGATGCCCAAAAGGTCATCGGCGATCTCCATCGCGTTGCCCCACGCTCGCTTAATGATGCGATGAGAGCTCTCGTCGTCCGCCTCGATGGGACACGGAATGTCGCGCACGCCCACGGCGCCCTTACCGCGCGTAGTCTCAATCCAATGCAGGATGTTATCGCCCGCACGCGGAAGATCGAACACCATGCGCTGCGCGGCATCGCCATCCATGCCCTGGTCAACCAGCAGTTCGCGCACGTTTGCAACGTAGTTATCGCGGTTGTCCTTGCCTGGAACCACAAACACCAAGGTGCGGCGACCGGGGCATTTATTAAAACAGCCCGACTCATCCCAGCCGCCGGCAATCAGGTCTGCCGTGACCTGCTCAGCCGTGTAGTTTTTACCCGAGCCCGTCGTGGCGCCCAAAAAGTACAGGCCGTTGTTGTCCTGGCCCTTGGGGACAAACAGCGCACGCTCAAAAAACTCGCGCATCGTCTTTTGGCGCGCAAGATAGGGAGCAAGCTCCTTGTCGTCCGCAGACGACGGGTTCGATTGACAGTTCAGTTCCCATGTAACCATGGTCAAACCTCCGATTTAGTTGTTACACGTGTTTGATACCATCCCGTGCGGACAAAAACTCGCGCAGGGCGGTCAAGGCGGCGGCGTCCATGCCGCTTGAGAGAAGAAAGAAAGGAAAGAGGAGCAGTCCGCGATTACTCGCACGAAGCGAGCAGGTTCTTAAGATCGCACTCCAACGCCTCGCGCTCTTTAGCATCGATCACTGCAAGGGCAGCACGCATCAGGGATGCATCGGCGGCAGACTCCTGAACCTGGTCGGGGCGCTTGCTAAAGCTTTTCCCGGCAACCTGCCGATCGGTCACGCCGTTCAGCGCAGTGGCTAAAGAGTGTCATCGGACTTTGCACTGGCTGCGGAGCGGCACCGGGGCGCGGACGCTGCGGGGCATTGGGAGTAACCCCCGCTACCTGCGCCACGTGGCGGCAAAGCAAATGGGAAGCATGGCAAGGAACACCACCAAGCCGACGGCCGCGATTACGAGCACGATGGCCACGCTCACGACAACACAGGCCACGGCAATGAAGACCAGCGCCAACACGCATGCAAGCAGCTCGGCCACGTAGCACAAGACCAGGTTCGAGCTCGCGCGCTTCAGCAGAACGTCGGCGAGGCGGACAAGCTCGATAGCAAAACCACTGCCAAAATTGCGTCCGGGGCCCTTTGCAACAAACCACTTGAACAGGCACATCAGGGCGCAGCCCAGCATCATCATGATAGAAACGGTCCATGCATTGTGCCCCGTCTCGACAAGGCTCTGGTCGCCCATCGCACTGCCGTTGATGAGCCAGGCCGTTCCATAACCCATGAACAGCATCGATAGCAGCAGGCAAGCGCTCACCGCGGCGAGCAAGCGCGACACGCGCCTGCTGAACACCGGACCCTCGCAGCTGAGTCCAAACCCCTCACGAACGCGCCAAACGGCATGGTAGGCAGGGTACGCCGCGATGAGCGCAGCCACGAGCAGCGACATCCAGTCGGACCCAGGCGCCGCCGACGCGTACTCCGCGATCGCAGAAACGGAGTAGTTGGTGTGGGACGACTCGTTCAGAAAAAACGCGAACTCGCCCTTCCAGATGCAGAACGGAGCGGCGACAGAGGCGATGCCGACAACGGCAATCGCGGCGACGACAATGAGCAGTGCGCCCTGCACGAGCCTGACGACCTCGCCTTTGTTGGTGCGGGGTGCAGCCTCAACGGCGCTGGATGAAATTTGGATAGGGGTGTTCATGATCTTCCTTTACTCCTTAAAGTACAGATGCTATTTGCGTTATCGTTCTATCAATTCGTCCTGACAGATTTTCATCGGACCGTCGGCAACCGTTCACAAGGACATCCCGTTTAGCAACTCCCCGCGCTCCTCATACCCGCGCTCGAGCTTCTTCCCAAGCTCTGCAGCGCAGCGCTTCGTTTCCTCGGCAAACAGGTCATCGATGGCCCTGTCGATCCGCGTGCAAGTCTGCCGATGTTCGTCCTTCCAGGGCAGGTTGAGCCCCAAACTCGCATCCCAATAGCCGCCGAACTTGGCGTCGATCACTTCCTCGGGATACAGCACGTCGCGGCGAATGCCCTCAGCTACATCGTCCTCGTCCATATCGCAGGCCGCATCGCCCTGCTCGAGGAACTTGCGCATCTCCTTTTGCGCCCGGATGTTGTTCAGCATGCGAACGCACACCACGGCCATAAAGCGATAGCGTTCGCATAGATCCCACTCGCCGCCGAGCCATACGCGAAAGCCCAGCATTTCGCTCGCGGACTCATCATCCATCAGGATCAATTCCCACGGAAGCACATTGGCGAGCACGTCCTCCCCCAGCCTTTGCACGCCGTCGCGCGTAAAGATGCACGGCTCCACGTCGTAATAGCCAAAGCCGTGGCCTGCATCGCGACGATTGATGACGTGCTTGGGCAGCAGGATGATCTTGTCGCTGGGCTCGGGGTCAATCTTGCGCAGCTTTTTGACCTTGCGGCGGGCGCGCTTTAGGCCGTGCTTGCTATCGCCACGGCCGCGGCCGCAGCCGCCCGCCTTGCCGGCGTATCGCAGGGCGACCTCGTGCGCCAGGATCTTTGTGTCCGCCGCGCACAGCAGGTCGCTCACGCAGGGCAGGTCTTCCCACTCAATGCCAGGCGAGCATTTCCGAAATCGCAGCATCACATCGCTCGAAATAAGTAATTTGCTACTGGTGCGACGGCCCCAAGCACCGTTCCCGCGCGGCTCTATCGCAAATACGTTGCTTAGAACAAGGCACTGCCACATTCCAGCAAACCAATTCGAATCCTCGTTTGGTCGGGAGATAGTCAAATTACCCCTTCAATATCATATCGTTGTGGTATTCAGTAAACTCAGCTCGTGGGGCAAATCGCTTCGGAAGCGCAATCGGCTCTCCGTTGTAGCGCCACACATTTACTGTTTCCTTGAAAGCAGCGGCAGGCTAAACGAGGGCGGTGAGTTCCTTTTCTACTTCTACGCCATTAAGGACGGGCACGTGTACTCCCATCATAAAGATCTCTTTCGTACGACCCATTTCCGCTTCTACAGGAACGCAATCAGCGAGACAAACACCTACGAACTTGAACCCGTGCTTTGCAAGGTGAAGGCTAACGAGCTGGTTTCGAGAGACGAACTAGCCAACCGGCTGGCCGCTATTGGTTACGAGCGGAATCGTGGGAGCCAGGGGACGGACTTCTACTACGTGCTTAGCATGGAGGTCGAGAACGCTGCAGCTGTGCCGCTGAGTCTCGCACGCGGATTGGTCGACGGGCAGAACGGCAATGATGCTTTCAGCCCGCACTCGCCGAAGTTGGTGGGATAACATTTCACGAGCATGTCGATTGGTACAGGAGGAAAGATTATGGACGAGAGAATCAAATCGATAATCCACAAAGCTGTTGATGATGCCGGGCGTTATCCGTTTCTCTTCATCGGCTCTGGCCTCTCCCGTCGTTACTGCGGCACGCCGGGATGGGAGGGGCTGCTTTCGGATATCTGCGCCGAGGTGCTTGACGACCCATATGCCTTCGCGCGCTTCAAGAGCCAGGCGAAGATTGCTGTCCAGAACGGCGAGGTCGAGTCCGAACTGCCGTACGTTGCCACGCTCATGGAAAGCGAAGTAAACCACGAGCTCTTTGCATCGGATGAATTCGCTGCCTTCCGCGAAGGTCACAGTGACGAGCTTACCGGGGACGCTTCGCCCATGAAGATCTACGTCGCAGATAAGATCGCAGGAGCTCGTCTCGTCGAAAGCGCCGAAACTGAGAAGCTGGCGAAGGCGGGCAAGGAGAAGGTTGCCGGCATCATCACCACGAATTATGACTGCATGTGCGAGACTCTGTTCCCTGATTTCACGACCTACGTCGGAGAAAGCGACCTCCTGTTCTCTGACCAGGCTTTCTCTCAGGAGATATACAAGATCCATGGCTCAGTCTCGAGGGCGGGAAGCATCGTCCTGACCAGCGCTGACTATGCGGAGTTCGCGCAGAAGAGGAAGTATCTCTCGGCGAAGCTGCTCACCCTCTTCGTCGAGTATCCCGTCATCTTCCTCGGTTATTCGATTCAAGACGAGAACATCAGGTCGATACTGGGTGACATCTGCGAATGCCTACCAGATGACAAGCTCAAACGGCTGGGCAAGCGGCTCATCTTCGTTCAGCACGCAACCGACACCTCTGTTGGCGAGATTGCTATGAGTTTCGGTGGCCGTACGCTTTCGATGACGAAGATCACCACGGATGACTTCGAGTCGATCTACGATGCGATGCGCAGCTTCCGGAAAATGTATAGCACGCGATTTATCCGCGAGTTGAGGGGCAGCGTGTTCAGGCTTGCGGAGCATATCGACCCGAGTTCCGACATCATCGTCTCAGGGATAGACAATGTCCTCAACGACCTTGACCCGGACCAGAAGATCGTCATCGGCCTGTCGGTGTCACCAAGTAGCATCGGAAAGCCGATTTCACCTGAAGATATCTTCGAGGACATCGTGCTCGATAACCTTCGCTATGACCCAAAGTTCATCGTCGAGAACTACCTCAACATGTACGTGCGCCAACGGCCCAACAACATGCCTGTCTTCAAGTACACGCGCGGACTCGGTGGAGAGGTCGGTAAGGACATAGCGACTTATCTCCCAACGCTCACCTCGATTGATAGCTATCGAAGCGAAACGTTCCGCAAATCGATGCCTGCGACTCGTCGCAGATTCGAAGGGTCGCTGAGCATAAAGGGCCTTGCGAATGCATGCGCGCCAAAGAGCCCGTTCGCGTTCATCCCGTGCCTTTCAGAGGAAGAGATGGACGTCGACGACTTGGAAGCGTTGCTGAAGCGGGCACTGGCTGACGTGGGAAACGACCCTGCCAAGAAGAGGGCTCTGTTGAAAGATTCGCATTATCGGAAGTGCGTCCGCATCTACGACTTCTTGCGCTATGGAAAGTAGGAAGTCCCCCAACCTTCACCAATAGTCCGGGCAACGGCATCCGAACCTAGATCCAGTTGGGGGACATGCTCCCGAACTATGCACGGTTTCCCGCGCAAAGCTAGTTTAGCAAAGAAATGTGGAGATTGGCGGTTGGGCGCTTGAGATTCCTGCCAACTGCCGCACCCCTTGAATATCAACTTCATCCGAACACCTCCCAAATTCATCCGTACATGTACGGATGAATTTGGGAATCCGATACCCTGAGGGCCGGGTCGGCCGGCCCCGGGAGATCGGAGGACGCCATGTCCGGAAAGAGCGGGAAGGGCGCCGCGAGGGCGGTCCCGAGGGCCCACGGCAGGCGATCGGCGATTTCATGCAACTACGGCTGAAGTGTCTTTATGTGGTTCAGCGCACCCAACAGTACCGTTTGATTTCGCTCAAAGCATAAACGAAACCATGCATATATTCCCAAGGCAATCAGGCATGGCGTCACGAAAACCCCGGCAGCGATTGAATTGTTGCCCGCCCATGCAGACAGACACCCTCCGACCGTAAGTGAGATGATCATGCTGATCACGCTGGGGGCCCAACTCGTATAATGCACCCCACTCACCGCCTGTTCGACTATTTCGCATTTCTTTTTCAGGCTAATGTCCTCATCCACTTCACCAAGAGAAAAGTCCACTCCCGAAATTAAATCGAGCAATTCAGCCTCACTGTAGCCGCCTTCCTTGAATCTTTTAATGAAGAAACCTCCTGGTCCAGGCCCACAGATAGGACGGTTTACACGAAACAGTTCCTTATAGGCGATTCCCATTGTTAACTCCTTAAAGTGCAGATGCTATTTACGCTATCGTTCTATCATTTCGTCCGGACAGATTTTTATCGGACCGTCGGCAACCGTTCACAAGGACATCCCGTTCAGTAACTCCCCGCGCTCCTCATACCCGCGCTCGAGCTTCTTCCCAAGCTCCGCAGCGCAGCGCTTCGTTTCCTCGGCAAACAGGTCATCGATAGCCCTGTCAATCCGCGTGCAAGTCTGCCGATGCTCGTCCTTCCAGGGCAGGTTGAGTCCCAAACTCGCGTCCCAATAGCCGCCGAGTTTGGCGTTAATTACTTCCTCGGGATACAGCACGTCGCGGCGAATGTCCTCAACTACATCGTCCTCGTCCATATCGCAGGCCGCATCGCCCTGCTCGAGGAACTTGCGCATCTCCTTTTGCGCCCGGATGTTGTTCAGCATGCGAACGCACACCACGGCCATAAAGCGATAGCGTTCGCATAGATCCCACTCGCCGCCGAGCCATACGCGAAAGCCCAGCATTTCGCTCGCGGACTCATCATCCATCAGGATCAATTCCCACGGAAGCACATTGGCGAGCACGTCCTCCCCCAGCCTTTGCACGCCGTCGCGCGTAAAGATGCACGGCTCCACGTCGTAATAGCCAAAGCCGTGGCCTGCATCGCGACGATTGATGACGTGCTTGGGCAGCAGGATGATCTTGTCGCTGGGCTCGGGGTCAATCTTGCGCAGCTTTTTGACCTTGCGGCGGGCGCGCTTTAGGCCGTGCTTGCTATCGCCACGGCCGCGGCCGCAGCCGCCCGCCTTGCCGGCGTATCGCAGGGCGACCTCGTGCGCCAGGATCTTTGTGTCCGCCGCGCACAGCAGGTCGCTCACGCAGGGCAGGTCTTCCCACTCAATACCATCGACATCCCAAATTCTGTTCATGTTCAATCTCTTTCTGGCTGTGAATTAACGCACTCGATCGTCCTGCTCTATATGCTCACAAGGCATGCGCCCCGCTAGAGCGCCTTCTTGCTGGGCGCAATCGCCTCGTCCACCAGGCCCAGCTCTAGGGCGCGCTTGGCGTTGCACCAGCAGTCGCGCTCGGTGAGCTCGTGGAATTCCTGGGCGCTCAGGTTGCCGTGCTCGGCCAGCAGCTCGTCCAGCTCGGCGCGCATGGCCGCCGCATGCTGTGCCGCGATCTCGATATCGGTCTGCTGCGCCATGCCCGTGCCGCCCATCAGCTGATGGATGAGCACCTGCGTGTGGCGGTACACCTGGCGGTGGTCGCCGCAGGCCAGTATCACCGCGGCCATCGAGGCCACGACGCCCTCGCCCACCGTGATCACGGGACAGTCGAGCGACTGCATGGTGTCGATGAGCGCCAGCCCCGCCGTAACACTGCCGCCCGGGCTGTTGATGATGAGGGTGATGGGCTCGGAGGCACTTTGATGCTCCAGCACCAGCATGGACTTAATAAGGCCGTTGCAGGTCACATCGTTGACCTCGCCTTCCAGCAACAGCACGCGGCTGTTGAGCAGCTCGCTTGCCATATCGACGGCGGCAACGCGGCCGTCCTTGGACTTCTTAATGATACTGGGCTCACGATACATAACGGGCATGGTAATTCCCTTCTAAACGTAATTGGTAAGGAGGTAAAACTGGGCCGCACGGCCAGCGGCCAGTGGAGGCCGTGCAGCCAAATAAGCAAGATGAAGCGTGCGAAGCTGCAAGGGCTAATCCCTCAGCCACTTGGCCGCATTGGGATGATCGTCGCAAAAGTACTTCTTGGCGCGGAATGGTCGCATGCCGGTCACCTTAACCAGGCAATCGGCGCGAGGCATAAGCCCCACCTCGCCCGGGGTCATCACGTAGCCGCGCACATCTACGGCTGTGCGCTCGGCACCCACGTACTTGGTGCCCAAAACCGACTCGCCACACAGTTCGCTTATGTAGTTCTGCGTCGCGATGTTGCTGCCGCCACCCATATAGACCAAGCTATCGCAGTTATCGAGGATGGTAAGCGCCGTGGATTTGCCGTACACGCCATCGAGCTGGCTCAGCGATTGCGCGCACATCAAAAAGCTAATGCCGCGACTGCGCACGGTCGCAATGCTGCGCTCAAAATCGGGGATGCGTCCCACATTGGGAAACTCATCGAGCACAAACTGCACGCGGCGTTGCAAATGTCCGCTGGGGCTGGCATCGGCACGGCGTTGGGCAAGGTTAAACAGCTGCTTAAGGGCAACGTTCGCAAGCCATGCATTAGCCGAATCGTTGTCGCTCACCTTAAGATCGATCACGCGCTTGCCCTCGTCAATACGATCAAGACGCATCTCGTCATGCTCAAAAACGCGCATGAGCTGAGGTGTCTTAAGCCGCGAGATAGTTGCATTGAGCGTAATCAGAATGCTCTTAAGCGTCCTATCGGCCGCCCCACGGAAATCGCGATACTGCTCAACGCCGTACAGGCCTGCGCTCACCGCCCCATACTTATCGAGGAACTCCTTGGACTCCACCTCCTCCACAAGGTAGTCCAACGGGAATCGCCCCTCGCCATCTCCCGTGACCTTGATGAGCGCGGCCAGCTTAAAGACGTTGTTCATCTTAAGGTAGCGGCGCGGAGCATTGGGGTCCTCGCCCGGCGCAAGGGTGCCGGCAAGGGTCTCCAGGAGGAACAGGATTCCAACAATCGCTCGAAGCAGCAGGTCGCTCGCGTTATTCCAGAACGGATCATACCTAAGGCTACGGCCGTCAGGATCGACCCCCTCCATGATTGCCGCCACTGTGGTGGGGATATCCTCGACATCCATCACGTAACGCAGAGGGTCGTATCCGGCCGACTGCTCGGGATTAACAGTATCGAGAACCGTTACCTCGTAGCCGTCCTCTTCAAAGCCTTTCCCCGTACGGCGCAGCAGCTCACCCTTGGTGTCTGTGACCACATAACAGCATTCGTGGTGATTGAGCAGGTTGGGCAAAATGAAACTCGCCGTTTTGCCGCTGCCGGTACCTCCAAAGGCAAAAACATTGTTGGACACACTCGTCTCCCAATGCTTGTCGTCCTCGTAGAACGCCACCGTGGCACCCTGCGCCAGGATCACGTCGCGCTGCTCATCGCCGGACGACAGCGCCCGCATCTCCTCCTTAGTCGCCCACTTCTTGGTCTGATACTCCGTTTGCTGCGCGGCCTCGTAGCCGTACATCTTGATGACTGGCATGGCGTGACCCCTTTCTTGTCCGTGGCGTTAGTGGTTGTTAAGCAATGCGATCGTCGCCGTCGTCCTCATTGAGCTGTGCCGAGTGCGGCGACTTGGTCGCGTGACCGATCAGGCGCTCGGCCTGCGCCAGATAACTCTCGCGAGCAGCAGTTGAGACCGTTGTGTCGCCCAGGTACGCAAGCAGTGCATGGATCATCAGCTTGTCAAGCAGGTCGTAATCTTTATGATGCTTGATATTGAGGAGATAGCGATTTTCGAGTCCGTGTACTTTGTTGGTCAAATCGATTTCCATCTTTTCCTCCATGTAATAAAAAGTGTGTCGTTCGTCCAAAAGTGCCTCAAACGGGCGTTTGACGCATAACTCAAAGTTGAAACGCGGACTCGTATCGAACACGCGTCGCTGCACCTTGAGGTAGCGCTTATAAAACATGACGGCATCATCTTCATCCGCCGTAAAGCCACGCGATCCATCGCGGTGCAGCCGGTCGCATGGCTTTCTGCCATCGGTATGGCGCACGAAGGAGGACGGGATATAGGCACCCTGCTTGGTGCTGTACTTCATCCCTGTCGCAACTTCCTCGAACAAGAGAACACCAGCCGATTTAAAGCCCGCAGTACGCCCGTGCCTAAACATACTCACCACAGTCGCTACACTGCCTATGCGGCTATCGCGTGGGGGAAAATACAGTGGCAGCAAAGCGAGTGTCGCGGCAGTCAAAAGTTCGCGGGCCTCGTGTACATCGGCTCGATACTGCTCGGGCACCAGCCCGGGAATATCGGGCGAGCGCTCTTCCAGCACGCCAACGAGCGTCTTGGCCAGGCGCTCAACGTTTTCCTCACCGCAGTACGGGTACGGAAGCGGCCGTTCCGCCTTCCCGTTCATTTCGCATATACTGCGGAGATCCTCGTCGATCTCGTCAAGGAATGCTTTGTAGATGTCGTCTTTACTCTTCACGAATGGCCTTCCTTTCTGTGGTGGGTGCTTATAATGAGTCTGTTCTAGACTTTAGAATGTTCTGACGCTAGGGCGATGACTGTCGACCTAACCTGCAGTTTCATAAGTGGAATCCTCCTGCTTGATAATGCAATTTGCCTAAAGACTGCAAAGCGTTCGCATCAAGCAGCTGATATTGAGTTGGATTTGGATTGCTTCGAGGATAACACAGTGTGTTGTTCTCGTCATTAGAAATTTTCAATTTTTTCTGCTAATATAAACCCACTGAGAAGAAAGGGCTCTATACATGCGTGAAACTACATCATCATTGCCACGCCTCACTGCCGCCGCCCTCTCGCGCGCGCTTAACTTGGAACAAGGCAGTCGTCTGCTCACCGTACGTCTACCCGGCGCCGTGGATGCCGAAGATCTCGCTAAGTGCTTTACCCTAAACGGTAACGGCGTGCCCAATATTTGTGAGCTTGAGCCTGGTAAACAGAGCGCAAGCAATGACGAGCTCGCTCCAGTGTTTATCGACGCATCAAACTACTATCGCGCAAACAATCGCGATGTCGAAAAAGACAGTGCCGCGCTCATCGATTATTTGGAGCCTGGCTATCTGGATTTTTGCGACTGGGGTCCTTTTATTTGGTGTCTGTACGCAATCGCCCTTTCAGGTCGCACTCGCGCGGCAGTGATCCTTCCCGCCGATTTACTTGATAAAGCTGAACAAGCACGCACGATTTTGATACGCGAAGGGCTCATCGAGAGCGTCGTTTATTTGCCACTTTCCGAGCCCAGGCCCTACATGACAAGCGCGCTCCTCATACTGTCTTCAGGAAATCGCAGCGTTGCATTTCGCAGCGCAATTGAGCCCAGACCGCGCTTTCAATACATAACCAAAACGTCGTATTATTCAGATATTACCTTTGCCATCTCCCCCGACTGGACCCGTATTAATTCAAATACGCCCAGATCGAAGTCTATCGAAACGTCCACTTTTGCCACGCGCGAGCTGCTCCAACACCACGCCGCTCTCTCAAAAGGCAAAATCAGCCTTATCAGCCTCACCCGAAACTACAACGCCAAGCTCGGTGACGCTTTTACGCGAGTTGCACCATTCATGCCTCGCGAGAGCACGACGTCAAACGACATTGACGCAATCGAGGTACGCCGCATCTCATCTCAGGATTTTCAAGACGGCAACCTTCTGCCTGTAAACGCTGTAGAGAGTACAAACGGTTCGGATCCTAAATTCGTAAAGGTAGACGCCAGCGTTCTCGATCGCTACGAGCTCCGCGCTGGAGATATCGTCATGCCGCGCATGCTGGGCCGCTACGGCGCATCCAACCTGCTCGTCGTCAGCGCCGATGACGCCAAGCGGCATTTGGTTGCTTCGCATAACACCACCGTCATTCGCCCGTCATTCCAAACGATGACCGAAGAGGAGCGCGTGGTGTTTTCGGAGATAATCGTTGGATACCTTACCAAAGGCCACGGGGCGCAGCTGATTCAAGCATTAACTGAAGCAGCCAGTATCCGCGCCATCCGCCCTACCGATCTGTTCGAGATCGAAGTCCCACCAGCACTCGACCCGCGTACGCGCGAGTATAGCGAATCCATCAATCGCTTTGCCGAGGTCGTAAGGGCCAAGAAACAAGCCGAGGCCGCTGTCGCCCAAGCCCAGCGCAACCTCGAAGCCGCAAAGAAGGCCGTTACTCAGGTGGTCGACCAGGCCTGTGAGTAGCGCATACATAGGCAGTAGAAACGTCTTAAGCCGGCGGCAGGAACTAATCCTGCCGCCGGCTTAACTATCTAGCCTATTCCCATCCCGTGGTCTGAGGATTCCATTTGCGCACATTCGCCGAATGATTAAAGCACGGTGTATACAACCGATTGACGACCCCTTCTGCCCCAGCAATGTTCCCCGCGAGATCAAGTACCCCCGCCTGCCTCGCCATCTTTATGTACTGCGCAGAACCATTTTGTTTCCACCAGAGAGGCGCCACGAACTCTTCCGGCATTGCCACCTTGCGGGCAGACGCTTCTTTCTCGACTCTCTCGACAAGCGTAGCCCCATCGACGAAGCAAGTTTTTGCGTACACCAAGATGTCGACTATATCCTTGATTCGCGAAGAGGCACGGCCCTCATGCATCTCTATCATTGCGAGCAATTTATCTGCAAGGGCACTCTCCACTCGGCATACTCGATAGTCGCAGACTGGGAGCCCCTCGATATTCAAACGATCGATCGGCGCAAGAACCTCAGGCTCAAGTCCCCGCACTTCATCAATTACCAAGTCAATTGAAATTGGCTGTAGCTTCTTGGTTCCCATAAAGGGGGTGAACCACACCTTCGCACCGCACCGATACTCATCTTCTTCTTTGATCTGCTCTGCACGATCAAAGACGAACGAAACGAAATCCTCCAGATCAATCGAAGCAGCCTGCACCAGATCGGCAATAGCCTCTTCGAGACTTTCCTCTTGAGCAACCAAGTCAATATCCCTTGTGACACGCGCATCGAGTGTTCGCGCTAGGACGCTTTGGCCACCCTTGAGCACAAAGCTGCCGTCATCTTCTGAAAAAACGCGACATAGGAAGCGATGAAAGTAGAAACCGACGATCGCCCGATTAGTATCCATCGGCGATTCTCTTGCGGCATCCCTAACAGCCATCTCCAGTGCGGCAGGTGTTTTGTACTTCACCATGCCCTCCGTTTCTCATTACCCGTTCAGCGTCGTCAACAAGGGCATCATCAACTCGCGTCGTTTGGCAGTTTTAGAGTTCTCCTCTACAAGACCTCTCAGCCGCTGTATATCGAGCCCTCGACCAAGCGCGTCGTTATAGGCATCGATAATTAATGAGGGGTCCTCGCAATCGAGGCAAAGATCAACAAGCGTGCGCTCGGGTTTAGTTACCGGCAGGCCGTCGAGCCAGACGATGTCCTGCTCAGCGATCTCGCGCTTTGCAAAGGAAAGGGATTCGTTTCTTGTATTGATGCGCGTGGGCGCGGTCATCCTGTAGGGGGACAGATAGAAATCGCCCAGTTGCTGTAGGTTCGCCGCGGTCGTACCGCTCACGGCGATGCCATCCCACTGGCGTTTTCTCTCCCATACGCAAAGGGAGGGATTGGTGAGCTTCCAAAGAGCGTTGAGCTCGTCGGTGTCTCGGCGCTGCGTGCCAGACATCCGGTAGGCGCCGTGGCATATCCTCTCAAGACGCCCCGCACGGCATGAGTGTGCCAGCGCATCTCGAGAGATGTCCATGCGAGCCGCCTGAGCCGTGGTGAACACGCCCTCGCTCTCGGAAAGCTCGCTTATCGCCGCTATGTTGCTAAAGTACTTCATGTTGCAATTGTAGGATATTTTCATACTTTTGCAACGTTATTATTGATCAATGCGATCCGTTTGCCTTGTTTATCCCATTTCTGACACCGTTTCACACCGGTACCCCATCCCCCGCTATCGAGGTCTAATACTTTTCCGCGAAGTGAACGTCTGTTTTTGGACCCCTGGAGCATCCGCATTTTTCAACGGCATAAACGCAGGATTCTGGCATCAAAGCCGCAGGAAACGGCACCCGAAAAGTGTCGATGCTTCGGGGGTCCGATTTAGCTCGTTCACTTCTCGGGAAAGTATTAGACCTCGCTGCTAGCTACCCAGAAGGGCACCTCCCCCTTCCCCACCGCCACCCAAAAACTCATCCAACATTAATCTTGGCTCAAGAATCGCTTAA